>NZ_JBHUMZ010000011.1:0-199129 GCF_042685285.1 Piscibacillus salipiscarius | reverse complement strand
GGCTAAACAGCACGCAATCAGAGGCTCAATGTCAAGTTGCGATGGTTGATCATCTCATCAAAAAAATTTTGAGTAATTGTGTCCACTTTCTTTACAGAACACCATAATTTTTTCAAACTGGAGAATAAATTAATAAATGTGGCGAATAAACTTGTGGAAGTAGAGAATATTTCTACAAAACTAGCGAAAAAACAATCTTAATTGAAGAATAAAACCACCTGCGAGCAGGTGGTTTTTTCATATTTAGTATTCTATTTTTCCTAAGCCATATGCTACGAGTAAACCTATGATTAGGCAAATTAAACTCATAATATTTAACATCAGATCAGATTCATACCCTGGATAAACAACAAAGATTGAACCTATGACTAATCCTATCACTAAGGCATATGTTTGATAATAGAACTTATTAAATAAATAGTTTAAAACCTTACTCATGATGAGTAACCCAAACACAATACCTAACCCAAGAGGAATAAGTGGTTCAAACACAAAATTTTCTAGCGCATGTGTAAAGGTACTGTACATACCAATTAACAACAACAAGAATGATCCGCTAATTCCCGGTAAAATCATAGCAGAGCTAGCAAGCCAGCCTGATAAGAATAATTTTATATACGTTTCCATGTTATAAGTTGTTATAACTGGCGTTTCAGCAGGCCCTTCACCGAATAGTGCCATAGAGCCAACTAAGGCAGCTGCTATTATTAATATCACATAATGTATCCCACTAAACGTTTCTTTATAATTTGATTTATTAGCTAAAAATGGAATCACACCAGCAATTAATCCTAAGAATAAAAATAGAATTTGATTTGGGTAGTTTTCAAATGCCCAGTTTATGACTTTAGCTAATGAAACCATGGCTGCAACAATCCCCACACCTAGTGGGATTAAAAACGCTAAATGCCTTTTCCATTCTCTTGTAAAAATTCCGTTTAACGCATCAATAAATCGTTCATAAATCCCAAGAAGCACTGCCATAGTCCCACCACTTACACCTGGAACTACATCGCTCGCTCCCATTATTAATCCACGATAAAGGTTTCTCCATTCGATCATCTGTCTTCCCCATTTCGTTTCGTTACTCGTATCCATTATACTAGACAAGCTACGTTTTAAGAATGCTTTTTACAATAAAATTTGGGGAATATTGGTTTTAGGATGTCTCACGATTTCTGGATGCGCGTGATAAACGTTTTCTAATGTCTCTTTGGCTATAATTTGTTCACTGGAACCAGTGCGGACAATTTTACCGTGGTCCATTAAAACCAATTCATCACAAAACTGAGCAGCTAAGTTCAGATCGTGAAGAACCATGATGACAGTTAGCCCTTCACGCTTTTGCCAATCTTGAACCAACCTTAATATATTCATCTGATGCCCAATATCCAAGAAGGTTGTTGGTTCATCTAGTAATAAAAGCTGAGGTTGCTGAACCATTGCTTTTGCAATCGCAACGCGTTGACGCTCCCCACCGCTTAACGTGTCGATTAGCTGATCACGCAAATTAGAAAGTCCTGTTATCTGTAAAACGTTACTTACTAAATCATGGTCATGCTTACTTTCCCTTTGAAAAAAACCTAAATGAGGGTAGCGTCCCATTAAAACCGAATCATATACCGTAATCGGATATGGTGCTAAACCTTCTTGCGTCAACACTGCCATATGTTTAGCTAGTTTTTTCACAGACCACCCTTGAACATTTTTTCCCATAAAATTAATCTGGCCTGAACTTGGCTTTTCTAATGCAGAGATTAACTTTATAATCGTTGACTTCCCTGCACCATTAGGACCAATTAGCCCTATACACTTACCTTTTTGAACATTGAGATTAATATTTTCAAGTATTGGCTTTCCGTCAACTTGTTTACTAACGTTTATGATCTCAAGCATTAGAATTTACCTCCTAAAAGAACCCTCGTTTAGCACGCCTTAATAAATAACCGAAAAACGGTGCACCTAAGAAAGCCGTAATAACACCTAGTGGTAGTTCACGTGGTGCTAAAATCGTGCGGGCTACTGCATCCGCCCCAACTAAGAAGATCGCACCACCTATAATTGATAATGGCAAAATCACACGATAATCTGCACCAAACATAAGGCGAATGATGTGAGGTACGACTAACCCAACAAATCCAATTGCACCAGAGACAGAGACAGCTGCACCTGTGACGATGGAAGCTAAAATTAATAGCAGGAATCTTGTACGCTGTACTGAGACTCCACTATGATGAGCCGCTTCTTCACCAAGACCTAACATGTTTAATTCTTTAATAAAAAACAACGATACAACCGAGACAACTAGAATAATCGGGAAAATAATTTGATTATAACTCCAGTCAGTTAGCGCCAGACTGCCCATCATCCAGAAAACAATCGTCTGTAATTGTTCGTTTGATAAAGCTAAAACTAATGACAAACAAGCTCCGACAAACGATTGTACGACTACTCCAGCTAATATAATCGTCTCAAGTCGCACTTTTTGATTCACTCGTGATAAAAAATAGACAACAAGTAAACTTACAAAGCCGAATAAAAATGCAACTGCTGGAAGAGTGAATTGACCTAGCCACAATGTCTGCAATCCAAATACAATAACTAAAGCCGCTCCAAATGATGCTCCTGATGATACACCTAAAATAAAGGGATCTGCTAACGGATTCCTTAGAACACCTTGGTAAATCGCCCCAGCTAATGCTAAAGCTGCCCCGACGGCTGCACCCAATAATACTCTAGGCAATCGAATATTCCAAACAATTGTCTCCGTTGATGTATCCCATGTTTCACCTATTAATTGATCAAATCCTGGAATATTCGAAAGTATAATTTGCCAGACAAGCTGCCAAGTTATATTCGCAGCTCCTAGTGTGACGGACAGACTCATCATAGCCATTAATATTATTAAGAATACAGGTATCCATAACCAAAGGGAATGTCTATTTTTCACTATTTATACGTCCTTTACTTCATTAAATCTGGATACAATGTTTTGGCTAATTCTTTTAAGCCTTCAGTTAACCTTGGTCCAGGTCTTGTTAATAAATCTCCATGCATGTCATAAACCTGTTCTTTTTTAATAGCCGTTACATCTTGCCAATTCTCTCTTTTCATCACTTTCGTAACGGCATTGTCTACATAATAACCATAAGTCGTGAATATAAATTCAGGGTCTTTTTCTAAAATAACCTCTTCGCTGACTTGTGGCCATCCTTCTTGATCTGAAATGATATTTCTACCACCAGCTAAATTAATTAATTCATTAATAAAGGAACCTTCGCCACCTGAGAATAATTCAGGGCCAACTTCAACCCATACACGCTTCTTCTCATCTTCACTTAACCCGTTAACTGCAT
This sequence comes from Piscibacillus salipiscarius, assembly GCF_042685285.1. Lineage (NCBI taxonomy): Bacteria > Bacillati > Bacillota > Bacilli > Caryophanales > Bacillaceae > Piscibacillus > Piscibacillus salipiscarius. The sequence continues at coordinate 195,773 of NZ_JBHUMZ010000011.1, read as the reverse complement.
TTTGAACGTCTTCTACATCTTGCTTCATATTTGAAATAATTTCATCAGCTTGATCTGTATGACCTGTTGCCTGCCCAACTAGTTGTATATCTTTATACACTTCATCTAAATTTTGTGAACCTAGCACTAACACTTTAAGTCCTGCGTTGCGCATAGCATCGATGTCATCAGCATTATTAACATCAGCCACCACTAAATCAGGTTCTAAAGAAACAATTTTTTCAATATTAAGCTGTTGATCGCCTACTTTTTCAATATCTTGAACCTCTTCAGGATAATTAGCCCATTGTGACACACCGACTACCTCATTACCAGCTCCAACTGAAAATACAATCTCAGTTGCACTCGGAATAACCGATACAATCTTTTCAGGTTTTTCGTCAATGGTTACATCTGTTCCTGATTTATCCGTTAAGGTAACACTTTCAAACCCCGTACTTGAAGACTCTTCACTATTCTCTTGTTCTGTTGCTTGGTCTTTTTCATTCGTACTCTCATTATTGTTACTTTCTTCTCCTTGGCAAGCTGTTAACCCGACAACTAAAACCAATGTTACTAACCATAGCCATATCTTGTTCTGCATCTAAATCTCCCTTTCTAAATTAAAAATACCCCCGCTTTCCAACGAATCTTTGGAAAACGAGGGCATGATGCCACAAAACTACGATTAGAACATCTATCATAGCCGTTCCTTTAAACCCGAAGGAAAACGAGCTAAAACAAGTGGGCAGGTCTCCTGGCTTAGGGTCATAGCTTCTAATCCCTTCCCATCCTTTATGGACAGTGGTTAATTAGTCGCTTCCCATACACAGTGGCGGGACCGCGTCGGATTCTAACCGAACTTCCCTTTTAAGTAAACATAAACTGTTTACACCAACTTGTTCCAATTTATTCAATTTGATATATCTATCTTAATCTTATTCTTTTATGAAGTCAATTCTATAAAACTTTATTATTTATGGTAGAATCAATCTAGATACATAGAAACGGGTGATTATAATGGATATCGGGGCCATCATACAGTTTTATCGTACGAAACATGGACTGACTCAAAAAGATCTTGCCAGTGGAGTATGTTCAATTTCGTATCTCAGTAAAATAGAAAGTGGAGCCATTGAGCCTAAGACCGATACTATCCAATTAATCTTTGAACGTCTAGACATGGACTATGAGAAGATTACATCTTATGATGAAAAGAAAATTCATGAACAGATTGATTTACTTTATCAAAATATTACTGAACAGAAATTAGATAAAGCAAAGGACTTTTCAGATGAACTTGAAGAAGTATTAACACCTTTTCACGAACCATATGTTCAGAACTATTTCGAGCTCATTCACTTTTATTACCTAATTACCGTTAATCCAACTGAAAAATATAACTTGAACTTTCAAGAGTTGCTTAGATTAGAAAATCACTTTGAAGGCAAGAAGCTATTTTATTTTTATAAAATCGTAGGCTTTTATTATAACTGCCATTTAAATTCTAAAAGAGCGAATGAATATTTTCACAAAGCAGTTGAGATCTTAGAAGATTTTAACCTTAAAGATCCAGAAATTTATTACCTGCTCGCATTATCATATATGGGTATGCAGAAGCCTATTTATTCGAATTATTACGTCGGAATTGCTCTTGAGCAGTATGCGAATGACTTAAAATATCGTAAGGTGACAGATTGTTACCACTTACTAGGTATTAACTATTTAAACTTAGGTGCTTATGACATTTCAGAGACTTACTTCAACCAAGTGCTTAAGTCAAAACCAATGGGTGATTCACCAAAAGTTAGGTCGAGAGCCACTCACAATTTAGCAATTCTTTACTACCGAAGAGGCAATTTTGAACACGCCTTAAAGCTACTTCATGAAGCACTAGAGCATCATTCTCACCTTTATGACATTGTTCATTCCAACTTAATTATTGCAAAAGTATACTACGAACAAGGAAAATCAGATTTAGCTAGAGAATATTTAACAAAGGGAGAAGATTTACTTCAAGGCACCAATTTAACGAAGGTCCGCCATCGTTATTATATTCTAAGGCATCAGTTATCAGATGAAACTCATAACGAGAAGTTCATTGAAAGATGCGAAAAAGTGATTCTCCCACATTATCAAACAATTGGTGAGACTGGCCTTATGAAAGAACTGCTTCATTTACTGGCAGAAATATTTACCGAAAAACAAGATTATGAAAAAGCTATTGACTATTACAAACAACTTAATGAAATCAAAATATAATGAGGTGAGTATATGAATAAAACAATTAATATTCTTAAAGAAGGCCCTATAACAACAATTAAACTTAATCGTCCTGATCAATTAAATGCAATGGATGTCGAATTACTAACAGAGTTAAATGACGAGCTTCAAAAAATTAAAAAAGATGACTCAAAAATTTTAGTGTTAACCGGCGAAGGGAAGGCTTTCTCTGCAGGCGGCGATATGAAAACCATGCTGCAAGAATCAGATCCTGAAGGCTTTCAAAAAGTAATGGGTATTATAAAAAATATTGTGATTACCGTTTATTCAATGCCAAAAGTTACGATTTCGGCTTTAAACGGAGCAGCTGCTGGCTTAGGTTTAAGTGTTGCATTAGCTGCTGACTATGTGATTGCTAAAGAAGATGCTAAAGTAGCAATGAACTTTATTGGAATCGGCCTCATTCCTGATGGGGGAGGTCACTTCTTTATGGAACAAAGGCTAGGGGCTGTTAAAGCTAAACAGACCATTTGGGAAGGTAAAATGATGACAGCTAAGGAAGCGCAGTCAATCGGCCTAGTCGATTTCACAGCAGATCAACTTGACTTAGCCTTAAGTCACTATTTAAATAAGCTACAGCAATCACCATTACAATCCATGATCACGACTAAGTTAATTATTAATAATAAGCAGCTTCCACAACTTGAGGAAGTGCTTAACCAAGAGACTCAAGGACAAGCAAAAATGCGACAAACACATGATCACAAAGAAGGTATTGACGCGTTTCTAAATAAACGCGAACCACAATTTATAGGGGAATAAGTAAAAATCGACTGACTTTACTAGAGGTCAGTCGATTTTTTTATGTCTTGGCTTAAGTCTAGGTATTTAACAAATACTTCGCTTAAGTCCTTAATACGCTTTTTTACATCTTCATCTACTAATTCTTTTGTTTCTGAAAAATGAGCAGAGTGGGTATAAACATAATTCGGCGTTGTTAAACAGCGAAAATAATCTAATATAGGTTTAAGCTGATTTTCAATAACTAAATGGTGTTGAAACGTTCCACCGTTCCCCATTAGTGCAACCGGCTTATAACGCATACATTTTGGTGATACTAAATCAAACATATTTTTTAATGCTCCAGGAATCGACCCTTGAAAAACAGGCGTTGCTATAATATAACCGTCTGCATGTTCAACCATATCGATTAGCTTCTTTGTATCCTCGTTATAATCATCTTTAGGTCGACCATCGGCAAATTCCATTTTGAAATCTTCTAAATAAAGTGTCTCTATTTGGTGCGAAGTGATTCTCTTTGTTAGATGCTTTTCTGCTTCTTTTAATAAATGCTTTGTCTTCTCTCCCGCAACTGTGCCATTAATCAGTAGAATCTTCAAGGTGACTTCCCCTTCCTAACCATTATATCTGTCCTATTTATATTAAAGTTAAGTTTTACTGTGTTTGTAATAAAAGTATAAAACCAAATAACTACTAAACGTCAACTCATATAACTTATCTAAGTCTATTGTCACACTTCATAGTGGTACTTTGTCATCACAATGTTACATTCTTGTACAAGCATTGTAATTGACTTAGCATTCTAAGTTGTTATACTTGGCAATGGTCTAAAGGAAGAGTGTTCCTATAGGGCCATTTTTGGGGACGAGAAAGTAAATATAGACTTTTGTCATATTGACATAATAAATGGAGGTTTTTTTATGAGTATACGACTAGTTAGTGCCTTCGCGTTTTTATTAACGTTTGGTGCACTAATGATGTTGAGTACTCCATTAAGCGCAGCTAAGATACAACCGACAACATTAGATAATAACACTGGAGCACAAGAACATCATGTACAATTCTTTTCAAAAGCCAATCACCAATTGGCTAAAAAAGATGAGATAAAATTAATAAAGCCTGAGCCCAAAAAAGAGAAAGCTCAGCAAACACAAGAAAAACAAAACAATCAAGACATACAACAAGTTAGTAAAGAAAGCCAGAACGGTAAACAAATGTACGTCAAAGCAACTGCCTACACTGCATACTGTGACGGGTGTAGCGGTACAACCTATACTGGCGTAGACTTAAGGGCAAACCCTGATCAAAAAGTGATCGCCGTAGACCCAGATGTGATTCCGTTAGGTTCTCGCGTATGGGTTGAGGGATATGGAACAGCAATTGCTGCTGACATCGGAAGTGCCATTAACGGTAATGAAATAGATATCTTCATGCCAAAAGAAGCAGATGCTTTGAGATATGGCGTCAAACAAATTCGAATTAGAATTTTAGATTAATAAACAAGCCTCTGCTGAGAATGCAGAGGCTTGTTATTTTATAAACCACTATAAAGTAAAAAAACCGAGGGCACCCCCTCGGTTTTACTATAATAACTATTTAGCTTTTGCTTCTAAATCAACATCCACATTGCCTCTAGTCGCTTTTGAATAAGGGCAAACTTGGTGTGCTTCTTTCATTAATTCGTCAGCTTCTTCTTGGGAAACACCGCTCATTTCAGAAATAAGCTTAACTGAGATCTTAAAGCCTCCATCTGAAGAATCTTTCATAAAACTTACTTCAGCAGTCGTTGTAGAATCAATATCTTTATCATTATTCTTGGCAACTAAGTTTAACGCACCATCGAAGCAAGTTGAATAAGTAGCAGCAAATAATTGTTCAGGATTTGTCCCTGTTTCATCTGTATTCTCTGTTGGCATAACGACATTTAAATCAATGATGCCATCGTCTGATTTAACGTGACCACCACGACCACCTTTAGCTGTTGCTTTAGATGTAAATAGTGTACTCAAAATACCACTCCTTCATTTTATGTTCTAGTTACTTCATACCCTAAAATTACCATTCTCATTCATCAACTATAAAATCTTTTGCATATGAACTTGTTCGATAGTCTTATTAAAGCCCAGTTCATTTAAAGCATTTAAAAGAACTGTATCTCGATTTGGATAATTAATAACATGGCGTTTAACACCATCGCGATCCAACTTAAAAATTTTATGTAAAAACGTTAACATTAAGAGTAAATCATATTCTAAAATGGGTTCAATTCCAACTTGATACAGCTGAACTGACTCCACATTGCCGTAAACATCATACCGTTCCTTTGTCATAGCATACCCAATTGGTCGTTCCCTGTCATATAAAATATAACCGATTCCTTCCTTTAAACTCTCCATCTGATTCTGCCAAGGCATGTCTTGCTGAAAAAATGAAAGTGATCGTATCTTTTCTCTTGGAACTCTAACACATTCTAATTCGTAATCATGAATAACCGTGATATCTTGATTCTCTTGAGGCCCTGCATAAAAACCCAAACGTTCTATTAACTCATAACCATGTTTTTCATATAGATTAATGGCTCTTTCATTTGTCGTTATGGCTTCAAGATTAGCGACGTTAACACCTTGTTCGTGATATACCGCTTGTACTTCTTCTATAAGCGTATGACTCAGCCCCGTCCCTCTAAACTCTGGAAGGATACCTGTACCACCGTTCCATGCATAAACTTTGTCATCATGCTTCCTAAAACCATTCATTACAATCGCTACGGGTGAGTCAGCATCTAATGCTATAATCGATGCCTCGGCGACTAAATCCTCTGTCACCATACGCCTTAAAAACGTTTGTGTATCCATGGTAACATCGACTGAGTAACCTTCAAATCCACGATTCCAGACAGAAACCACTTCACTTAACGAACAATCCGAAACTTTTTTAAATTTAATTTGGGTCATTATGATCACATCCTATTGTGTTACTTTAAACAAAAGCATTTATAAATCCTGCTTTTCTGCTGTTTTTCCTAAAAAAATCATTTCAACATGAGGGATGCCATCTTCTAAAAACTCATCAGAAATGGTTTGAAATCCGCAGTTACCGTAAAATTGTTGTAAATGAGCTTGCGCTTCGATTTTGACATTTGAGTCACTATACGTTTGACTAATATATTCTAGGGCTCGATTAATTAATTCTGTTCCAATTCCAGTTCTTCTCGTACTGTCATGAGTAATGACACGTCCAATTGAAGCTTCTTCAAATTTTACATTTGGTGGGATGATGCGACAATAGGCCAAAATTTGTCCCTCATTAATCAAGTACAGATGTCGTGATTCTTGGTCATATCCATCTATTTCTGGATATGGACAATTCTGTTCAACGACAAATACATCTACTCGAAGTTTTAGAATATGATACAATTCATCGTTTGTTAGTTCACTGAATGACTTATTTTCCCAGTTCATGGTGTCACCTCTTTATATGTAAATATAGAAAAACGCACGTAAATGAATATTTACGCGCGTTTAAAGTCAGTTTGTTAACGTATATTATTTAGCAACAACGTTAGCTGCTTGTGGTCCACGATCGCCTTCAACGATTTCGAACTCAACGTTTTGACCTTCAGCTAAAGTTTTGAAACCGTCTGCTTGAATTGCTGAGAAGTGTACGAATACGTCATCTCCGTCTGGACGCTCGATAAATCCAAAACCTTTTTCTGCGTTAAACCATTTTACTGTACCTGTCATTTAAAATGACCTCCTTAAAAGTATTACGACAAAACAATTGAATCTTGTTACTTTGACTTCCTTAAAGAGGTCATTCAGTAAACATCGATCCCAATTACTTCGTTCAATTTATACTTTACTCTTTTTGTTCAGAAAAAGCAAGTGATTCGACACACATTACATTTTCTTTACATGTTTACTATAACTTGTATCATGGTCTGACAGTATGCTACAATTCATACTCGAAACCTAATATTTATTTACAAAAGGAAGTGTTATTGAATGAAGAAGTTCTTAACAGCGATTTTATTCGTGATGTTAACGGCTTTCTTAGCTGCCTGCGGAGGCGACAGCGAAGGAGAAAATAATTCAGAAGAAACCAATCAAGAAGAACAAAATGGTGAAGAGAATAACCAAGAAAATAATAAAGAAGGTAATGAAGATACGACTGCTACAAAAGATATAGAAGACGATCAAGTAGTTGCTAAAGTTAATGGCACTGAACTACTAGGAGCTGACCTTAAATCAAGCGTTAGTTTCTTTGAACAACGATACCAACAAATGGGACAAGACCCATCGAAAATGGCTGATCAAATTCAAAAACAAGCTTTAGATAATTTAATTAGCATTGAACTAGTAAAACAAGCAGCAAAAGAACAAGGCATTAAACCTAGTGAAGATAAAATTCAAGAAGAATATAAGAAACAAATCGATCAAGTTAAAGAAGCAACTGATTTAGAGAGCGAAGAAGAAATTCTAAAAGAAAATGACACTTCTGAAAAAGAAGTTAAAGAAAATATTCGTCAGAACTTAATTACAACGAAGTACCTTGAACAAAATGTTGAAGAGCCTAAAGTAACTGATAAAGACCTACAGAAGGCTTATGACAGTTATAAAAAGGCTATGGAGCAACAAGGACAAAAAGTTGATAAAAGCCTAGAAGATATGAAAGACCAGTTAAAACAACAAGTTAAAAATCAAAAGTCTAGTGAAAAAGAAATGGAACACTTAAAACAGCTTCGTGAAAAAGCTGAAGTTGAAATCTTAATTTAATGTTAACTTAGCTACCGCAAAATTGCGGTAGCTATTTTGTTAACATAAAAACTGTCATAAACGTTAGTGCTTGTTGCATATCTTCTGATAAACTGCCGACATGTTTTAAATCCACACCTCGCTTATATACCTTCTCTTGATCTAAAACATTTAAGGATTGCTCTTTGGCTAGCTGTTCGAACTCCCACGGCATCATGGTATTCATGATCACACTTTCACCATACAAGCGGTTATAGCTATTAGCTCTTGGTGCTGCTGTTGGTCCTAATATTCCGATACATAATGTTCCGCCAGGTTTGACAACTCTGGAAACTTCATTAAATGCTTTAATTGGAACTTCTGCCCATTCTAGTGCATTAATAGCCATTAAAGCATCAAAAGATTGGTCTTCAAACGGTAACTTCATCATGTCAGCTTGTTGAAATGATAATCGGTCTTGTTCTTTTGTTAATCGACTTTGACATAACTTGACCATTTCATCAGATAAATCGACGCCCGATACATCATAACCTTCTTTCCACAGTTTATATGACCCATAACCATCTCCGCATCCTAGATCTAACACTTTAGAATTCGGCTCAACATATTTTGTAAAGAAAGGAACAATTGATTTTCTGCTTCCTTCATCCCACATGTTTTGACTTCTTGAATTCCAAAACGTTGCATTATGATTCCACATTATTTTTGCTTGCTCATGCCATGTATTAGCCATTAGTACGCCTCCTAAATGTATGATTGATCTTTTCCGTACTGAATAAGTGCTTCGTACGGATCGCCTGCTATCCCTAATACCTTACAAAAAGCAGGCTCCGTTTTATACCCACGCTGTTTAAGTGAGATCATTTTTGGTTTTAATTCAGGATTCTTTAGTAAAATTTTTTTCTCAATAACCATATGTAAATAAGCATACTGCTCATGTACTGGTACGTCTTGACCAAATAGCTCAAATTCAAATCCTTTATAAACAAAGTTAGCTTTAACAACATGCTTTCCTCTTATTATTTTTCTATTGATCTTAAAATAGGGTTGATCACTATACAGAAGCTTTATCTTATCTTCAAAAGACGTTAAGTCTTTCACTTCCATTATGATGTCTAAATCAGAAGTTGACACGTCTATTCCAAGCGGGATTGTTCCACAAAGCTCAGGTTTGTATTCACTTAATTGATTACAAATATCTAATTTTTTAATAGCATCTATTGCCTCTTCTTTACGCTTCAATCTAAGTACTCCCATACATCAAATTCACAAATGACTCATATATTCTACTATTCTTTCATATTGTGTAAATTAACTTCACTTTCGTACACTATTAAAAAGGAGTGCATAACGATGAAGAAAGTCCTTCCTTTATTGATTCTACTAACGGCTATCTTTTATATTTTTATTTTACCTGAATCCCCTCTTGCCATAAAGCTACTGTTTAAAGCATTGCCAATGGTACTCATGATTATCTATGCTCTTATAAACCTTCCAAAACAACGCTTTTTTATACATTATGCTGTGGTTATTGGTTTAATTTTTAGTTTAATTGGTGACGTAACATTACACTGGTTTGTCATTGGTCTTTCGGCATTTTTGCTCGGTCACATTTTCTATATGGCTGGTTTTATCACAAAGTTCAAGCCATCCTTAGTTCGTGGTATGACTATTGTTCCACTCGTCATATATAGCTATATTTTGGGAAACGGCATCCTTAACTCCTTAACAGACAGTTCTCTAAGTTTCCCTATTACATTATACATTATAGTAATATCTGCTATGGCATGGACAGCCATTATGACGAGAAACCTCTATGCTGCTATTGGAGCTGTATTGTTTGTGATATCAGATTCGATTTTAGCTTGGAACTTATTTGTCACAACAATTCCTTTATCAAGTATTTTAGTTATGAGTACTTATTACTCGGCACAATTTTTGATAGTCTTTAGTTTAAGATCATACGATTCATAACATGATTGACAGGCCAGGTAGTTAGAAAGTCGCATGAAATTGTGTTAAAATTTAGATAAGTTTTGATAAAGGGGCGTTTACTAATTGAAAAAGGTGATGATTATTCTTTTGTTAGGATCTTTCATTCTAACATTAGCCGCCTGCGATGATACTTCAGATGATGAAAAAGAGTTAAAAGAATTCGTGACAGACTATAAGTCGAAACTTTATAATATCGAAAACCCTAACTTATTAAATGAAAAACATCCTACTAAAGTAAGTCAAAAATTCTCTAGGAAAATTGAACCTTATGAGACTAATGAAGTTCTTGAGGATTTAACCCTTAATCGTCAGTTAATCATCATCCCCCAAATAGCTCAAGCACTTGGGAAAAAAGTGAAGCTACAAGATATATCATTAGAAAAGGTAAAGGAAAACGAGGATGGATCTATCAACTATGACTATACGATGAAAATTAAGTACTATGATGACGAATCTGAAAACATCGTTAAAAAAAATGGTGAACTGACTACGATTAATAACGACAATGGATGGAAAATCACACGAGATTGGGAAAACCACACTAAATTTGAAAAAGAAGCAATGCAACAGTATTTGGAAGCACAGCATGACTCTAATTAAAGTGAAAAGGAATTAGTGATGAAATCAATTAAAATTTATTCCCTCATCTTATTAGCCTTGTTGACTGTAGGTTTAGGTATTTACATTACGTTATACCACTCAAATATAATCAATGATCGTTATGAGCAGGTAACAATTATTAAAAATGGTGAAATAACCGAGACGATACATAATTTAGACAGAATAAATAACATCATTGAACAAATTAACAGTCAACCAAGAGATTTTTATTATAATAATTCTGGGCTTAAATATGATTATTTACCACACGGACGAATGATCTTTGAAAATGATAAAAACCAAAAGATATTAACGCTCGTCTATAAAAAGAATGACCAAGCGAACGTGATTTCTGATTATTGGGAAGTGCAAACTCATTTTAACTTTGGAAAAGATAAATAATTGCCTAAGACCATTCATTGTCTTAGGCAATTTGTTTAAGTTCTGTCTTTTAGCTCTTTAATTCTTTTTTTAATTTCATCTCGTACGTCACGAAATACTTGATTCACTTCTTCTTCTGTACCCTCAGCCTTAGCTGGGTCAGTTAACCCCCAGTGTTCAGATTTAACATTTGGTGGTAATACTGGGCAGTTCTCACGAGCATCTCCGCAAAGCGTAATGACTAGATCGGTTTTGTTTAAGAGATTCTGATCAATGACAGATGATTCCTGATCAGATATGTCTATCCCAATTTCATCCATGATCTCGACCGCTTTAGGATTAAGGCCATGCGCTTCTATCCCTGCACTATAGACCTCCCAATGATTTCCTAATATGTCTTTTCCTAATCCTTCAGCCATTTGACTACGGCATGAGTTACCTGTGCATAAAAAATATAATACTGGTTGATCAGACATTCTGAATCCCTCGCTTTGTTAAATCAATAATAATGATACATACAACCCTAGTAAGGTGAAAAACAATACTGGAATGGTTAGAATAATTCCGACTTTAAAATAATATCCCCAAGAGATATGAATCCCCTTTTTAGATAGAACATGTAGCCATAATAGAGTGGCTAGTGAACCAATTGGTGTAATCTTAGGCCCTAAATCACTTCCGATTACATTTGCGTAAATTAAGGCTTCTCTTATAGAACCAGTTGTATTCGTCTCTGCAATGGCTAAAGCATCGATCATAACAGTTGGCATATTGTTCATGATGGACGATAATATGGCAGCAATAAAGCCCATCGACATAGTCGCAGCCAGTAATCCATAATTGGCTGCAGAATCTATGACTTGTGCTAGTAAATCTGTCAGTCCAACATTACGAAGTCCGTAAACGACGACATACATCCCGATAGAGAAAAACACGATATCCCATGGGGCACCTTTTACAACTTCAGTCGTAGGAACAGCTGGGCTTCTTTTGGCCATCCATAAGAAGAATAATGCAATAACTCCAGCTACAAACGATACTGGAATCTCTAGAAATTCACTGACAAAATATCCAATTAATAGGATGCCTAAGACAACCCAGGATAAGCGGAACATTTTCTGATCTTTGATCGCTTCATGAGGTTGTTTGAGTTTAGATAAATCGTAATCCTTAGGTAGTGATTTTCTAAAGAATAAATAAAGAACAATTATACTGGCTAATAAAGAAAATAAGTTCGGAATAACCATACGAACTAAATATTCTGTAAAACCTAATCCAAAAAAGTCAGCTGATACAATGTTGACTAAGTTACTAATAACTAATGGTAATGAAGTGGTATCAGCGATGAATCCACTTGCCATAATAAATGGCAAAATCATAGCCTCTTTAAAATTCAATGCTCGAACCATTGATAATACGATTGGCGTTAAGATTAGTGCGGCACCATCATTGGCGAATAATGCTGCTACTGCTGCACCGAGTAACGTAACATAAATAAACATTTTAAGGCCGCTTCCCTTGGCCATACGAGCCATGTGAAGAGCCGCCCACTCAAAGAACCCAATTTCATCTAGTATTAATGAAATAAGTATGATTGCTACAAACGCTAATGTTGCGTTCCAGACAAGATCTGTAACTGCAATGACATCACCAAATGTCACGACTCCAAATATGAGTGCTAAGATAGCACCCCCACAAGCTGACCAGCCAATCCCTAAGTTTTTGGGCTGCCAGATGACAAGCGTAAGTGTGATTAAGAAAATCAGACTTGCTGCTAAAATATCCACGTAAAACTCCCTCTCTAGTCACAAATGATGCGTAAATTATTGTTAGAAAGCTCTTCAAGTTCCTTTTTCCCATTAGGTAAATAACCTAAAATATCATTGATTATTTCAATGGCTGGATGCTCACGGTTTATTGAATAAAACACCCAATGCCCTTTTCTCTTTTCATTAATTAATTTAGCATCCTTTAACTTTCTAAGATGCTGACTGATGGCGGGCTGGGATAATTCAAGTAATTCCACCAATTCACAAACACAACATTCATCCACATTCACATAACGCATTATGGATAAACGGGTGCGATCGCCCATAAGTTTAAGAATTTTAGCTACCTCTTCAACTTCAAGGTATGTCTTTTCCATTGCATCACCCACTTATATAAGTTATTGCTTATATAATAATATAATTGTTTTAATTAACTTTCAACTGTATTTATATAAACTTCAAAATTTATTTACATATTCTCAGTACAAATCACTTACAATCTAGTAAAATTCATAATATAATCTTTTTTGAATAAAAGTAGGTGTGTACATGAAAAAAATTAATGAGAACTTATTAATATTTATTTGGGTTGTTGCACTAGTCGCAACATTAGGCTCACTCTACTTCTCAGAAATTAAACTCTTTGAACCATGTAAATTTTGCTGGGTCCAGCGGATTTTTATGTATCCGATGGTGATCATTTTATTTGTGGGTATTGCCCTTAAAGACATTAAAGTGGTTTACTATACCATCACATTGTCTCTTATCGGCTTCTTGATATCGACTTATCATTATTCCATTCAAAAAGTGGAAGCATTACAACAATCATCACCAGCGTGCGGACAGGTTTCTTGTACTGGCGCTTATATTAATTGGTTAGGCTTTATCACGATTCCATTTTTAGCTGGACTAGCTTTCTTGATCATTTTATTTACATCAATTTTTGTTTTAAGGAATATTAAGGAGGATTAATATGAAAAAACTCATTATATTTGGCGTTATCATTGTAGCTCTATTCGCTGCAACGGCTGTTTTGACAAATATGGCTCAAGAAGACGTTAGTGAGGACAACCCATATGGGAAATCACAATTAGATCAAGCGACAATAGATTTATTAGATGATCCTCATTATCAAAACATCATTACTCCTAATCAGCTCCAAGAAAAGCTTGATGCTGGTGAAGATGTAACGGTATATTTCTTTAGCCCAACTTGTAAATATTGTCGTGAAGCAACTCCACGATTAATGCCACTTGCAGAAGATATGGGTGTAGAAGTTCAGCAGTATAATGTGTTAGAGTTTGAGGAAGGTTGGAATGAATATAACATTGAAGCAACACCAACCTTAGTCCGATTTGAAAACGGTGAAGAAGTTGCCCGAGTGAAAGGTGCTGTTCCGACTGAACAGTTCGAAGCATTTTTTAATGAGCACGTGGTTGAATAATTATTTAAGAGCGATTCCTTGGTGGGGATCGCTTTTTTTAATCTCTTTTCTCAATATCAAAATTTATGGGACTCTAGAAAATGTTTATGAGACATTAGGGGCAAAGATGAGGAATCGAATTTTGTCGAAAATGGGTATTCGTCTTATTTTATGAGACATTCAATCAAGTTTATAGGACATTCCAGCTAATTTATGAGACATTCATACATTAACAAGAATAAGAAAAACCCAGCTAGTTTTTACTAACTGGGGCTTAGTCTATTCATTGCTGATTGTCTGAATCATCATCGTCGTCTTTTTTATGACGATCAGGCATTGGGTCAACTTTATGATTGTAAGCATAACCCTTAGAAATGGCAAACACTGTTAATGCCAATACACCTAATACAATCGCAATTGAAATGATAAGAACTTTTAACATCTTTAAACACCTCTATTGATTTGAGTTGCGACGTTTACGGTTCCCTTTTTGTCCTCTGTTGTTTGATCGGCGATCATCGCGCCTGCGACCTCCACCTTGTTTACGATCACCTTGCCTGCCGCGGCGACCACGGTTACGGTTGCCACCGCCGCCTTTACCGCCTTTATGACCTACTTTTTTCACTCTTAATGGTGAAACGGCAGTCAATTTAACCGGTGTGCGGTCTGGTTCTTTAGCTAATAACTTTATTGCAGCTGCAACTACGTCAACGGAGTGATACTCGTCTAATAAATTCTCAGCTACACGTTTATACTTTTGTAGATCTTGCTCCTCAATCGCATTGAGTAATTCATCACGAGTTGCTTTTTGTATACCTTCTAAAACATCATCATATGAAGGAACTATTTTACGAGTCATTTTATGCTTTGTTAGTTCTTCAATATTCTTTAGATGTTCAAATTCTCTTGGTACTACGAATGTGATGGCTTGACCTTTGTTACCTGCACGGCCTGTTCGTCCGATTCTGTGAACATAGCTTTCAGGGTCCTGAGGTAAATCAAAGTTGTAAACATGTGTAACACCTGAAATATCTAAACCACGTGCTGCAACATCTGTTGCAACTAGTATGTCCGTTGTCTGATCTTTAAAACGTTTTATCGCACGTTCACGTTTTGCTTGAGTAATATCTCCGTGAATACCCTCAGCAGAATAGCCACGTTTTAATAAACCTTCTGTTAATTCGTCAACACGCTTTTTTGTACGACCAAAGATGATGGCCAGTTCAGGCGATTCGATATCTAAAAGCTTACATAACACATCGAACTTTTGAGGCTCTTTTACTTCTAAATAAAACTGCTCAATATTCTCAACAGTCAGTTGCTTTGATTTTGTACGAATAACTTCTGGTTGATCCATAAATCGTTCAGCTAAGTTCTGGATTCGTTTCGGCATCGTTGCAGAAAATAGAAGTGTTTGGTATTTTGAAGGAATTTCAGCCATAATAGCTTCAATATCTTCAATAAAGCCCATGTTTAACATTTCGTCAGCTTCATCCAGCACTAACGTGTGAATTTCATCTAAACGAATCGTTTTACGACGAATATGGTCCAATAAACGACCAGGTGTCGCCACCACAATCTGAGGACGCTTCTTCAACGCTTTAATTTGACGTTGAATGTCTTGCCCACCATAGACTGGAACGGTTCTAACACCTTTGTTCTGTCCAATTCTGTTTAACTCTTCACCAACCTGAATGGCTAGTTCACGGGTTGGTGCAATGACTAGACCTTGAACCTTTGATTGGCTCATGTCCATTTTCTCGATCATTGGAACACCAAATGCTGTTGTTTTCCCTGTACCTGTTTGTGCTTGTCCAATCATATCCCGGCCTTCTAATGCAACCGGAATAGCTTTCTCTTGAATCGGTGTTGGATTCTCAAAACCCATATTCGATAGTGCTTTGACAATTTCTTCACCAATATTAAAATCTTTAAATGCGATCAATCTGTTTCCTCCTAAAAATTAAGTAAAATTATCTTGATTATGAAAAACTCGTCTGACTTTCCTTTTAGGCATGGACTAAAAAGAACACGTCATATATTCTAAAAATAGCTTTCCTTAATATAGATAATTTTATGAAGGAATACTAAATCAAAATTAATCTCCGAACTTTTCATAAGACAATTCAGTATAACTGTTTCAGTCATTAAAAGTCAACTTTTTAATCATCAAGGAGCTCCGAAGCCAACTGTTCAATGATCATATCATCCATAGGTGGATTATGAAGTCCAGCTCTAACATCACGATAGTAGCGTTCGAAGGGATATGATTTAGATAATCCTCTTCCACCTGCAACACGCATTGCCAAATCAACTACTTTATTTGCATCATTTGTTACAGTTACTTTAACAACTGCTAGTTCCTTAGCCAATTGATGACGACCATCAGGATGACGGTCCCATTCTTCAGCAACACGGTATAAATACGTTCTTGCGCGTCTTAAAATCATATTCATCTCACCGATCTTCTGACGAATATGAGATACCTTAGATATGGGATGGTCTAAACTGTTGGGCTTAAAGTCTTTTGCAAATAGGACTGCATCATTCAAAGCCGCTTGGGCAATTCCTAAATAACAAGCTGGAATGTGCAATAGCCACCCTTTGGGACCTGACCGCTTCCCTTTTAATTCAACTAAACTGTCCTCACTTAATTTTACATTTGATAAAACTAGGTCATCACTCGCTGTACCGCGCATACCCAGTGTATCCCAGGTTTGATCTACAGACACACCTTTGCTTTTCATATCGACTACAAACCATCCGATTTGTTCTTCGTCTTCTATCCAGGCTGCAACAATTGCATAATCTAATACTTCCGCCATAGTGGTGAATGTTTTTCGTCCATTTATTATAAAACCTTTTTCCACCTTTTTAGCAACAGTTTCAGGACGACCGCCGCGTGTTGGACTCCCTGTGTTCTTTTCCGTTGAAGCGCGATTAAATAATTTTTGTTCCTGAGCCTTTCCTGCAATCCATTTAAAATGTTCTTGTGACCAGAGGTTTCCTTCTTTTAACTCCATTAATATCCCATTATGCCAACCTACAGATAAAGCAGTTGCAGCATCTCCTTCAGCAATCTTCTCTTGCATTAGTAACCATTCGTACAAGGATAAATCCATACCCCCATATGTTTCGGGTAATACTAATGACAAGTATTGATGATTCTTTAATGTCTGTACCGTTTCATTTAAAAAGCGGCCTTCACGATCAGCTTTATTCGCATGTTCTTTTAATTCAGATGATAATTGTTCCGCTCGCTTATATAAGTCAATATGTCGTTCGTTTTTTAAAAATAACTGTTGATTTTGTGACATTATGTTAAGCTCCCTTCTTAAGTATAAGATATCATATGTCTATACTAGGGATTAGCTTAATACAATTACACAAAATTTTAAAATGTTTAGATTTAATTAACAGTAGGAAAAATAATGAGAGAGGATGGTGATTCAAGTGAAAGGAATTCGTTTTATCAATTACCTCATTAATCTCGTGATTGGTTTAGTGCAATTGATTCTAGGCCTTCGAATTATTTTGAAGTTATTTGGGGCATCTGTATCGGCTCCATTTGTCGAGTGGACATATAATACTAGTGAACCTTTACTACACCCGTTTGAAGGGATCTTTCCGACTAAAGTGTTAGATGGGACATTCGTGGTCGAATTCTCCGCTATATTTGCCTTTTTGATCTATACGATCATTGGCTATTTCCTTACGAGTCTTATTTTGGGGTTTGACCGTAAGTGGAATAGTCAAAGGTAGTCACATGACCAGCAAAATTGCCCGGTTAAGTGATTTTACAAGTAGAATGGTTCCCTACTTGTAGGCACGCACGGTACGTTATGTGACCGTGCGTTTTTTTATATGTTCTTTAAATGATAGAGCTAATAGACCCATGACTAATAAAACTAGGCCGAAGCTAGCTATGACACTTATTTTTTCGTTAAGAACACAGACTCCTAATAAGGTTGCTGTTAATGGTTCAGCTAGTGCTAATGTGACTGCAGTTGAGGCTGTGATACCTTTTAAACCTCTTGCAAACAACACATAGGAAAGCGCAGTTGCTACAATGCCAAGATGTAGAACTGAAATCGCTCCTGACCGCTCTAATGTCCAAGTCAAATCAGATGTTAATAGGATCGGGAGGAGCATAATTGCTGCCGTTGTAAAAACTAAAGCAACGACGACATCTGGTGGATGCTTAGCTACTAATGTTTTACTTACGAACGTGTAAGTAGCAAACGACCCACCAGCAGCTAAAGAGTATAACATGCCGAATGGATTAAATGTTACCTCCTCACCAGATTGAAGTAGTAACACACATCCAATAACGGCAAAAATCGTTGAAAGCAACCATACCCAATCTGGAAATCGTTTATAAAAAAACAGTTCTATAAATCCTGCAAAAATTGGGGCACTACAGATGGCAACAACTGTTCCAATTGCAACACCCGTTAAATCGACCCCTGTGAAAAAGAACGGTTGATATAATGCCATCGCCAATGCACTTACTAATAAGGGCATTTTTGGAATGCTTTTGAAATCAATATTCTTTTGAAGACTAATGTATACAAATAATGCGCCTCCTCCAATGAAGAGACGCAATGCACCAACCGTTAAAGGATTCGCTTTATCAGGTGCAAGAGCTTGAGCCGTTCCTGTTGTTCCCCAAAGCACAGCAGCTAATAATACGAGTAATACGTTTATCTTCATAAATACACCCTAATCTAAATGTCGTTCGTACAAAAGATAAGATGCTAATCGATACAGTAAATAAACGGCCACTAATATAATTAGCAAATATTTTAACGGATCCTGTATAAACATAATTGGAATTAGTGCAATTAAAACTATGACGGACATAACGTTAGAGTATTTTCCATTAAGAGGCGTGTTGCTAACAAATAATGATGAAAAACTTTTAATTCGTTCTACATAACAATCTTTACAATAAGTTGTTAATTTTAATAATGCTGTTGTGGTAACCAAGTCATTTTTAGACGTGATTGTTTTACCACATTCCTCACAAATAGCTTTTTTTCCCATAATTGTTCCCCCAGTCTTTCTTATTAAATTCTACCATTTTTCAAAAATTAGGGGAAGAAATGACTGTTAAAAAGGGTTTGTTGCCCATTGTAAGGATTGCTTTATAAAAATTCGTTGATTTAATTTAAGCTGAGCAACCATATATTCTGCTAAATCCTCAGGTTGCATATACTTATCTTCATTTTTTTCATCTAATTGATCTCCAAAAACAAGCTCTGTTGCAACAAGGCTTGGGTTCATTGTAAATACTCGAATATTATAAGGTCGCACTTCTTGCATAAGTGCTTCACTCATACCTTGAACGGCAAATTTTGAAGCGCTATAAGCAGAAGACCCAGCTGTTGCTTTTAGTCCATTACTAGATGATATGTTAATAATGTCACCTTTATTTTTTTCTATCAAATCTGGAAGAACGGCACGCGTGACATAGTAAGTACCAAAAACGTTGACTTCAATAGGCCTTTTCCATTCATCTGGATCTGCATCAACTAAATTCCCTTTTGAACCAACACCTGCATTATTGATTAGAATGTCAGCTTTGCCAAGGCGATTTCTAAGTTGGTCGATCGACTTGTTCACGGCATCCATGTCAGAAATGTCGACCGCTTCATACTCTACTTTTACATCGTATTCTTTGAGTTCGTTTGCTAGCTTTTCCAGCTTTTCTTCAGTGCGTGCTATTAAGCCTACATGAACTCCCTCTTTCGCTAGTTCCCTAGCTGTTGCACGTCCAATTCCAGAACCAGCTCCAGTTACATATGCGATCTTTCCTTTAATGTTTTGACCCATGTTGATCATCCTTTCAAGTAAAGTGATATTAACGTTTTAGGTTAAAAAGAAAAGCCGCGAGCAATGATCACGGCTTATAGTCAATTGGTTTTAAGCTTTGTTCAATTTGGTCACGTCTATCTTCTAAAAACGGTGGAAGCGCTAATGACTCACCTAGATGGTCTGCATCTTCATCCGTTGCGAAACCTGGCCCATCTGTGGCAAGCTCAAATAGAATACCATTTGGCTCTCTAAAATAAACGGATCTAAAATAAAAACGATCAACAAAACCAGAGTTCCCGATTCCTATTTGGTTGAGTTCATCTAAATACTGACGAATTTTTTCTTCATTTTCTACTCGAAATGCAACGTGATGGACACCCCCGCGTCCTAAACGTTCTGGTGGTAGATCTGTTCTAACATGAATATGCAGTTCAGCTCCCGTACCACCTTCGCCTGTTTCGTACACTAGTACCTCTCTTCCTGTATCATGGTGCTTATATTCACCTGCTATAGTGAAACCCATTAATTTGGTTAAAATAGCTTCAGTCGGCTCTAAATCTGGTACGGTTAGATGAATTGGACCTAAGCCAATGATGCCATAATTAGGCTCAGCTGCACTACGTTCCCATGGCGTTCCACCTGAAACACCATGATTTGTTTCATCTGACACAAGAATCAGACGCTGGTTTTCAAAGTCTTTTAGCGGGATTACGTTTCGTCCAAACTGTTCTACAATGCCTTCATTTTCAACATCATGCTGATCTAAACGATTTTTCCAATACTTGAGTGCTTCATCATTAGGCACGCGTAAGGAAGTGGTTGAAATGCTATTATTTCCATTATGATTATGCCCTGCACGTGGTATTTCAAAGAACGTTAGCTCAGTTCCAGGATTTCCAACTTCATCTCCGTAAAACAAATGATACACGGACGGATCATCTTGGTTAACGGTCTTCTTCACCATTCTCATTCCTAATATTTTCGTATAAAAGTCAACATTCTTTTGAGCATTTGCCGTGATGGCTGATAAGTGGTGAATTCCTAAAAGATGCATATATAAGCCCCTTCCTGAAAGCTTCTTGTTAGATTTATCGTAACAAAATGTATCTTGAATTTAAAATAAATACTACTTTTCTTTATAAATACTTTGATAAAAATCAATAGTTTCAGGGTAAACCGTTCCCTCGTGTGCATATCCATTCGCATACTCTACTTTTAAGTCGACACTTAACACTTGATCTGCAGGTTCAACCACTACGTAATATAGGTTAGGATCATTTACGGTTTGATGTTCCTGGTTTTCAATGACTGATGGAAGGTCTCCTTTTGTGATTTCTTTACTCTCTTTTTTACCGTCTACATATTGATAAATGGCTGTGATCTTTTTAATCTTAAAAAACGGCAAATCCCGTTCGTCTATGTGGTCAAATCCAAGAATTGTAAAGTTGTCTCCTTGATGACGATCTCTTATTTCGAGATGCGCTGGCGTGTGCAGATCCGGCGGGAGAGGCTGAATGTTCGAGGTGCGGTTGACATCACCTTCACTTAGAATTTGATACTCATATTCTTTAAAAGGTTGGGCCTTAATAGAAGCAACAAAATTATTACCTTCGCTCTTTTCAGCGGTTACTTTTTGCCAATTTTTATCTCTTTCTCTATAGACAACACTTATCTTCGCTTTATTTTCAATTTCTTTAAATGACCAGTTTATATTTACTGCAACCAAGCTGGCATTTGATTTTTCAAGGTTAACATCATATTGAGTATCTGTAATCCACTCACTGTTTTCTTTCATATTATGTATTTCATGATTAATTGAACTGACACTACTATCGACTGAACGGATTGAATTGATGACATTTTGTTCAATTTGGTTATGACTCTCAGACAGTTTAAGTTCCAAACGAATAAAGAAAAAGATATTTAATAAAATAATCAATCCTAAAACGCTATACGTTATTTTCTGATGACGATTCATTTAATCCCCCTTTTCGTTGTAAAAAAGGCGCTTCCTACAAGTAAGACCCACCAACTTTTTCCTATTATATCATTTGATTCTATTGTATAGAACGATATTCTAACTATAGTTTTATCCAAAATCGATTAACAATGGTCCCATCTTGTTCAGTATAAGACTGATCTTGAATACCACCATTGTTCATAATCACTTTTTTTGATCCAATATTATCGTCATTGCACGTGATTAAAGCTTTTTGAATTCCCATCTTCTTTAGATGTCTTAAACACTCTTTTAACATAAATGTTGCATACCCTTTTCCTCGTTCAGTTGGTCTAACGCCATACCCGACATGCCCTCCGATTTGAAGCAATGTTTTATTAAGTTCATGGCGCATATTGCAGCTTCCTAGAATTCGTCCTTCTTCATTCACAAGAAAATAAGTCGTGTTAGCAACCCAGCCTTCACGAATGATACCTTGCGATTCGTTTTGCCATCGTTTAACATACGCTTCGTATTGGTCATTAACTTTCCTTAAAGTAGTAGGCACAACTTTTTCATTATGTTTTTCCCATTCTCTTAGGTATTCATAAAATGATTCTTTTAGTTCAAGTGTTGGTTTTACCAATTTCATATTGACCCTCCTCACTCTTTTTATCGACCCTTTTATGTGATTTATCGACCCCAATCACTGGTTTTTCTACCCATTTTCATAGTTTATCTAACTTTTTTGCCATTTTATCTACCCTTCACTGCGATTTATCGAACTATTGATATGAAAAAAGTGAGCTTCTTCAGCTCACTTTTTACTAATTTACTATTTCCCATTCCTCCACAGGTCCATCGATGACTTTAAACAACGGATGCGGAATAATGTCTTTTGCGACTAATGTTTTTAATTTTTTTAAACGATTAGGGTCTCGCTGTCTTAACTTAGCACGTAAATGTGCCCATTCATATTCAAGTTGCCCTGTCGTTACCATTAATTGTTCGCCTGGTTCAACTTTAATAATTTTAGAATGATCAAAGTTATAACCACGCGCTTTTGCTTCAATATACACATATTCTAAGTAGATTCCTATTGCTTGCATAGGATCAGCTTGTTCACGAAACCTGACTAGCTGAGGGTGTTTCTTGTAGCCTTTTGTTTCTCCAAGCAACACTTTTTGAGCTAATAAAGACTCGCGCCAGCAAGCAACTAACCCTTTTGCATCTAAATATCTTGGATGAATGGACCATAAACGCACTTTGCATCAACCTCTATATCATTTGATCTAAACGTTTAAATTCTAACTCTTGGAACTTTTCCATCGCCCGGTTGCGATTAATACGAAATTCTGCATCTTTAAGATCACAAGTGACTCCAGCTTCACAGTAGATCTCAGCCAACTTGCGTGATAGATAAACCATTTCAAGATCTGTTTCAAATTTAGAACGTTGAGCTTTTGTTAGTGAATCTAGGTTAGCTAAAATATTATCGAGTGAACCGTGCTGTTTTAATAGTTTTAAAGCTGTTTTTTCACCAATTCCTCGTACACCTGGATAATTATCTGAAGAATCCCCCATCATCGCTTTTAACTCAATCATTTGCTGCGGTGTAATTCCTTTTTCTTCTGTAAATCGTTCAGCATGGTAAATATCATAATTACCATAACCTTTTTTTAGGAGGACAACATTCACATTTTGATCAAGTAACTGTAAAATGTCCTGATCTCCTGTCAAAATATAAACCTCTGAATCTTGTTTATAGTGATTGGCCAGCGTACCGATACAATCATCGGCTTCGTAGCCAACTTCCCCGACATTCGGGATATCCATTGCTTCTGTTACTTCTTTAACAAGATCGAACTGAGGAACTAACTCCTCTGGCGGAGCACCTCGATTGGCTTTGTATTCAGAGTAAAGGTCATTTCTGAACGTATGACTTCCCATGTCCCAGCATGCAACCACATGAGTTGGTTTAAAAGTATTTGTAGCTGTAAGTAAATGTCTAACAAAACCATGAATGCCATTTGTCGGAATCCCTTTACTGTTTACCATAAAATAACCCGACATGGCTGTTG
The DNA here is from genome assembly GCF_042685285.1 of Piscibacillus salipiscarius. Taxonomy (NCBI): domain Bacteria; kingdom Bacillati; phylum Bacillota; class Bacilli; order Caryophanales; family Bacillaceae; genus Piscibacillus; species Piscibacillus salipiscarius. The sequence continues at coordinate 172,011 of NZ_JBHUMZ010000011.1, read as the reverse complement.
AGTAGAATGCTCGGATTAGTAGAGCCATCCCATCAACTAGTAATACTTTATTTTTATCCATTTTAAATCCTCCATTATTTAAAGACACTGTGCATTTATTTTCTTTCAACCGTTCTAAACAATCGGACAAATTCTTCTGGAGCCTCTTTGACATGCAAAGTGATGACACCCTTTATGGTGTGTAGATAAAAAAAGCCGTACCGTTTAGATAACATTTTATATGAGACATCAAGCACTTGTTCGATTGAGTATTCTTGATCTGACGTCACAATTTTATCATCATATAACTCGATCCAATGCTCTTCTTCAATTCTATTTTGTTGAAACTTAAAATGATCTATTTCACGCCTAATGCTAAAGTAGGGATGTTTGTGTAAAATCGATAAAACTCCCTTCCGTGTACTGCCAATATTATAGCATTCAACTTGTACGATGTCTCGTTAAATGTTAGTTACAGAGGATGTGCTAATAGTATGGTTGCTAGCGAAACTCATCATGGCTAACTGAATTCAAGTTGTCCCAACGACAATCGTACTTCACCTAACGACATTCAGCTCGCCCCTAACGGCAATAAAGTACTATTCATTGAATCTTCTAAACAAAAAAAGCTGAAGCGTATTTGCTCCAGCCTTACTTTCCATATTCAATTAATAACAATGCCAACAGAGCGCTGCGTTTAGGCATTTCACTGACCACACAGTGCTCATGGTGGGCATGCGCCCCCGCTCCAACTGCTCCCAGCCCGTCTAACGTAGGGGCAAGTGATGCTGTGAAGTTTGCATCACTTCCGCCGCCTGTAAATTCCTCAATTAATTCAATACCTAAATAATCATGCGCTAGAGATTTAGCTTTTTCAAAAAGTCGCTCAATGTCATCTGTTCGCTCTAAAGGCGGGCGGTAAATTTCACCGGTTACTGTTATCTCAATATTTGGATCATGTGGCTTTAAATTTTGAATGAGTGGAACAACACGGTTCATTTCTTCTTTCGTTTGCACACGGACATCAACTACCGCGTGCGCATCTTCTGCGATGACGTTTTTTTGAGAGCCACCATCGATTAAGCCAACATTCACCGTCGTACCTTTTTCTAAATCTGTAAGACTCGACAAATAGGTAATCTGCTCAGCTAGTTCTTCTATGGCACTAGCCCCTTTCTCAGGGTCAATTCCAGCGTGAGATGGAACGCCATGCACACGGATTTCAAACGTGCCAACACCTTTTCTCGCTGTCTTTAGTGCCCCTTCTTTACCTTGAGATGGTTCTAGCACAAACACTCCATCACTCTTTTTAGCTTCTTCTATTATATAATCCTTTGACGTCGGACTTCCTAATTCTTCATCGCTTGTCATCATTAAAACTATTTTTTTATCTAAATGAATATTTAATTCTTTTAAAGTTTTAATTGCAAATAACGCCTGAACAATACCTGCTTTCATATCAAAAGTACCTGGCCCGTAGGCTTTCCCGTCTGTAATAGAGAACGGCATGACCTCTAAGGTACCCTCTGGCCAAACCGTATCCATGTGTGTAATGATTAATAGCTGTTTGTCGCCTTCTCCCCAAACGGCTTTTAAGTGAGTTGAGTAGCAATCGCTAAATAACTTTTCAACCTTACCGCCTGTCATGTCTATAAATATATTAGATAAATATCGCCCTATTTTTTCAGTTAAATCAGGTCTTGTCGATGGTGATTCATAACAGACTAACTGTTCTAACAAATCAACCATCTCTTCTTCTATCTGATGTAAATAATCCACTATTTCCTTCAACAAATTCTCCCCCGACGCTCTATACAATCTTTCATTATTATTATACACTTTTTCATAACAAACGGTTATAAGGTGTGATAAGAATATGAAAGAAAAATTTAAACAAATGATGGAAGTCATTCACCTTTCTGAAAAACTTAAATACGAGCTTAGGCACAGTTGGCTGTCAAATGGAAGGCAAGAAAGTGTTGCGGAACACACATGGCGACTATCACTGATGGCTATGTTAGTTGGACCACACTTAGAAAGAGAAGTCGACACTCTTAAACTATTAAAAATGACTATTATCCACGACTTAGTGGAGGCTGAAGCAGGGGATATTCCCGCTTTTGATACACAGAACGATCAACAAGCGAAAGAGCTAAAAGAACAGAATGAAGAACAAGCTATTCTAAATATAAGAGAATTAGTTAGTGGTGAGCAAGGAGCTGAGTGGTATCATCTCTGGCACGAATTTGAAGCAAAAGAAACCTATGAAGCCAAAGTTGCCAATGCTTTAGATAAACTAGAAGCCCAAATTCAACATAACGAAGCCGACATAGACACATGGCTACCAATCGAGTATGACATGAGCTATATGCTTGGACGACATACTCAATTCAGCCCCGTTCTCGATCAGCTGAAAGACGTGATTGAAGAAGAAGCTGATAAGAAAATAAGACAATCAACAAGATCTGGTTAAACTAAAACCAGGTCTTTTTTTGCACCCATCTTCAAAGCTTATCCGTCTTAAGTTATAGAAGAAAGGAGGCAGATCATGTCAAATAACTTAGAGGCACAATCTAATCCATTATCCGAAGAAGAGAGCCTCAGGCTATTAGAAGAATGCATGAAGGAATATGGACATGAAATAAAACGTGTTGTTTATTCTTATGTCAAAAATCAATCAGATGCAGACGACATAACTCAAGATGTATTTGTTAAAGTCTACGAGAACTTAAATACGTTTAAAGGTCAGTCATCGCTAAGAAGCTGGATTTATTCCATTGCTATTAATAAAAGCAAAGACCACTTAAGGTCTGTAAAAAATCGGCAGCGAATTTATCGCGAGAAGGTTGTGAATCTTTGGCGAAACAAAGATGAAGAATCACCTGAAAAGCATTCCATACAGGAAGAAGATTCTAAAGAGGTTTTACAGACTGTAAATGAACTTCCTTTAAAATATCGAGAGGTCATTATTTTATATTATTTCGAGGATTTATCGCTAAAGGAAATTGCATCGGCATTGTCGGTCAAGTTAAACACTGCGAAGGCGAGACTTCAAAGAGCACGCAAAAAGTTAAAACCTAAACTAGAACATGATGGAGGTGATCAACTTGGATAAAAAGTTGCAAAAGGCTAAAGAAGACTATCAAAATCAAATTCAATTTACTGACGAGGACCGTCATCAAGTCTTAGAGAAAATCACTGAAGCCAGGCATACTAAGTCTAAAAAGGGAATCTTTCATCCCTTTCCAGTAGCGTCCGCTTTAATAGCGACCTTATTAGTTGGTTTTCTTTTTATAAACAATTACGATCAATTATTTAAGCAAAATACCGCATCTCCAAGTTCTGAGTCCGTTGAAGGGTATATTGTCAAAATGGAAGATCAACAGGCTTTAATAACAAATTCAAACAATGAAACATCAATTTGGATTACTGACATACCCGATTCACTTGATATAGGGCATCAAATAGAAGGTTCATATGAAGATCATGAGGAATCAGCCAATGTATTAGATGAATACGAAATTACAAATAATGAAACAGTTGATGATTCTCAAATGACAAAGGATGAAGCAGTCAGAATAGCACTGACAGAAGCTAATACTAGTGATTATGAGAAAATCGTGATTCGTAACGTTATTTTTAATAAGAACGAACAATTTTGGAGTATCGGAATTGACGCCAATGATTCTGCGATTATTATCAACATCGACGATCAAACAGGTGAAGTTCTTTCTGAAGAGCATCCTGAAGCAAAGGATCCAAATTTAGATGAAGTATTAACCAACTACGAAGAGACGATTACGTCATTAAAAAACGAAAACACACAAGAAATTAATTTTGACTCAAAAGATGAAGTTAAAAACTATCTAACCCAAGCGATGTCATCATCACTGGCTGAAGACCATATCGACACGTTGATTGAAGAGCGAGATGGTGAGCTATATTTATCTGCATCAGAATTTCCTGTTTTTATTAATACCAATGAAGACTATCAAACGTCTCAAATAGATGATGAAACTTATCAAGTAACGCAAGAAAATGACAGTGAATTAAGAGGGCATTTAGAAATCACATTCACAATTAATAAAAGACAAGACGCATGGATTGTTGACCAAGTAAATGTCAATAATTTAGATCAAAATTCAGCTAAAATTGATTCTGATGTGCAAGCCGAAGAAGAGGTTCTCAAAGCACTCCAGCTAGGCGAAAGTTATCAAGCCAGTTATGATGGGCAAGAGCCACCATCCGAGGACTATGCGGACCAAAACTTAGCTCGCATTCAGGTCTATGAGGAAAACGATAATGCGAGAGCAACTTACGGTTGGTATTATATCAATATGGACAATAGATCGATTTATGAATACGAAGTAGCTACAAATGAACTAACACTAATTTTTCAATACGAAAATGGTAGCTATAACAAGGTAACCGATTAATAAAAGGTCAATACGAATAATATTTCTTTTCTAATTAAAACTAACCTTATCATTGTATTGTAAGGTAGTGAGAAAATGGATCTATCTCAACTTTTATTGAGGCTGTTTCTTTCATTTTTTATATTGTTTATCCTAACCAGAATTATGGGAAGAAAAGAAATTAGTCAACTTACCTTTTTTAATTTTGTATCTGCGATTTCTATAGGAGCAATAGCTGCTGCAGCTACTAAAGGAGATTTAAACATTGGCGCCAGTCCAAACCAATTGATAGACCCACTATCAACCGAACTAGTATCTGATGGAAAAGTTAATAAAACTAATTTAACAAAACTCAATTTAACTGTAGAGTGGTTGAACGAACAATTAAAAAGTCATGGCATAGACTAAATTAGCGATGTTTTTTATGCAGAATTATCACCTGACGGAACCTTATTTGTAAATACAAAACAAAATCATTAGTTAAACAATTCCTACCTCAAAACCTCTTGAGGTAGGTTTTTAATTTTACTGAAAATTTCGAGCCCCGTACTATTTATTTTTATTATTTTTCGGTAAAATAATGGTTACTTAGGATTTATACTTGGAGGACTCATCATGAGATATATTGCTCGTTATTTAAAGCCTTATTATATACATATGATTATCGCTTGGATACTCATGTTAACGGAGTTAACGGTCGAATTACTTCTTCCATTCTTCTTAGGAAAGATGATTGATGAAGGGATTCAAACTCAAGATTTAAATACCATTATCTACTGGGGATCCATCATGGTCGGATTAGCTATATTATCATTTGCCGCAGGAATCATTAACTCATTTTATTCTGCGCACGTGACGTTTAAATTCGGATATGATGTTAGGCAGAAGTTGTTCGAGAAAGTTCAAGCCTTTTCATTCAAAAACTTAAACGAATATCCGACTTCATCCTTAATTACTCGATTTACTAATGATATCCGTATGATTCAGAACGGAATCTTTATGGGTCTAAGAATCATGTTAAGAGCCCCATTATTAGTCATAGGCGGCGTTGTGATGGCGTTCATCGTTAACTGGAGAATAGCACTGATCTTCTTAATTACTGTTCCGTTGTTAATCGGATTCTTACTCATTGTTGTTCGGAAAGCCGGAAAGTTATTTGGGAAAGTACAAGAACGATTAGATAACGTGAACCGTGTTATGCAAGAAAATCTTTCTGGAATCCGTCTAATCAAGGCTTTTTTACGTAAGAAGCACGAAACCAACCGCTTCATTGGCGCGAACTCTGAACTGATGAATTACACTAAGAAATCTTTACGATTAATTGAAACCTCCATGCCTGTTCTTCTTTTCGTCATGAACATGAGCTTACTATTTATTTTATGGTACGGAAGTATTGAAGTCAGTAACGACAACGCTCAGGTTGGGGATGTAGTTGCAATTATTAACTACGCCCTAAGAGTATCGATGGCCATTTCCATGTTCGGCTTTTTGACGATGGCAATTGCTCGAATGAAGGCCTCAGCAGACCGCATTTCAAATGTATTAGATGCTGAAATTGATTTAACCGAGTCTGAAGATGTACAGAAGCAGTATCGTGTGAACGATGGCTCTATTGAATTTTCTAATGTGTCATTCCGTTACCCAAGTTTAAAAGAAGATGTCTTATCAAATTTATCATTTACAGTTAAACCAAAAGAACGAATTGCAATCATCGGCGCGACTGGCTCCGGGAAAACGTCACTGTTTCAATTAATCCCACGATTATATGATGTGACAAATGGTGAGGTCTATGTCGATGGTCATGACGTTCGTGATTATAAATTAGATCATTTACGCCAAACGATCGGATACGTACCTCAAGCTCCGCTACTTTTTACCGGTTCTATTCGTGAAAATATACGCTGGGGTAAAAACGAAGCAATAGAAGATGATATCGTAAAAGCCGCTAAAGATGCTCAAATTCACGATACGATTAAAGATTTACAAAAAGGTTATGACACCAAAATTGGGCAAAAAGGCGTTAACTTATCTGGTGGTCAAAAACAACGCGTCTCCATTGCTCGTGCATTAGTTAGAAAACCTAAGATTCTAATGTTAGATGATAGTACTAGTGCACTGGATTTAAAAACAGAATCAAAATTACTAGAAGCCATCGAACGATACGAGTGCACCACACTGATTGTGACACAAAAAATCACGACGGCTATGAATGCAGACCGAATATTTCTAATGGATGATGGTCAATTATTAGATGTTGGCAGGCATGATCAATTACTGAAGACTTCTGATCTTTATCGCAAAATTGTTGAGTCACAATTCGGAAAGGAGGGTGTGCATGAGCGTTAAGCAGTTTTTAACAGAGCCATTTAAACATGACAAAATTGATCTCAGTGAAGCTAAGAGAGTTGACGACCCTAGAGCTAAACCAAAAGTTCGTGACTGGAAAGGAACCTTGAAGCGTATTTGGAATATGATGATGTCTGAGAAATGGAGACTACTATTTGTGTTTCTAATGGTTGTCATCTCCTCCGCTCTTGCCATCCTTGGACCAACCATGATTGGAAGAGCTGTCGATGATTACATTAATACAGATCGCGAATCAGCTGGTCTTGGCCAAGTGATGATTTGGTTATTTTGGATTTACGTTTTTTATTCCTTAGCTATGTTCTTACAACAATACGTGATGATTGGAATTGCTCAAAATACGGTCTATGACTTAAGAAAGCAATTATTTAACCAATTACACCTCCTTCCTATTGCCTTTTTTGATAAAAGACAATTTGGAGAAATCATGAGCCGAGTAACTAATGACGTAGATAATGTAAGTAACACGTTAAACTCATCTGTTATTCAAATCTTCTCAAGTGTTCTAACATTAATTGGAACCGTTGCTGTTATGCTGTACCTAAGTCCGTTATTAGCTTTAGTCACATTAACAATTATTCCAATGATGGTTCTAGGAATGAAATGGATTACGAAACGTACTGGGCCTTTGTTTAAAATACAACAGAAACGTTTAGGGGACATGAACGGTTATGTGGAAGAGACCATTTCTGGTCAGAAAATTGTTAAGACATTCTCTCAAGAACATCGAGTCAAACAAACGTTTGATTTAAAAAATGATCAAGTCATGAAATCCAGCTTCTGGGCTGCTGCTATATCTGGTTTTATCCCAAAACTGATGAACATGTTAAACTCCTTTAGTTTTGCGATTATCGCCTTTGTTGGTGGAGTTTTAGTCGTATACGACATGGCATCAGTTGGAACGATCGTCATTTTCACTGAGCTTGCTAGACAGTTTACAAGACCTTTAAACGAATTATCGAACCAGTTCAACCAGCTCCTCTCTGCCGTTGCAGGTGCAGAGCGAGTGTTTGATATTATAGATGAAGACAGTGAAGAATTAGATGAAGGTAATGCGATTAAGATTGGTGAACCTAAAGGGGAAGTTGAGTTTGATCACGTAACTTTTTCGTATGATGAGGATGATGTTGTTTTAAAAGATGTTTCATTTAAAGCAGAAGCTGGAGAAACCGTTGCCTTTGTTGGTCACACAGGTGCTGGTAAAACGACAATCATCAATCTCATATCGAGGTTTTATAATTACGATAGCGGAAAAATTTTGTTGGATGGTACAGAGATTAAAAACATTAAACGTTCTAGTTTGAGGCAACATATGGCATTTGTTTTACAAGATGCATTTTTATTTGAGGGAACAATTAAAGAAAATATTAGATACGGCAGGTTAAATGCAACAGATGAAGAAGTTGTTGAAGCAGCCAAAAATGCTAATGCTCATTCATTTATTATGAAATTCCCTAATCAGTATGACACTGTATTGGACCCTAATGGGAGTGGCATTAGCCAAGGTCAAATGCAGCTATTAACGATTGCTCGTGCGTTACTTGCTGATCCAAAAATTTTAGTTTTAGATGAAGCGACGAGTAGTATTGATACCGTGACAGAAGTTAAAATCCAAGAGGCGCTACAACGCTTGATGAAAGGCCGCACAAGTTTTGTAATCGCCCACAGACTAAATACAATCCGAAGCGCTGACCAAATTATCATGCTTGAACATGGTCAAATCATTGAAAAAGGCTCACACGAATCGTTGATCAAACAAGGCGGTCATTATGCTGAGCTATATCAAAGTCAACTAGATAACTTGGCTAATTAAAAACAACCCATGATGCTCTTTCCGCATCATGGGTTGTTTTTTCGTGAATTTATCTACCCCATATAACAATATATCTACCCTTTTTGTGAGTTATCTACCGCGAATTTTGTCGACGAAGTAAAAAAGCTCATTTTATCTACCCTTGAAAAGAATTTTTCTAACTTTTTAATTAAACCCTAATCTCTGGGACCAATTCTTTTTCAACAATGTTTGAATTTCATTATCAATGGGAATCTCTGCCTCAGGCATTCCAGCTGCACCAGGTGTAATCTCGTATTTATCAAACCTGAAGATCAATTTTCCATCATTAATATACATATTCTCAAACATGTACTTCGGCTTATTAACCCACTCCTCTAACTCTTCTTCAAAAATGCCTAAATCCGTCTGTTCTAATAGAGCTTCTTGGACTTTAGGTCTAATGATATCTCTTGCTTTACGAACGTTTTTAAATAACTCTCCTTGCTTAATCACTCTGTTCGTCTTTACATCTACTAGCCATGTATGACCAGTTTCATTGACGTTTGCTCCGCCTGTATATTCGGATTCAGTAAAGACAAGCGAGTACAAATCTTCACCAGCCTGGTAAATATCTAAATTAACCGTTAAATTCCCTGGCCTTTCTTTAGTTACATTTCCTTCAATGGTTGACATGAATTGATTGATCGTACGTTTCATGTAGTCTTTAAAAAAATTGTTAAGCCCGTCTGACTTAAACACTGGCAATTCGAATTTAACACTATAAATATCTTCACTTGTTTCATAAGTTAATAATCTAATTCCATCAAAATCCGTTTCCACAATATCGAAGCCTTTTTCTTGGTCAACATCCACTTCCTCTGCATTTGAGAAAATAGACGAGAGTACTTGACCAATAATAAAGCTAATAATAAAAGCAATAACGAAATACTTAACAGTTTGTTTGGCATTGTGATTCATTCCGACTCCTCTTTCTAGTTTTTGTTATATAGTTTTAGTTAAACCAATATTAGGAGAAATATGCATTATTACACAAAAAAGCCCTCGAATGATTTCGAAGGCGATAAAGTAATTAATCCTTTTTCCGTGCGTTAATTTTCTTTTGAATTCGTTCGTGCCTTTTAACTTCTCTCTTAGAAATAGGAATCGTCTCCCGCTTTAACATGTTCATAATCGCTACTAACATAATGAGCATGATAACCGTAAACGGTAAAGCCGACACCAACGATGCCGTCTGCAATGCGTCTAATCCACCTGCTAATAACAAAACACCTGCAATAGCAGATATTAAGATCCCCCACACAAATTTATGTGATAAAGGTGGAGTAGTGCTTCCTCGAGATGTCATACTTCCTAGTATATAGGCAGCTGAGTCGGCTGATGTGACTAAGAATGTAAAAATTAATAACACTGACAAAACTGACATAATGAATGTTAAAGGTATGTGATTATAAACTTGGAATAACGCAACAGCAATATCATTATTAACCGCTTCAGCAATGCCTGCTTGATGATTTAAATCGGCATCTAGTGCTGTCCCACCAAATGCTGCAATCCACACGCAAGCAATGACGGGCGGTACCACCATAACACCTAAAATAAACTCACGGATGGTGCGTCCTTTTGATACGCGAGCCACAAATGCACCGACAAAAGGTGACCATGCGATCGCCCATGCCCAGTAGAACACAGTCCAATCTCGCACCCAAGTCCCGCCTTTATATGGCTGAAGCCTTAAGCTATAGTTTATAAAGTTAGAAATATAATCGCCAATACCTAGAGTAAATGCATTTAAGATAAAGATTGTTGGGCCAAATATAAGCACAAACACTAATAACAGTAAACATAACCCTAAGTTAATATTGCTTAAGTATTTAATCCCTTTATCAAGCCCCGTAAAGGTGGATGTCATATAAGCTACGAACATAACCACAATAATTAATAGCTGTACCCAAACAGCTGAAGGAATATCTGAAATAGTTGATAATCCCCCATTAATTTGTAAAACACCGAGACCTAATGATGTCGCAACCCCCATTACAGTCGCAATAACGGCTAACGTATCAATCGTATTAGTGACAACAGGTTTATGACCAGTCACAGGTTCCATCGCCTTAGAGATTAGTCCAGCATCTCTTCGCCTGAACTGCATGAAGGCTACGACTAATCCAACGATTGCGAAAACAGACCATTGACTGACGCCCCAATGGAAAAAGGAATAGCCCATTGCTAAGCGAGCTGCTTCTTCTGTTAAAGGCTCCACACCTTCAAATGGTGTCTCTAAAAAGTGAGACATCGGCTCCGCAACACCCCAGAAGACGAGTCCCGCCCCAAAGCCTGCTGAAAATAACATCCCGATCCATGTAAAAAATGGATAATCTGGCCTTTCCTCTTCTCCGCCTAATCTAATTTTTCCATACCGGCTAAAAGCTAACACAGCCAAAAATATGACTAAAACGAATACCGCAATTAGGTAAAACCACCCGAATTTAGAGGTTGTAAATAAGAATAATCTATTCGCAACCTCACCAAATTGTTTAGGCATAATGGCTCCAATTATAACTAACAGCGCGATCACGATAGCAGATACATAAAAAACTGGGTTTTTAAAATGTTTTGTGTCCATAAGCGCCTCCTATTCCAATGAATAGAAGAGTTCCTACTGCTTATAGAACTTTGTCTAGAAAATCTCTCGCACGTTCTGTTTTAGCAGAGGAGAAAAACTCTTCTGGTTTAGCTTCCTCTACTATTTTTCCGTAATCCATAAAAATAATTCTATCTGCTACTTCTTTTGCAAAACCCATTTCGTGAGTTACCACAACCATTGTCATACCAGTATTGGCAAGTGACTTAATGACATCGAGCACTTCCTTGACCATTTCGGGGTCTAATGCTGATGTCGGTTCATCAAAGAGCATCACTTCGGGCTCCATCGCCAAAGCGCGGGCGATGGCGACACGTTGTTTTTGACCTCCAGATAACTTATTTGGATAAGCCTGTTCTTTGTCACTTAGACCAACTTGATTTAATAACTCTTTCGCCCTTTTTTCTGCTTCTTTTTTATTTAACCCTTTAACTGTCATAGGTGCATAGGTTAAATTTTCAATCACCTTCATATGCGGGAAAAGATGAAAGTGCTGAAATACCATGCCAATTTTTTGCCTGACGTTTAAAATGTTTGTTTTAGGGTCCATTAAATCTTCATCATCCATTAACACTTGACCACTTGAGGGGGATTCAAGCAAATTCATGCATCGTAATAACGTGGATTTACCAGATCCAGATGGTCCAATCACAGCCACCACTTCACCTTGTTTTACTTCCGTTACAATGTCTTGCAACACTTCTAAATCCCCAAAATTTTTATATAAATGTTCAACCTTAATCACTCTGACTCAGCCTCCGTTCAAGCAGCTTGCCTAATAATGTTAAAATCATAACCATTCCATAATAAATTAAGCCGACAAATAAATACGGTTCAAAGTTACGGTAAATGTCGGCACCAACAACAGACGCGCGGCGCATTAAATCTAAGTAATTAATCACCGACACAATGGCCGATTCTTTTGTTAATGTAATGAATTCATTCATGAGTGCTGGTAAAATATTTTTCATCGCTTGAGGTAAAATAACTTTGACCATCGTCTGCCTGTAAGGGATACCTAAAGCTTGTGCCGCTTCCTTCTGTCCTTTATCGACAGCTTGAATACCTGCACGAATAATTTCCGAAACATAAGCCGATGAATTCAAGCCAAATGTTAGTATAGCTGCTAGAAACTCTGGTATGTCGTAACCCAAAAGCTGCGGAACACCATAATAGACTAGCATTAGTTGTAAGATCAACGGTGTCCCCCGAAACACTGATGTATAGAAATCAGCAAGCCATTTAAGATATTTAGCATCAGATATTTTTACTAGCGCGATCACTGCGCCCAAAATAAAACCAATAATGATTGCAATAATGACAAATCTTAACGTAACCCATATTCCTTCAAGCATAAAAGGAATATAAGGCACGATTTGGGTAAAATCCAAATTCATGCCTTAACACCTCAATTCTATTTGTTTAGTCTTCTGTTAGCTCCCATTTTTTAGCTAGTTCATCAATCGTTCCATCTTCTAAGAATTGTTCAATTACAGCATTAACATCTTCTTTTAAATCACTATCTTTTGGAAAAGCAACTGCCATCCCTGGTGAACTCGTAGTCGGATCATCAAATCCAGCTAAACCTTGCTCTTCGATATAGCCTTCTGCAACTGTTTTATCCATGTAACCAACGTCAATGCGTCCTGTTTTTAACTCTTGAATTAGAGTCGTTGCTTGGTCCATCGATTTAAGCTCGAAGTTATATTCTTTTTTTAACTCTTCAGCGCCTTCGTATTGAATGGTCCCTAATTGAACGCCTACGACTTTACCTTCTAAATCTTCTAAACTCTTAATATTTGAGTCTTTTGTAGTAACAAACATTTCACCTGAATGGTGATACTCCGTAGAGAAATCAACGTTTTTTTGACGATCTTCCGTTGCTGACATACCTGCCATAACCATATCAACACGATCAGACTGAAGAGATCCGATTAATCCATCGAATTTCATATCTTTAATTTCAAGTTCATAACCTAGTTCTTCCGCAATCTTATGAGCTAAATCAACATCAAACCCTTCAAATTCCCCTTCTGGATTAAAAGATTCAAAAGGAGGAAAATCAGCAGATGTTCCCATCACTAACGTACCTTTACTTTCACTTGATTCACTTTCTGCATTAGCACTTCCACTTCCTTCACTCCCACCACACGCAGCAAGAACGATTAATAGAATAATAGATAACGCCGAAAACATAACCTTTTTAGACATTGTAGATCCCCTCTCCAAAATTGTATATTTATACGATTAAATGCATATTAACACATAATTATGCATAAAAATACCCTTTCGATTAAAGAAAAATAATTCAGATAATTGAAAGGGTCTACAATAGTTTCGCGGTGAGCGTACTTTTGTATTTTTATGTATATCTAGACCTCTATTATAAGACAACATTTCATCTCTTCTATTAGTGGTCCTCTGTTCAATCCATTTGGTCATAAAAAAACTGCCCAGGGGCATGGGCAGTTCATTATCCTTACTCATATTCACCGATCTTCTCTAAAACCTCTTCCACTAAAGACGTATCAATTGCTTGCTCAAAGTCAACCTCACCTTTGATGGCGCCGTTATCTTTATATACTTCATATTGATTCTTAATATCTTCAACAAACATTCTACCATTTGGATTAAGTCCTGTTACGCCAACTTTTTTCCACAGTTCAGGATCCTTAAGTGCTGTATATTCAGTCATGATTTCAATGACCTGGTCAACATCTCCAGTCTCCTTAATAAACGCATCGTTGTAGTCACGCACGCCTTTTAGATAGGCAGCCATAAACCTCTGGGCAACATCACGCTTTTCAGTTAAAAATTTTGGCGAGCCAAGCACCATTGCAATTTGAGCCTCTGGTGCATAATCTGTTGCATCTTTAAATCGAAGGTGTAGACCTTGCGATTCACCTTGAGTGATCAGTGGTTCAATTTGTAGAGCAGCATCAATTTGTTTATTACCCATAGCAGCTAACATATTACCGAAGTCCGACATAAGAACAAACTCAACATCGTCTCTTGTAAGGCCAGCGTGCTTAAGCATCTCACCGAAAATATAATCATCCACGGCATTTTGAGATGATACGGCAATCGTTCTTCCTTTTAAATCTGAGTAATCTTTAATTTCTTCTTTAAGGTCTTCACGAATAACAAATGTGAAGTAAGAACTACCTTCTACGTTATGTCCTTTATCCGCAATCATGCGAACATCTATACCTTGAGCAATCGAGTTAAAGAACGAAGCTGTTGAAATGCCGCCTGCTACATCTACCTCACCTGCTGCAATGGCAGGTAACATTTCATCGCTGTTGCCAAAAGTCGCAAATTCTACTTCTATATTATAGTCTTCAAAATAGCCCATCTCATTAGCAATGTAAAAACCTGCACCAGATGCAGCACCATCTTCAGCTATTACTACAGTCGCTCTTTCTTCTAATGGTTCAAGGCCTTCCTCTATTTCACCACCTGAACCTGTTTTACCCTCCTCTTGACTACAAGCGCCTAACGTCAAGACGAGAAGCAAAAGCGGAAGTGCAAACCACTTTTTAATCATGTTCACTCTACCTTTCTTATTGATTTCGTGATTCTTGAACCTCATCTTGTAGATGGGTCCATATTTTTAAGAAAATATCAGCTGTCTTTGGATCTGACCTAACTTGTGTCATCTGCCTTGGTCTCGGCAGGTCTATCGTGACCTCTTCTTTAATCGTTCCAGGCTGAGAGGTCATTAAAAAGATTCGATCACTAAGTAAAATAGCTTCATCAATACTGTGCGTGATAAATATCACTGTCTTTTTTGTCTCTTCCCAAATCGCAAGTAATTCCTCTTGTAAAATAAACTTGTTTTGCTCATCTAGAGCAGCAAACGGTTCATCCATTAGTAATATTTCTGGATCATTCGCGAATGCCCTAGCGATACTAACTCGCTGTTTCATACCCCCAGACAATTCTTTCGGATATAAGTTTTTATATTTAGATAAGCCAACTTTTTCTAAGTAATGATTAGTTCTGTCATTTATAACTTTCTTGGGTGCGTGACGCATTCGTAGACCCAGTGCCACATTTTCCTCAACAGTCATCCATGGAATAACTCCTTGTTCTTGAAAAACCATAGATTGTAATGGGTGGCGTGCTGATTCACTCGATTGAATGTTAAACTCGCCTGAACTTGGTTTTTCAAGTCCAGCTAAAATTCGAAGTAATGTCGTCTTCCCGCATCCACTAGGGCCTAAAATACATACAAATTCCCCATCCTTAATTGAAAAATCTATGTTTTCAAGGGCCATGACGCGCTCCTTATTTTTGATAAACACTTTTGTTAATCCATCGACTTGAATTTTTCCAAGATGAGACAACGTCATTCCTCCTATTTCCATGGAATTAGCTTACTTTGTAGGCCACGTAGTAATAACGAGAACAAGTAGCCAAAAAACGATATTAACAAAAGCCCTACAAACATCTCAGGAATAAGAAATGCCTTATAATTCATCCAAATAACATATCCGATTCCTGACCTAGCACCGATCATTTCTGCAGCGACAATGGTTAAAAGTGCAATTGCCTGCCCCATTTGGATGCCTTCCATCATAACTGGCATGGCACCGGGAAGGGCAATTTTCATAAAGAAGTCTTTCGGGTTAGCTCCATAGTTTTTAGCCACATCTGCATACACCTTATCGATACTCATCACACCAGCGACCGTATTAATCACCACTGGGAAAAAGACACTTAAGGCGATTGTCACCATTTTTGAAAACTCACCAATTCCAAAAATAATTAAAATGATTGGTAACATCGCAAGTGTTGGAATTGGCATTAATGCCATGATTAAAGGTGAAAAGAAATGCCTTATGGATGAATACATCCCCATAATGAGCCCTAATGTAATTGCTGGAATAACGCCTAATAAGAATCCGCTTAGAATGCGAATCAAGCTCACTTTGACGTGTTCAAACAATTCACCTGATGCCCCCATTGAAAATAATGTTTCAATAATGAGCGTTGGTGCTGGAAAAAATCTTGGGTCAATTACAGCTGTTCTTGATAACAACTCCCAAATTAACAACATTAATACTGGGGATGAGATCGTTAATAGCTGTTTAATTCGATTATTACGTTGCCTACGCCTCAGATCTTCTTGTTCCACCTCAACCGCTTTACTTAACTCTTCCACTGCTCTCACCTCTACGCTTCATACTATGCACTGGGCGTTTAACCGTGTCTGTCCTAATTTTTTTGTTTTTAAAAAACTGTGCAGTAGCCCACACGCAAAAAATATGTTAAGTAGAAAGCTTGACTCTGGTGGTCATCAACTACCTATAATGATCTTGACTAATACGAAAAAACATAACATTTATGGGACATAAAAACCCGTTTATGGGACATTGGAGTGAAAGTTAAGGCATCGAATTTTGTCGAAAATGGGTATTCGACTGATTTTATGAGACATTTAATCTAGTTTATAAGACATTCTGGTTAAAATATAAGACATCCACACATCAAAAAATAAAAAATCCTAAGGTTCATTTTTGGAACCTTAGGATTTTCCGAATCTATAAAATTAGGGGGAGTTTATGCTTAAAGCTATCTTTTTAAAGGGTGAGAGTTAATCTAATTAATTATGATTCAGAGTCCTCTTCTGAACCTTCTGTTGTTGAGCCTTCAGTACCATCTTCGTTTTCACTATCTTCCATTTCATCGCTACTACCTTCTGTTGAATCTGTTGAGCTATCTTCTGATGTACTATCATCAGTTGTACCTTCTTCGCCAGTACCAGTAGTGCCATCTTCAGAAGTTGAACCGTCTTCAGTTTCTGTACCACTATCTTCTTCAGTTGCTGGATCTTCAGTGGCCGGATCTTCTTCACCGCCGCCACCACAAGCTGCTAAGAAACCTGTACCTACTAGTAATGAACTGATAATTAATTTTTTCATTTCAAAACACTCCTTTTTTATGTTTTGATTATGTGTTTTGCAACTATTTTTTCGTTGCACTAATCAGATACCCGCTTCAAACAGAGCCAAAACACATGTTACTGATTTGTAAATAAAGTAATGTTTTGGTTAATTTAAAAGAATCTTTAGTCCTATATAAATAAGGATTTAATCATTCTAATAGTTGGAATATACTACTAAAAACCGAAATAACTTTACAATAACTTTTCAAAATATAAAAAGAAACACCAATTTAAACCGAATTGGATTAAAATTGATGTTTTATTCTATAAAAAGTTTAATTAACTTCTAAACTTACCTCGCCTACACCTTCAAAATGAACATTATAATGACCCTTCTTTAGTTGCTGGGGCATCATAAATGTTCCTGATGAAATAACCATACCAGACTGTAATGTCTCACCTGTTTTAGCTAATTGTTGAGCTAACCATTTAACAGCATAAACCGGGTTTCCCAGCACTTCACTTGAATGGCCAGTCGCAATGAGTTCATTGTTTAAAGTTACTGATACATTAATTGAATTTAATTGTTCAAAGGTTAAATCATGTTTGTGCTCACCAACCACTACTTTCCCTGCAACTGCTCGATCAGTTACAATTTGATTCAAAGATAAATGAGGGAACCAATCTTCGTACCGGGAATCTGGAATTTCAATACCTGGAGCGACTTGGGTTTTCCTTATTATATCCATCTCATCATCTTCAGGATGAATATCCTCTTTAACCAAAAACATAAGTTCCACTTCTATTAATGGTTCAGACATATGCTCTAATTGTAATTGGCCGCCAATCACGGAGTCTTCCGTAAGTGCGCCATATAGAGGTTCCTCTGCATCAAATAAATCCTGCGTTTCTTTACTAGTCAGGCTGATTTTATAGCCTTTTAAATGATTATGGTTTTGAGTTTCTAATTTAATAAGTTTACTCTGAAACTGGTAAGCTTCATCTAGTGATTGTGCTACCTCTATAGATTTATGTAGTCTTGGACCGCCTTGGTGAGCACGTGTTAATTGATCTAAATAACTCATTAAAATCACTCCCTTTAAAGCACCACTTAGTTACTTTAAAATTTTTAACCTGTATTCTACTCCTCAAAATAGTCCAAATCAACCTTTATCATCAAAATATTTTAAAAATTCAAATAAAAACGCTTACATTTAGAAAAAGGGGTTGAAATCCTGTCAAACCTGTATTATCATTTTTATTAAAATTTTCAGATAATAAGGAGATGACAACATGGAAAATCGTACACTACGCGTATTTAAAACAATGTCCTATCGTGAGAAACCAAACAGTGAAGAGCTTGCTTTTGGCCGAACATTTACTGACCACATGTTTGTAATGGACTATTCAGATGCAGAAGGCTGGCACGATGCCAAAATTGTTCCTTATGAACCACTTAAAATCGATCCGGCTGCCATGGTATTTCATTATGGTCAATCCGTATTTGAAGGACTCAAAGCCTACCTTAATCCTCAAGGTGAACCTCTTCTTTTCCGCCCACGGAAAAATATTGCAAGATTAAACCGCTCAAACGAACGTTTATGTATCCCGACACTTGATGAAGACTTTTTGCTACATGCCTTAAAACAACTGATTTATATTGAGAAAGAATGGATTCCAAAAGCTGATGGTACATCTCTTTATATTCGCCCAATGATTATATCAACGGAACCATTTTTAGGAGTTGCACCATCTAAAGAATATAAATTGGTAATTATTCTATCTCCTGTTGGTGCTTACTATAAAGAGGGAATCAATCCAATAAAAATCGCGGTGGAAAATGACTTTGTTCGTGCTGTACGTGGGGGTACTGGTGAAGCGAAAACGGGCGGAAACTATGCATCTAGTTTGAAGGCGCAGGAAGTTGCCGGTAAGGAAGGCTACTCTCAGGTACTTTGGTTAGACGGCGTTGAAAAGAGGTACATTGAAGAAGTTGGTAGCATGAATGTATTTTTTAAGATTGGAGATGAAGTTGTAACTCCTGAACTTAATGGAAGTATTTTAAGTGGTATAACGCGAAGTTCAGTTATTCAATTGTTAAAACATTGGGGAATTAGTGTACGCGAGAGCAAGATCACAATCGACGAGCTTTATCAAGAGTATCAAAAGGGAAATGTTGAAGAGGTGTTTGGTTCTGGTACTGCCGCTGTCATCTCTCCGATTGGGCAGTTAGACTGGAACGATCATAAAATGTTTTTTAATAATGGTCAAACTGGTAAGCTCTCTAAAGAACTTTATGAAACATTAACAGGTATTCAATATGGCCGTCTCAATGATCCATTTAATTGGATTGAGAAAGTGGCAACTCAGCAAACCATGAACAAAGTAGGTTAAGGCACAGGCCTTAACCTACTTTATTTTAATGTTATAGTGCCTCATCCAGTAATCTATCTGACAAAGATGCGCGATTAATTGCGGCCCTTGCATAAGCTGACCGTACCAAGGCTCTTTAAACAGGTTACCATTTGATTCGAGCAGCTTTTGAACCTGGTTTTTCGACAAGATTTCAAATAAGCAACTATTAGGGTCGTTTAAGATGTCCTTCATCCAATTCATAACTAGTTTCTCGTATTGTGGCTGGAACGTTTTGGGGTACGGATTCTTTTTTCGATATAAAATGTCATGTGGTAAAATACCCTCTAAGGCCTTACGGAGCAGACCTTTTTCTAATCCACCAGCATTTTTCATCTCCCAAGGAACGTTCCAAACATATTCTACTAAACGATGATCGGCAAATGGTACCCGAACTTCGAGTGTTGCTCCCATACTCATTCGATCCTTTCGATCTAGCAGCTGCGCCATAAACCATTGCATATTAAGGTAAAACATCTCTCTTCGTTTACGGTCAACCTTAGATTCCCCATCTAATATAGGCGTTTCAGTGACCGTCTCGTTGAAACGCTCTTTTACGTAATCTTTAATATTTAATTTTTTCTTCCATTCAGGTAATAGTAAATTCTCTCGATGATCTAATGAACGTATCCACGGAAAACCATCTTCTCCATTTAACTCAGGATTATGGAACCACGGATACCCACCAAAAATTTCGTCTGCACATTCTCCAGATAAACTAACAGTCGTTTCTTTTTTAATCTGATGACTGAACCAAAGAAGTGACGAGTCCACATCTGCCATTCCAGGTTGATCGCGGAGTATGACAGATTCTTTTAAAGTATCAAAGAGTTCTTGCTCGGTAATTACACAGTCCGTGTGATTCGTTTTAAATTGATTGACCATGATTTTGATAAAATCTCGGTCATTAGACGGCTGAAAAACACTCTCTTCAAAGTGTTTTTCATTTCCTTTATAATCAACAGAAAAGGTTGGCAGCTGTCCTTGATTAGTTTCCTTAAAATAATTCGCAGCGATGGCTGTAATAGCACTTGAGTCAACACCACCTGATAGAAAAGTTGAGATGGGAACATCAGACACTAACTGACGTTCTACAGCATCAACAAAAAGATGACGAACCTTTTCGACTGTTTCATCAAATGAGTCCTCGTGCTTCTCGCTTTGAACATTCCAGTAGCGCCAGGTTTTTACTCCCTGCCTTGTTACTAACATGGCGTGACCAGCACGTAGCTCGTCAATTTGAGAAAAAATTCCATGACCCGGTGTACGAGAAGGTCCTAGACCAAAAACTTCAGCGAGCCCATCTCGATCTACTACGGGTTCTATATCAGGATGCTCCAAAATAGACTTGATCTCAGAACCAAAGATTATTTTTTTACCTGCATTAGCATAAAATAACGGTTTAACGCCAAGCCGATCCCTCGCGATAAAGACTCGTTCTCGTTTCTCATCCCAAATAGCAAACGCAAAAATCCCATTTAAATAATCTAAGCAATCCGGTCCCCAGTGAACATATGCGTTAAGCAGCACTTCAGTATCACACGTAGTTTTAAACCGATAACCTCTTTTCAATAACTCTTTTCTTATGTCATTGGTATTGTATAACTCTCCATTATAAACAATTGTATAAGTATGACCGACATGCGTCACAATCATCGGCTGCCTTCCATTTTCTATGTCAATGACTGCTAAACGCCTATGGCCAAACGCGACATGTTGATTGAGAAAGTACCCTTCATCATCCGTACCACGTTTTATGAGTTGATTCGTCATTTTTTTAATCGTTTGATCATGCTCTCTTTGATTAATCCCCTCCCAATCAACCCATCCAGTTATACCGCACATATTGCCATCTCCCTTTTCGTCAAAATTGCACTTATGGATTATTATATGTAGATAGGCTTACATAGTGCTCAAATAGACGTTAATGTATTTTATTGTTAAAATGAAAATTACTCTATAAATACGTATAAAAAGTAGGTTATCTAAATGGATCAACGTTACTCAAAAGCACAATTCGCCTCAATACTCGGAATTATAGCGAATCTACTTTTAGCTATTATAAAGGGTGTCGCAGGAGTTTTAACCAATAGTAAAGCGTTAATTGCTGATGCCTTTCACTCTGCCTCAGATGTAGTTAGCTCCTTTGCCGTGTTAATCGGGATTCGAGCAGCACGTAAACCGCCGGATCCAGAACATCCATATGGTCACGGAAAGGCAGAAAACATTGCCACATTAATCGTATCTATTCTGTTAATTATTGTTGGTTTTGAAATATTACTTGATTCGGTCCAATCGATTTGGGATCGAACAACCCAACAGACAAGCATCTACGCGTTATATGTAGTCATTTTTTCTATCATCGCTAAAGAAGCCTTATTCCAGTATAAATATCGACTCGGAAATAAAATCAACAGTCCTGCGATCATTGCTGACGCATGGCATCACCGATCAGACGCCTTGTCTTCAGTCATTGCTTTAGCAGGGATTGGACTGTCAATTTTGGGCAGAGAGTATCAAATCACGTTTCTGCAATACTTTGACCCTGTTGCTGGAACGTTAATTGCTGTCTTAGTCATGTGGATGGGTTTTAAGTTAGGAAAAGATGCAGTTAACGTTACTCTTGAAACCGTTCTAGATGACGATGATACAGAGCACTTTTTCGAGTGTGTGTTAAAGGTAGATGGGGTTAAACGCGTTGACACTTTGAACGCACGCACCCACGGTTCCTACGTTATCATTGACGTTAAGATCAGCGTCGCCCCTGAAATTACCGTTGACGACGGACATGCCATTGCCGCCCGCGTCAAAGAACGACTCATGGACGACCACGAAGAAGTTCAAGACGTTTACGTACATGTGAATCCGTATCACTAAGTTGAACATGATAGGGAGCGGAAATATTCCACTCCCTACCATGTGGTTCGACTCTCTATGAACGGTTCTTCTCGTTCTATAAACGGTTGTTTTCCTTCTATGAACGTAACTTCTCATCCTATCAACGGTTGTTCTTTTTCTATGAACGTAACTTTTCATTCTATCAACGGTTGTTTCCCTCTATGAACGTATCCTCATTTTCTATAAGCGGTTTTACGCTCTCTATATAGTTATCTCCCTTATAATTTCTTACTTCTTTTTCTTCTCTTCAAATAATCAAAATCTCTTTTATAATCAAAACATAACTGGTATTTTGTATATCTTTTTGTGCCTTCTTTCTTAAGGTTTGATCTAACCAGAAGATCTCTAGTTGTACTATGTGATTGAATTTCACTGAATTCTCTAAATTCACTATTGGTAATATTTCGTTTCCCTAGCAAGAAGCTATCTTTTAGAGCCGTAAGGTATGCATCTGATGTACGAGTTTTGCATTGAGGACATTCGAAACGCTTCTTAACCATCTTCACCCCCAACACCCCACATTCAGGACAAACTATACCTTGGCGTAACGCTTTTTCATTTACCCGAAACTTCATCAAGACATCCGCAACATAATCCTGATGCTCCATCATCATTTGGTTCCCGAGCCATCTCAAGTCGCTGACGTTCAATAGTTGCGCTTTATACTGTTCTGATAGTTCTCTAATTTTGCTCGATAACTTAGGAAGGGTAACGACTTTTTCTTTATGATTTGGGGAAGCTGCCTTCAGTAAAGCTTGGGAGTTGGTCATGGTGACTAAGGTCTCAATAGGGATGGGAGGGATTCCTTTCATTTGTAGCCACATTTCAAGTTGATACTTCTGTTCTTCAACCTGCATGACTGGATCTTGGTAAACCCTGTCTTTATGCAACACTTGATCAAATTCATTAAACACAACGAGATCTCGGTAATTTTTAGCTTCGATAATTAGGAAAAACCTTGGCGTCATGAGCAAACAATCGATTTGAAAAAAGCTATGATTGTAGGGTAACCGAAGTTGATAGATTAAATCGGTGGGGAAGTTTAGTTTTGATAAGGGGTATATCAACTGACATTCACCATAGTAACCCGCGTGCTCGCGGGCAATCTGGTCCTGAACAATTGAATAACTTTCATGCTGCTGAGGAAGCCGTCGGATAAGTGACTCAAGTTGAAGTAAATAGGAAGAGACTTGTAATTCTTTTAATATCATCGTTTCATAAAAATCTCCTTTCTCACTCTCTAATTTTTATTATAAAAATCCCTACTATTAAGTCAACATAAAAATAGCCCCTTTAAAGAGGCTATTTTGAATTATTTTACTGCCGCTTTTTCACGTTGTCTTAACTCAACGCGGCGGATCTTACCTGATGTCGTTTTCGGTAAATCTTTAACAAATTCAACCTTTCGTGGATACTTATATGGTGCGGTTAGACGCTTAACATGATCTTGTAGCTCTTCAACCAAGCCGTCACGTTCCGGATTGACTTCGTCTTTTAATACGATAAAGGCTTTAACGACGGCTCCACGAACCTCATCAGGACTCGCAACAACTGCGCACTCTTGAACATCAGTGTGTTTAACCAAAGCATCTTCTACTTCAAATGGTCCAATCGTGTAACCTGAGCTGATGATTATATCATCACTACGGCCTTCAAACCAGAAGTAACCTTCTTCATCTTTCTTCGCTTGGTCACCCGTTAAGTAAAATTCACCGCGATATGCCGCTTGAGTACGCTCCGGATCTTTATAATACTCTTTAAATAATGCAGGTGTTGATTTATGAACCGCGATATCACCTACTTCATCAGCCCCAACCGGATCACCATCTTCATTAATGATCTCAACATGATTCCCTGGAGTTGGTTTACCCATTGAACCTGGACGAACTTCCATATCTCTCGTAATGCCAACTAACAGCGTATTCTCGGTCTGCCCATAACCATCGCGAACGGTTACCTCAAAATAACGTCGGAACGTATCAATCACTTCACGATTAAGTGGCTCACCTGCAGAAACCGCGCTCTTTAAACTCGAAAGATCATATTGATCAAGACCGTCTACTTTTGCCATTAAACGGTATTCAGTTGGTGTGCAGCAAAGTGCGTTCACTTTGTAGTTTTGTAAAAGCTGTAAATATTTCTTAGGTTCAAATTTACCGTTATAAACTAATCCAGTAGCTCCCGAGCCTAATATAGATAAAAACGGACTCCATAGCCATTTTGCCCAGCCTGGACCAGCCGTTGCCCAAGCAACATCTCCTTCTTCAACCCCTAACCAGTTAGATGCAGAGGTTTTAAGATGAGCATAACCCCAGCCGTGAGTATGTACAACCCCTTTTGGATTGCCGGTTGTACCAGATGTATAAGATAAAAATGCCATATCATCGCGTTTCGTATCAGCTATTTTAAACTGATCTGACGCTTTGTCCATTAGAGTCTCTAAATGTAGCCAGTCGTCATGCTCCGCTCCAACTACAAATCGCTGTAAGTCACTAACTCGGTTAACCTTCTCAAACTCTGAAACAAATGGGTAATAGCTAACCACTGCCTTAGCTTCACCATGAGTTAGGCGATAGTCAATGTCTTTCGCCCGGAGCATTTCAGAACCTGGAATGACAACCAAACCTGCCTTCAATGCTGCAATATAGATTTGATAAGCCTCGATTAATCTTGGAACAATAATTAAAACTTTATCGCCTTTCTTCAAACCATTATCTAAGAAAGCGTTTGCAATTTTATTCGCATTTTTCATTAATTCAACATAAGTAATATCTTTCCGATTACCTTGATCATCTTCCCAGAGAACCGCTTTACGACTACCTTCTGTCGCAAATTTTTCAAACTCTGAAACGATGTTGTACTGATCTGGTGCAATTAATTCTTCTCTCTTCATTCGATCCCCTCCGGTTATAATTTATTGAGCATCCGCTCAACTCGGCTCTTATTATATCAAAAATTCAGAAAAATTTAAAATGTGAAAATTTACATGCTTTATATTCCTACCTTTTTATTAAATTATGTTAAAATGAAAATTATAGAAAGGAGTAGTAAAATGAAGAATGTATACTCTACAAACCAAGCACCAGCTGCGATAGGTCCATATTCGCAAGCCGTTGAAGTTGGTGGATTACTATTTATATCTGGCCAAATTCCACTTGACCCTAGCTCAATGGAAATGGTAAGCGATGATGTTAGTAAACAAACTAGACAGGTTATGAAAAATTTAGGCGCCATTCTAAAAGAAGCCGGCTTAGATTATAAACATCTTGTCAAAACGACTATTCTATTAGATTCGATGGATGATTTTGCAACTGTTAACGACATTTATGCTAGTTTTTTAGACGAGCCTTATCCTGCCCGAGCAGCATTTGAGGTAAGTAAATTACCTAAAGGTGCAAAGGTAGAAATCGAAGCCATTGCATCCAAAGCGTAGAGCTACCTCTACGCTCTACTCTCAATTATTAGGTGGAATATTAGCCAAATGAAATCGTACATAGTAAGATGAATATAAAACACTGAATTTTCGCCTTTTACCCTACTTATTTCCTACTTTTTATACTTTCTAGCAAATTATAATCATTTTAATTTACAAATCATTATTAATAGGTTATTATATTCGTGTAATCTTTTTAAGAGGAGGAATGATTCATGGTAGACAAGAATCGTCTTACCACTTCAAGTGGTGCTCCAGTTGGTGATAACCAAAACTCTATTACCGCTGGAAGTCGTGGACCAACATTAATTCAAGATGTACATTTATTAGAAAAACTAGCTCACTTTGATCGCGAGCGTATTCCAGAGCGTGTTGTACACGCAAAAGGTGCTGGCGCTTTCGGTTACTTTGAAGTGACAAACGATGAAATTTCAAAATATACAAAAGCAGATTTCTTAAATGAAAAAGGTAAACGTACTCCTATGTTTATCCGCTTCTCAACAGTTGCTGGTGAACTAGGTTCTGCTGATACTGTACGTGACCCACGTGGTTTCGCAGTGAAATTTTATACTCAAGAAGGTAACTATGATTTAGTCGGTAACAACACACCGATCTTCTTTATTCGTGATGCGATTAAGTTCCCTGACTTTATCCATACACAAAAGCGTAATCCACAAACAAACCTAAAAGACAAAAACGCAGTTTGGGATTTCTGGTCACAATCACCAGAGTCACTACACCAAGTAACTTACTTGCATGGTGACCGTGGTATTCCTGCGACTTACCGTCACATGAACGGTTATGGTAGCCATACTTATAAGTGGGTTAACGAAGAAGGAGAAGCATTTTGGGTAAAATATCACTTTGTTAGTGATCAAGGTGTTAAAGGAATGGACGTTAACGTTGCGGATGAATTAGCAGGTACAAACCCTGACTATCATACAGAAGATCTGTTCAACGCAATCGACAAAGGTGACTATCCTTCTTGGACACTTTACGTACAAATTATCCCTTACGAAGACTATAAAACTTACAAATGGGATATTTTTGATGTTACCAAAACAGTAAGTCAAAAAGATTATCCTAGAATCGAAGTTGGTAAGATGGTACTAAACCGTAACCCTGAAAACTACTTTAACGATGTAGAGCAGGCTGCCCTATCTCCAGCACACTTAGTGCCTGGTATTGAGCCGTCTCCAGATAAGATGTTACAAGGACGCTTGTTCTCTTACTCTGATACTCAGCGTTACCGTTTAGGTGTTAACCATGAACAACTACCTGTTAACCGCCCTATTAATGAACCTAAAAACTACCAACGTGCAGGTTACATGCAAATGGGAACTGGACATGGTAGTGAACTTAACTATGAACCAAATAGATTTGAAGAAACACCTAAAGAAGACCCTTCAAACCAAGTTAATCCGTTTGATGTTGAGGGTGAAGCAGCTCAAGTATCTTACAATGAACACGACCACTTCACTCAAGCCGGTGATTTATACCGCTTAATGAGTGACGATGAGAAAACCCGTCTTGTTCAGAACGTGGTTGATCACCTAGGTCAGTGCACAATTGAAGACATTAAACTTCGCCAAATCGGCCATTTCTATAAAGCTGATTCAGAATTCGGTGAACGTCTTGCTGAAGGTTTAGGTCTTCATGTGCCAGATGAAGTAAAAGCGTAAAATGATTAGCAAATCCAGTCGCAATGTTTGCGGCTGGATTTTTTAATGTTAGTCGTCATCATCTTTACCTCACATTATAACTATACTCTAGCATATACATATTATGACAATGGTTTAGGAGGGTCAAGATGAGACATCGTTACAATCCAAATGTTCCAAACAATCCATATTACTATTATCCTTGGTATGACATTTATCAAACGTATCAGTCAGGGCGTCTACCTAACGGAAATGGATACCCTGATGTGGACCCTACAGTTTTCAAAGAATCCGCTGAGGCTTTTCGCGATTTACTTAATGATGCAAGTGGAATTCTGCAAAAGCTCTCGGAATCAGAGGACTTCGCTCATCAAGTAATGGATGCAGCACAGAAGAATGACATTGACCGAGTACGTGAACTACTTGAGTCAACAGGGATTCACAATAATGTAGAAGTTGATTATAATCCGGATGGCATCACGTTGATTATGCAAGCGAATGTGGAAGGTGCTGACTGCTGTCATTTAACGATGGATTTAAGATGGTAAAAAAGACCTGGCTGTCACGAATGCAGCCAGGTCCTTATTTACTTACTTCTACTTTACTAACTGTATAACCATTCATTTGTTTAACCACAAAAGTCACGTTCTCATATTTGATACTGTCGCCCTCTTTGAGATCGTGTTTTTCTGTTAGCAACCAGCCACCTAACGTATCAACATCAAATGCTTCAATATCTATATCAAACCAATCATTGACATCACTAATCAAAGCGCGACCTTCAACTAAATATACATTTCGTTCTAATTCCTGAATTAAATTCTCCTCTTCCTGATCAAATTCGTCTTGAATCTCACCCACGATTTCTTCTAAAATATCTTCAACAGTCACGATTCCTGATGTTCCGCCATACTCATCAACTAAAACAGCCATATGAATATGATCTTTTTGCATTTTTTTAAGTAGCTCTTCAATCGGAATCGTCTCTATTACTTTTATAACAGGTCTAATAAATGATTCAATTGTTTCACTCTCAAAATCTTTTATATCAAAAAAATTTGTCATCACCCGCTTCACATTAATCATACCTAGAATATGATCATGGTCTCCTTTAATGACAGGGTAACGAGTAAAGGTCGCATCTCGAACGCATTCAAGAAACTCTAGGATAGTCGTATCTTTTTCTAACGCCTCAATCTGCATTCTTGGCACCATAATTTCTTTTGCTAACCGATTGTCAAATTCAAAAATTCGATTCACATATTTATATTCAGCTTGATTAATTTCACCACTTTGATAGCTTTCAGACAAAATAATTCGCAGTTCTTCTTCAGAGTGTGCGATTTCGTGCTCTGAAGCTGGGCTCACGCCTACCATTCTTGTCAACAAACGAGCTGAACCATTTAGTAACCAAATGAATGGGAACATTATTTTATAAAACAAAAGAAGTGGTCTTGCTGTTAATAGTGCAATGGATTCTGTTTTTTGAATGGCCAGTGTTTTCGGTGCTAACTCTCCGATTACGACATGTAAGTACGTAATTATGGCAAAAGCTATACTGAACGAAAGTAGATGGGTTAAAGTAGATGGCAGATCAAGGTACTCAAATACAGGGTGTAGAAGCCTCTCGACTGTAGGTTCTCCAACCCACCCTAATCCAAGAGCTGTAATCGTAATACCTAATTGACAAGCAGATAAATAAGCATCAAGTTCACCGACAATTTTTTTAGCCGCAATTGCTCGTTGATCACCTTGTTCAACTAAGTGATCAATTTTGCTGCTTCGAATTTTGACAATCGCAAATTCCGAGGCAACAAAAAAAGCAGTTAAGGCTATTAATACTATAATTAAAATAATATAAACAAACGTCATAACTGACATCAACGACACCAACTTTTTAAGGACATCAACTCTATCTTACCCCACCAATCACGACTTTAACACACGTTCATTGTGGTATAATGGAACTAACAAAATGTGAAAAAAGGTGAACAAATGTGGTTTATCTATTTATTTTAGTCGGTTTTTTCGTCGTGTCGATTTTAATCCACTATATTCAAAAAGGAATAGGTGTTAGTCGCGATTACAACTTTTATATTTTTACGTTTACCATGATCTTAAGTGTACTTGCATTTGTATTAGGGTACTTTTTTGAATTTAATTATCACTTATTTTTTATGGGGTATGGGTTTCTCTTTTTCATCGGCTCTTTAATCAGTTTAGCTGTCTCATATTGGTATAAAGAATTACGCTAAAACCCGCTGTATGAATCTCTGTGAAAGCGGCCATTTGCTTGATACAAATAGTTCTCAGGTATTGCTTCTTCCATTAGAGGAAACAAGGTTCGTTCTTCTAACCTAACATGTTCATCTAATAACTCACCTAATGACCTCATCTTTTCATAGTCCGTTTCACCCTTTTCCCGCAATTCCTCTATTAAACCACGAATTTGAGCGTGTTGATATAACATATCTTTAATTAAATTCTCTTTAGGTTCACTCGCAAATTGTAAGTATAATGGCACCAACACTTCTTCTTCATCTCTAAAATGATCACGGCCATCTTTTATCCAGAAATCAATCATATCACGGACTAATTGTTTATAAGTTTTTGAACTCTGCTCCGTACCTGCTCGTTTCATCTCTAACGCCATGACTAATGCATGATGATGGTGGTGGGATAACGGATTCAACGCTTCATGCCTTTTCATCAACATTCACCCCTTTAATTTTATATAGCCCCTACCTTTTAGATAGAGGCTATATATATTTATTCTTTATTCAAACTTAGACTTCCTTTTTGTTTTTAAAACTTACCAAAACTTAAATCCCTTAGATCCTGGAGGTGCATTTTGAATAATATCAATAACTGGAATGGTATAAGCAAACAAAATTAATGCGAAGGCAATTCCTACCCATACCTTCCAATTCTCTAAAATGGCAGGTGGTTGTAAGGATTCATCTGCCTCAACACCAATTGGGAATTCTTCCTGGCCTTTTGGTGCAAAAAACGATAAATTAATCATTAAGATTAAATATAGAATTAGAGAGATGAAAAGCAGTGATCCACCAATAGCCATTCCTGTCTCATAAGCGCCCCAGGTTGATGCGACCGGGTGGTCAAAATAGGTTGTCACTTGTGTTCTTCTTGGATTTCCTAATAATCCAGAGAAATGCATCGCACCTGACATAATTAACATTCCAACAACCCATAGAATGGTTTGATAAATAGCAATCCCATTAAGCTGTTTTGTAAGAACTCTGCCTTTTAGATATGGAACGAGCCAATAACTTATTCCGAAAAAGGTTAAGGCGACCGTTGCCCCAATTGTTAAATGGAAATGACCCGTAACCCAAATCGTGTTATGAACAACTTGGTTTAACTGGTTACTAGCGTTGATAATTCCACCAGCTCCAGCCGGTATGAAAATAAGCATTCCCATAAATGGAGCAAAAAATCTAACGTCTTTCCATGGAAGTTTTTTAAACCACCCAAATAATCCTTTACCACCTAAGCTTCTTCCTCTCATTTCAAAGGTAGCAAAAAGTGCGAATGCTGTCATCAATGATGGAATAATAACAGCAAATGTTAAGACGACTTGGATGAACTTCCACTCGTGACTAATTCCAGGCTCAAGTAGTTGGTGGTGAAAACCTACCGGGATTGAGAATAAAATAAACAGTAAGAACGCTAATCTTGCTAGTGAGTCACTGAAAATTTTTCCACCGATGATTTTCGGGACCATGACATACCATGCCATGTAAGCTGGAAGTAACCAGAAATAGACTAACGGGTGACCAAAATACCAAAATAAAGTCCGGCTTAATGCAATGTTGATCTCATCTACCCACCCAAATGACCATGGAATGAATTGAAGAACGACTGTTGCAACGACGCCAATAGTTGCGATTAACCAGAGTACTAATGTTGCTACTGCCATAAAAGCTAGTAGCGGACTAGTTTTGCCTTTGTTTTCTCTTCTCCAGAGATTATATTGACGAATAATAGCAAATGATCCGAAATAAGTTCCAACAATAATTAAAGCTAATGCAATATAGAATAGTGGATGCGCTTCAAGTGGTGCGTAAAACGTATAAAGCACAGTCGCTTCACCAAGCATAATCATAATGACACCAAGCACCATACCAATAGCCATCATCCAGTAGCCGATCCATGCTGCCCGTCTTCTCCCATTACTAAAAGCGCCGGTCGTTTTAATTACACTAGCGTATAAAAATCCAAAGATAAAAAAAGTAGTAAATACAATTGCCATTAGAACCCCGTGGGCTGTTAAGATTTGATAGTAATTGATTGAATTAGGTAATGTAATCATTTCACTTCTGACTAATGTTTGAAGTAATCCGAACAGTCCTCCGACTGCAATTGCAAAAAAAGCGATATAAAAGTGAGCCATACTTAACTTGCGATCTAATATATTCATCTACTTCACCTCCAGTTGGGCACTCATCACGTGGTGGCCAGTTCCACAATATTCGTTACATAAAATGAGGTATTCACCTTTTTCATTAAACTTATAAGTCATAGAGTTCACGTGCCCTGGTGTGACCATCATATTAACCCTTGTTCCTGCTATTTCAAAGCCATGTACAACATCCACAGACGTTACAATGAATTTTACGGTTGCACCTTGTGGAATTTCAACTTTATTTGGTGTAAACCCAAATGACTGAAGCACCATCACTAATTCGTATTCGTTGTCCCCAAT
The DNA here is from genome assembly GCF_042685285.1 of Piscibacillus salipiscarius. NCBI lineage: Bacteria > Bacillati > Bacillota > Bacilli > Caryophanales > Bacillaceae > Piscibacillus > Piscibacillus salipiscarius. The sequence continues at coordinate 139,797 of NZ_JBHUMZ010000011.1, read as the reverse complement.
TTGTTTTAACCCTGGTTCATCAAACGGAGGCGTATCGTGAACTTTTTCAGGGTCAATTTTTGTTAAATCACTCGGCGGTGCATGACCAGAAGCAAATGCCTGATAGCCTACTGTCGATAAAAAGGCAATTAACGTTAATACACCGATTATAAGCCAAACCCTTTCTAACTTGTGCATGTGCATATAAATCCCCCCTTAGAATTAACGCGTAATGAAAAGATAATAAATAAACAGCCAAGATCCGACTATAAATGCCCCAACTAATAACACAGAAACGAAAGCGCCATACAATTTCTCGTGGTCATGTTTTAAATTCTTCATCGGCAGCCCTCCTTATCTCTATTTCTACTTTTATCTTATTGGTAAAAACATCTAAAGTTTGTGATTCAAATCACAAATCTGAAATAAATTGTTGACGTTTTTGTGAAATATTTCACATTTAATCCAAAATAAAAACGCCATAATGAATGGCGCTAATGAATCCAATAGGTTTTAAGTTTTTCAATGTCTAATATATGTATTTCTTTACGATTGTAAGTTATAATATCTTCTTTCTTCAGTCGATTAAATGCTCGGTTAACTGTCTCACGAGACACCCCAATCATGCTCGCTAATTCTGAATTTGTGATCGGTAATTGTAAATAAATCTCGCCTGTCGATTTCTTCACGCCTAGTTCATTTGTGAATCTAATAAGTTCCATCACAATACGGTGAAACACATCCTGCGTCTGCATCGATTGAAGGCGTTCTTGAAGCTCTAACAGCTTCTTACCAATCACTCTCATTACTTTGATTGCCATACCTGGCTTTTCCATTAATAACAGCTCAAATTCTTCAATTGGCACACATACAACCTTCGCCTCTGTTAAAGTAATAGCAGTAGCAGGATAAGGCGTTTCATCAAAAAAACCTACATGAGGAAACATTTCATCTGAATGTAAAACATTGACGATTTGCTCAGTCCCTTCCTGGTCCACCTTAAACACTTTAATTAAACCCGTTCGTATAAAATAAACAGAATGACGCTGGTCATTTTGACGAAACAACGTGGTTCCTTTCTCAAGATTACGCTCAATTGAAATCTGTCTTAATCTAGTTAGTTCTTCTTCAGTGAGTTCTGTAAAAATCGGAAACTGTCTAAAAAAAGCTTCTGAACGAAACACCAAACTCCTCCTAACGTTTAAGCTTTCGTAACTGTTTTAACCAATCAAATCGGGTCGGTAAGCTCCACCCATAAATAACGGATAACATCCTTAGCGATACAATTCCAACAATGAGTAGAATGTATTGCCACATGGTATCAGCAACACCAAAACCAATCGCCATTGCACCGATGACTGCCCACATCGCATAGATCTCTTGATGCAGAACAAGTGGTTTTCTACCTGCTAATAAATCGCGAATCATGCCCCCACCTGTCCCTGTTAAAACGCCACCTACAATCACAGCACTCATCGGATAACCAGCCATAACGGCAAATAATGCCCCTTGTACTGCAAAGGTGGCAAGACCAATCGCATCGAAAAACACTCCCCACAATCTTTTAAAACCTAACACCCAATGAAATGGAATGAAAAATAAAAGTGTCATGGTAATAAATGCGACCGTAAAAAGCATACTTTGATTCCATATATCAGAAATAGGCAAATCCAGTAAAAGATTTCTAAACGTCCCGCCACCAAATGCCGTTACGAACCCTAATAGATAAACTCCGAATAAATCATATTCTTCTTCTAAGGCCACAATGGCACCACTAATCGCAAATGCCATCGTACCAATAATATTTAAAATATCCCAGGTCATCTTTGCACCCCCACTTGGTACAAAACTATCATAACAAAATATATCTTGTTTGATATACGAAAAATTACTTATTAAATTGAATTTTTCCTCATAAAATTATAAATTTCCTTATAAATTTGAATAATTTCCCTCATAAAAAATACCACGCAAAAACGCGTGGCATATAAATTCACTTTTTTAGCATCCTTCGCATTGTATTCATCGTATTTAAATGAAGTGCCTCGTGGGCCGCGAAGAATTCTAATGCCTCTCCTAACGTTTGCATACCTATAAATTCCTCTGGTAGCTCCATGTCTAACTTCCCATTTACACGCTCTTCAACTTCATCTAATTGCTGCTCAAGCACTTTTAAAATTTCCTCTTTAGAAGGTGGTGAAGTCGTCCATTCAGAAGGACTTGTACCTCGGTCGAACATATCTTGATAAATTTTTGGGACGCGAGGCTCATCATTTAAGACCCAACACAACTTCGAATCCAAGTTTGCTGCCAAATGACCTGCATTCCAGCGAATGTTGTTCCGAAATGGTTTTGGGACTTCATCAAATCGTTCTTCAGGTATACGCTCGACGAGTCCAATCACCCAACTTCTCCATAATTTAAAATGTTTAATGACCGACTCTTCAGTTAGTGCTACTTTTACATTCATGCACTCACTCCTTTTTAATTCATTATTCTATACAAATATAAATATCCCTTCTTAACACATAAAAAACTGCCCCTTTTCAAAAAGGGACAGCTCTGAATGTTAGTCTAATATTCGATTATTCTCATCGACATTACTGATGCGGTTTTCCTCCCGGCTCTCATAATCCGAGACATATCCATCTCCGCCGCAGACTGTACAAGTGTAATGCCATTCCTCATCATCCATTAATAGGCCGCTACCTTCACAAGCTTTACATCTGTGCTCTTGTGATCCCATTTATACCCCACTTTCTTGTTGTTTATTCTTGATCCAATTAATCACTCCACCTTCTAATATTATGTCCAGATGTCTGCTTGTTAATCCGTGTTTCACTCGGATTTTCTCATCTTTACCTTTTATTCCAATTTCAAATTCATTATCATTTTGAATTTTATCCCTTACGCTTTCAAACACGAGCACGTCACCATTTTCAAGCTTTTCATAATCTTGTTCATCAACAAATTGAATAGGTAGCACCCCAAAATTAATTAAATTTTGTAAGTGAATACGCGCGAAGTCTTTAACTAGAACAGCTTTTAATCCTAAGAAACGCGGAGCTAAAGCTGCGTGCTCACGTGAAGAACCTTGACCGTAGTTGTGACCAGCTACGACTGCGTGCCCACCTTCATCTTTTTGTTTCATTGCCCGTTCATAATAGGTGTCATCTACAATTTCGAAAGTGAAAGTACTAATTCTTTGTAGATTACTACGATATGGTAGGACGCGTGAACCACCAGCTAAAATCTCATCTGTAGAAATGTTATCACCCATTTTAAGTAATACAGGTACTTCGAAATTATCTTCGATTGGGGATAAATCAGGGATTGATTTAATGTTAGGCCCTTTTTCAAGCTCTACATTTAAACCTTCAGCTGGATCAATTGGTTCTTCTAACATACCTTGTTCTTTATCGAAATTCACTTTAGGTTCTTTAATTGTTGGATAATCCATTTCAAGAGTCCTAGGGTCGGTAATAACACCTGTTAAAGCTGACGCGGCAGCAGTTTCAGGACTACATAAGAACACGCTATCTTCTTTAGTACCCGAGCGACCTGGGAAGTTACGTGGTGTTGTTCTTAAACTGTTTCGACCTGATGCAGGCGCTTGCCCCATTCCGATACAACCGTTACATCCAGCTTGGTGCAGACGGCCACCTGCACTAAGTAAACTTGCAATATGACCTTCTTCAACTAGTTGAGTTAGAATCTGACGAGAAGAAGGGTTAATATCGTAGGATACACCGTTTGCGATTTGCTTACCTTTCACGATTTCAGCTGCAATGGCAAAATCACGATAACCAGGGTTCGCCGAAGAACCAATATAAGATTGATAAATAGACTCTCCAGCAACTTCACTCACAGGTACGACATTACCCGGGCTAGATGGTTTAGCAATTAGAGGCTCTAATGATGATAAATCAATCTCATCGTGTAAATCATATGTGGCTCCGCGATCTGCCGTAAGCTCCTGCCAATCGTCTTCGCGTCCTTGTTGTTTCAAGAAACGCTTAACTTCTTTATCAGATGGGAACACGGTAGCAGTTGCTCCGAGCTCAGCTCCCATATTCGCAATAACGTGTCGGTCCATCGCTGATAAATCTTTTAAACCAGGACCATAGTACTCAATAATCTTTCCTACGCCACCTTTAACATCGTGACGGCGAAGCATTTCTAAAATAACATCTTTAGCGCTTACCCAATCAGGTAGTTTACCTGTTAGCTTCACACCCCAGACTTCAGGCATTTTCACATAAAATGGTTCTCCTGCAATAGCCATGGCAACATCAATACCACCAGCTCCCATAGCTAACATACCCATACAACCATTAGCACACGTGTGACTGTCTGAGCCTAATAATGTGCGACCTGGCATACATAACTTTTGCATATGGACAGGGTGACTTACACCGTTACCAGGACGACTGAAATAAAGTCCAAACTTTTTAGCTGCACTACGTAAAAATAGGTGGTCATCAGGGTTACGGTGATCTGATTGAATTAAGTTATGGTCTACATATTGAGCTGAGGCTTCTGTTTTTGCTCGATCCACGCCCATTGCTTCTAACTCAAGCATCACCATAGTTCCTGTTGCGTCCTGAGTTAATGTTTGATCAATTTTTAAACCAATTTCCGTACCTGGTTTCATTTCACCTGAAACTAGATGTTCTTTAATTAACTTCTGAGCTACATTCAATTTCATTTGAAAACTCCTTTCCAAATTATCCGTACATATCCACGTTTTATAAACGCTTCTATGTAAAATTTACCCATAAACAAGATCAATCAAACCATACAGTCTATATAACAATTTATATTTTATGCAAATCTTATAAATTTACACCGAAAAATAGTGACATTGTAGGATTTTCTCAAAAATAGTTTACGAACATGTGTTCGTGTTTTATAATGTGGACAACCAGTCATTTAGTGGAATAATTTGGAGGTGTTCTTATGGACGGACCGGGATACATCCTAATATTGTTCGCCTTTGGATCCTTTATCGTAGGATTAATATCACTTATTGTTCAAATTATTATAGCAATCACAAAGAAAAAATAATGCACATTCTTAAAGGTCATACACCATTATTGTTGAATTATATAATTTAGGTTGAAAAATAAAGGGAGATGTATTAAATGCTAAATCAAGTTTGCGTAATGACAATTCGAGTAAAAGACTTGGAGAAATCTGTTTACTTTTATACGGAAGTTTTAGGATTTGAAGTTGATCAATATTACGGAGATACCATCGTAAGTTTAAAGCATTCCAACATACCAATTGTTTTAGAAGAACATCATGATTTAGAGTCAGGTAATAACGTTGTTCTTGCCATTCAATCAGAAAATTTGGAGAAAGATATGAGTGACTTACAATCTAGAGAAGTACCATTTCTACTTGACGTAGAACCTTGCCCGCCAGGTCGCTACACCATTTTTAAAGATCCAGATGGTAATCATATAGAGTTATTAGAGTTTTCTAAGGTAAAATAGTACACTGCACTGTATAAATCCTAGATGATTTAAGATTTTAACTGAAACTAACTGAATAGACTTGAACTCATAAAAAGTAAGTATTTTGACAAGCAATATTACTTAAAACTAACAAAAATCCAGGCCAATAAATGAACAGTCTGGATTTTTGTTAATTATATTGTTTTCTCAGTTTTATAACTATTTAGTTTTCAGGAATTAAAACTTTGTCAATGACATGAATAACACCATTAGAAGCTTCAACATCAGCTAAAATAACCTTTGACTCATTAACTTGAGTTGGATTTAGTGAAATTTTCACAGTTTTACCAGATAACGTTTTTACTTCCATGCCATCTTCTAGACTCTCTGACATAACTTTTTCCTCTACTACATGATATAAAAGAATATCTTTTAAATCTTCTCTAGCTAATAATTCCTCAGCTGTAATATCAAGTTCATTTAAAAGTGCTTCAAATGCTTCATCATTCGGAGCAAAAACTGTAAATGGTCCTTCTCCTTTTAAAGTTTCAACTAAACCGGCTTTTTCTAATGCAGCAACCAGTGTTGTGAAGTCGCCTGAGTCAATGGCTGTATCCACAATATCTTTTTCAGTTACTGATTGATCTTTAGCTAAAGCGCCTAAAGAGAACGAACTCACTATGAAAAGCGTTAAAACACTTAATACAATCCATTTCCGTTTCATATACTATTTCCTCCTTTAGATAGTTCATTGACTGGAAGGTAGTATTTGTTAAATCAATGAATCTATCCAAAAATAATAGTGGAAATTTTTACATACGGTTAAACAATCACTCCCGGGTATGCATCATCATAAAATAAAAAAGCAATTTATTTAGGAGGATTAGTATGAGTATGTATTATGGTAACCAAGGTTTTTCGTGGGGTAATCAACCTCAATTGCCAAGTCAAGCTGATAATCATCAAATTCAATTATTTACATTATTTGAACCTTTTATGTACCAAACATTAATATCGTTAATCAATCAACATGTTGTCGTTGAAACAGACAAAGGAGCATTACGTGGACAATTAATCGATGTAAAAATTGACCATATAGCTTTAGAAATTAGCGGAAACATATACTTTGTTCGCATACAGGAAATTAGTTGGGTCATGCCAACTCAATTTCATGACTCCAAATAATTATTGATAATACAACCCTCCTCACTCATAAACTTACTAATGGTATGACTACTAAAGGAGGGGTACCAATGATTAAACGGTTTGACCGTATTGCGATTGAATTACCAAAGCCCGACCAGCCAGATCCTAATGCTGCCGCAGCTGTACAAGAGCTACTTGGTGGTCGATTTGGAGAAATGTCGACTTTAAATAATTATATGTTCCAATCATTTGGTTTCAGACAAAGTAAAAAGCTTAAACCATTTTATGACCTCATATGTAGTATTACAGGAGAAGAGTTTGGGCACGTAGAGTTAGTTTCTCACACAATAAATTTAATGCTTGTAGGATCTACTTACCCTGAAGAACCTGATCAAACACCTATGCGTGATGGAAAGGACAAACGTAATACTTATCACTTTATTGCTACAGATCAAATGGCAAGACCTTTTGACTCGATGGGGGCAGCTTGGACAGGTGATTACACATTTAAAAGCGGGAATCTCGTACAGGATTTGCTTCATAACTTTTTCCTTGAGATTGGAGCTAGAACACATAAAATGAGAGTTTACGAAATGACAGAACATCCAGTTGCTAGAGAAATGATTGGTTATTTATTAGTCCGTGGAGGAGTGCATATCGTTGCATACGCTAAAGCACTTGAGATTCTTACAGGGGTAGATATGACGAAAATGGTTCCAATCCCAAATTTAAGTAACAGAAAATTTGATGCAGCACGAAAATGGGAAGATGCTGGGGAAGGTAGAAAGTTATATACTTTTAGTGACCAGGATTATAAAGATGTTGTCCAAATATGGAAAGGTGACCACCCGGAAGATGGCTTACCACTTGAGGTCATTCAAGGAGCACCAAAAGGGGCACCTGTTCCGGAGTATCCCGAAGCAGAAGAAACATTTGCTCCAGGAATCTCATACGAAGATTTCCTTGAAATTTCAAAACGGTTGCAAAAGAAGGCTGGTTTGTGAGGTGAATTTAATTCAAGATTGACTGGATGATTATGGTCAAAACTTATAAATTTCATAAATCATGGGAGGACCTCGTTTAGATGCTCCCATGATTTTTTAGTCAAATCAGATTAAAATCATATTTACTTATAATTTCTTATAAAAACCGGTTGCAGAGCCAACGAAACCATTTCTTTTATAAAACTCATGTGCTTTTGATCGTTCTTCCCTGTTACCACTATTTAAAGTAACCATATGACAACCTTGTCCCTTCGCCCATGATTCCGAAGCTTTTAATAGCTCATACCCAATTCCTTTACCACGAGCAAACTCCTTAACTACCATTGAAACGATGCGTACATAAGAATAATCGTCTTCATATCGAAAAGCTCTAATCATACCTGTCATGCCAACAAGTTGTCCCTCAATTTCGTAAACTAACGTATAGTAATCAGGATGTTGATTAATTTTCGAATAACGTTGCTTCATATTTTCGTAACTCGTCGGATAACCTAATTCACTCATCAATTCTGCTAGACCTTGTACATCTTCCATTGTTGCCTTTCTAATCATGTCACTTCACGGTCTCCTTTACATAGTTTTGCAAGAACTCAATATCTTCTTTGTACTGAAAGTCCTCTTTAGGTACTAACTTTGGATCTCTCCATTCAACACTTTGCACAAGTCCATCCGGATCATGCAATCTAATCTGACCCCCGATGATATTGACACTGAAATATTTAACTGTCGACACTTCAGAGTCTTTAGTAAACAGTTCATTTTCTATTTCTACGTGATAGCCCGTTTCTTCGTAAACTTCTCTTATGCAGCATTGTTCAAATGTTTCGTCTGTTTCAACTCCCCCTGATGGAACTGACCACCTTTTTCCTTCATGAGGTAAGCCTTGCTGAATCATTAGTAATTCCTGATTTTCATTAACACAAACCGCTGCCGAACCTTTCCATTTACACATACGATCCCCCCTCACTTACATATAACGTTCGAGACCATTCAGGTAAACTCCTATTTAATACATATGAACATTTTGTTAAAGTAAAACTAGTTTCAAACAAACGTTTGTTTCATAAATTCTTTTAACCTTGAAAACTTACATATGAATGGATAAATTAGAATAAGTATTATTATCAAAAACTGAGAGGCTGTGAAATAATTGAAACGTATAGCAGTATTCTGTGGTTCAAGACATGGAATAGATGATTCCTATATGAAAGAGGCCAAAAAGCTAGGTAAATTGCTTGCTAATCATAACCTTGAACTTGTTTACGGAGGAGCTATTGTTGGTTTAATGGGTGCTGTTGCAGAAGGTGTCCTTGAACAAAATGGTACTGTTATTGGCGTCATTCCAGAAAGACTTAAAACAGTGGAAATAGCTCATCAAAATTTAACTGAGCTACATGTTGTTAAGGACATGCATGAACGAAAGGCTATGATGGCACAACTATCAGATGCCTTCGTAGCCTTACCTGGAGGAGTGGGTACTCTAGAAGAGTGGTTTGAAGTTTTTACTTGGTCGCAAATTGGTTATCACGAAAAACCTTGCGCTTTGCTTAATACAAACGGTTATTATTCACCCCTTGTAGAATTATTCGACCATATGATTAAGGAAGGCTTTGCCGATCGACATTACAAGGAACATATCATAATTGAAGAAAGCCCTCAGCATTTAATTGAAGTTTTAACCGAAAAATAAAGGGGGCATTTGGTGCTTCGCCAAATGCCTCAAAACTCATTGTTTTTTAATTTCCACATTAAATTTGTCGTAAAACTTAGTACGGATTAATATATCGCTAAATTTAATTTGATACTTTTCGCCATCACTAGGTATTGTAAAGCCTATTAAATTCTCATGCGGCCTTACATCTGTTCTGAAGTACTGGTCTTTAATTTCCTCACCATTAGAGTTAATAATAGTAATGTTATTAAATTCTGGAGAGTTTGGAGACACAGGCATAGGGATTTCATAATTATGATAGCCAGTTCTATTCTCTTTTCTTAAATAGACGAATAGCCCGTCACCATTATATTCTAAATGATTAATAAAATAGCTAAATCCGAACACTTCACCTATTCGTTTATTAATGATCACCTTCTCTTGGTACTCTATGTTGGATGCATCTACTTCAAATGTTAGGCTTTGGTCCGTTACTAAATGTAATTCATTTAACTCGACATTCATTTGATCCGGCAGCTGATCAGAAGATTTTATGGGTAGATTAAATTCGTTTCCATTATCATTATTGAAACCCTGATACTTAAACTTAGAAAAACGTTGGTTATCAACTTCACCAGATATACCAAAAATCCTGTGCTCATCTGCAGTTAAATACAACCGATTCCCACCTAACCGATGTTCTAAACGATCTATGGTAACAGTAATACCATTTTGGCTCACCGTGCGCTTTATCGGAACGGTGAATTTATATTTCGCTTCGATGTCTTTGTGTTCTTTAATAGGAATTGTTTTATTATGAAAACGATGTAATTGGTTTTGTCCCACTTGAATTCCAATATCAAATGTATCATGATCTTCAGTTTTATTGTTTTCCATTAAATATTTGACAGCACCATAAATGCGGCCATTATAATATACACTTTCTCTGCTACGCCACAATTCACGAAGGTCATTTCTTCCTTGTTGCAAATGTAAATAATGAAACAACCTACCTTTAGGAACTTCACCTACTTTAATATTATAAAGTAAGTAAAAACCTTCGGAACTGGACCAGACCTGATCAATCGTAAACTCATAATCACTATCTTCTAAAACAAACGTTTGTTTGATGTCTTCTACTACCCCTAGTTTTTTTGCGCGTTTTAGGCCAGGGATTATAGAGTTATAATGTTCTTTTAAGTCCTCATTACTTTCAAGTACTGTCCATTCAAACTCTTCATCTCGTTTTTTTCTTAGAAGATTAAATAACTCGGATCGTTCTTTTTCCATGTCATTTCTTGTTTCAGTATAAAATTTAGAATCTAACTGATGTTCCATTTCTGTTAATCTGACGATTTTGTTACTATAGATTTCTATTAGAGATTCTAACTCCTCTAATGACATGTCCTCATTATAGTTTGGTAATTCTAAATCAATTGCGAGTTCTTCCACACTGTCAATCAGTTGTTCATTCTGCTCATCGGATTTGTCTTTAATTTCTTCTTCCGTTTCATCTGAACTAGACGTTACTTGAACTATTAAGAAAAAACCACCAAGAAGCACTGCTGCGACTAATAATTGGATCAACGTTCGCCTATCCATTTCATACACCCACTCTTCACTGCCAAATTCTCTCTATTAATCCACTACCAATAGTAACCTTATAAACATCTGGATTCGATAGGCTCTTCCAGTCTTCAAAGCCATATTGTCGATCAAAATGATTCAACATTAACGTCATTAAATTGCCATGAGTAACAAGTATGGTTGATTTTACTCTCCCTAGTTTAATAGCTTCTAAAATTGGCAGAAATCGTTGCATCGCTTCATAACTAGACTCACCGCCAGATAACTTCATATGTAAATCTCGAAAAGAAGCTTCTAAAAGTTCCATCCAGTTTTCAAGTTTTTTATTACTTAGATCTCGTTCCTTTAGCCCGTCATGGACGTATATATCTAAATTCTTTTGTTCTGCAGTTGGTAAAATGGATTGAACAGCCCGCGTATATGGGCTAGTAATAATTTGATCTACTTCTATTGTTTCAAAAAAACTAGCTAACTGTTGAGACTGCTCATAACCTTGCGAAGTTAGCTCACAATCTGGATCCTGACCTGTTGCCTTGCAATGCCTAACTAAATAGATGACTTGTTCCATACCGCTTCCCTCCCTCTCCTACATTTCGACAAGTATACATATAATTCCTTGTCATAGATATCAAGATATACAAAAAATAGGTAGTAGAGTTAGCTCCACTACCTATTTTTCTTCAACTTTTACTTTCATTAAGATAACAACGTGATTATTTTTAATTAATTGATCTAAAGTATTATAGCCTCTAATCGTATTTTTTGAATTACTTTGATAAAACGCAGCAACAGGGTATTCCTTTCCAGGTTTTAGATTGATATTACTGTCAATCAAATATTTATGTGAGGTAGGGTACCCTGATTTCAACATCGTTTCTCGTTGACTAGTATATGTTCCACTTTCTTTAGCATTATAACTATACAATCTTAAATCCAAAGTGTCTGCCAAGGGGTCCATCATTGACCAACCAATGTGTTCTGACTTTCGTTTAATATCTACAAACTCAGTCCTAACTTGCCCCATTTTACCATTTAGTCTTTCACCATCTTTATAAATATCTAACCAGACTTCCAATTTCGTATCATTTGGATCTTGAAATTTTACATCAAATTCAAAAATCGGACCTAAAGCTAGACGTTCAGCAGCCTTCTTAGTATCAAATTCTTTTAGAGCTTCGACAGTTGCTAATCCATCTACTTTCATGTCTTTTTCTTCAGTTGAATCTTCTGGACTACAGGCCATTAACGAAATTAGCAACAATAATAACAAATACTTTCTCAATCCTTAAACTCCTATTCATCTTTTAATGATTCTTTAGCCGCTTCAGTTGCATGGATTTTAGTTGTATCAAAAACAGGAACGCTCACGTCTTCTTCTTGAATTAACAATCCAATCTCAGTACAGCCAAGTATAACCCCTTCTGCTCCTTGGTCAACTAACTCTTGAATGACATCTAAATAATAAGCTTTAGACTCTCCATTTAGTTTCCCTTGAACAAGTTCATCAAATATAATGTCATTAATTTTCTCGCGTTGCTCTTCGTCAGGAGTAATCACTTCTAGGCCTTGCTCTTCAAGACGATTTTTATAGAAGGACTGCTCCATCGTATATTTAGTACCTAATAACGCTACTTTACGTACATCCTTCTCCCAGATTGCAAGCGCAGTAGCGTCTGCAATATGCAGAATCGGAATCGTAATACGTTCTTCTATGATTTCTACTACTTTGTGCATCGTATTAGTCGCTAAAATAATAAAATCTGCACCAGCTAACTCCAATGATCTTGCTGCATACCATAATGAATCTCCAGCTTTCCACCATTCGCCTTTTGATTGATTTTCTTCAATTTCCGCAAAATCTACACTATATAAAACGATTTGAGCAGAATGAAGACCACCTAATTCTTTATTAACTTTTTCATTTATTAATCGGTAATAAGTTACGGTCGATTCCCAACTCATTCCGCCAATTATACCTATTGTTTTCATAGTCTCACCTCTCTTCGACATTACCCGGGAAATAATCACATAAAACTACAACTTCAATTGTGTTGATTCGACAAGTTGAATATTGAACTTGTCAGATAATGCCTTCCATGCCTTTTTATTTTCTTCTTCAAATCCGGGAATGCAACTCATTCCATCTGTTAAAACAAAAATATTCTTTTTCCATTTTAAATCATTAGAGAAGTGCTCTGCAATTTGTCGAACTGACTCATATACACAATGAGATTCTGCTTCTCCAGCAATTATTAATTTATCAAATTGACCTAAATAATTAAGTAACTCATGATTAGTCTGATCGTTTTGACTATATTCTGGTTTAATAATACCGTACATTTCACTAAGGGAGTCTTGACCTTTAACAACCTTTTTGACATTCGTTTGACGTGCTATCGAATGAAAGTGAATCATTTTTGAAAATTGATTTTCTAAAGCAGCACCAGGTGTTCCCTCGATACAATGATAAGGCCAAATGCACAGATTTTTTTGCCCTTTTTCTTCTAAATTTTTAACATATTCAATACTTGCTTCTTGTTTAATAACCGGTTTCCATTTATCTTCTTTTAAATCGTTCGTGGTAATAATTGTTAATGGTTCAGGGTGCTTCCCTTCAGGATCTACCCACCATGTAGGATGAAAGATTTGATGCAATCCATGAGTATCTAACGACACAGCAATATTAGTAATCCGTTCCATGTTGTTATATAAAAACCTAGTAATCCGTTCAACATCTTGATGTGCACCAGGTACACCTATCGCCCCTTCTTCCATAAAATCATTTTGAAGATCAATTCCTAAAAATAACACTCTTTCCCCATCTTCATTCGAAGGCTTTAATTGCTCATCTAGTGCTAACGAAACAACATCATTTACATTAATTTTTTCGTATGTACCAATCATTGCTGTGTTAACTATCTGGTTATAAGACGTATTGAGCATGTCATCCCCTCCCTATCATTTATTATATATGATAAATTTATAAGTTTCATTTTCAAGAGCTGACAATGAACCATCTTTTAAAATTAGCTAACAAATTCATTGACCCTAACGTAACGTAATAGTTTATATTAAAAACAGAGGTGATGTTATGTATTTGGTTAAAGAAGTTGCAAAGTTATCAGGAGTAAGTGTGCGCACACTACATCATTATGATCGTATTGGACTTTTAAAGCCTTCTAAAGTAGCTAAAAACGGTTATCGTTATTATGATGACGACAGCTTAAGAAAGCTTCAGCAAATACTATTTTTTAAAGAGCTGGATTTTTCACTGAATCAGATTAAGGAGATCATGATTAACCAAAACTTCGACCAACTTGAAGCATTAGAAAATCATAAAACTTTACTTAAAAAGAAGAAACGTCGCCTCGAACGGCTTCTAACAACAGTCGATGAAACCATTTACTCACTAAAGGAGGATCAAAAAATGAGTAAGAAGAAAATGTTTGAGAATTTTAGTATGGATGAGATTAATGCTCATCAAGAAAAGTACGCTAAAGAAACTGAAGAAAAATATGGTCACACAGATGCTTATAGACAGTCACAAAAACGGACATCAGCCTATACTAAGCAAGATTGGAAAACCATTCAAGAGCGATCAGATAGTATTTACAAACGATTGGCTAACCTAATGGATGAACACACACCGAACGATGCAGAAGTTCAAACTGTTATAGGGGAGTGGCATTCATTGATTCATGACAACTTTTATGAATGTTCACCTGAAATGTTTAAAGGGTTAGGGGATATGTACGTTAGCGATCAACGTTTCACACGAAATATTGATCAGTACGGTGAAGGATTAGCTGAATTTATGCGGGATGCCATGCATATTTATAGCGATAATTTCCCTGAATGACGCATCACTTTTTAACACATACTAACCTTAATTCTTTGTAATGAGGTGATCGTATGGGTAAAGATGAACACAAAACAAAAAGCAAAAACCCAATGGCACAAACGCCTAAAAATCAGCTTCGCGCTGAAGATGTCGAGTTTTCTCAGTCAATGGCAGATCAAGAAGACTTAGAAGCACAAGCAAGAGCGCGAGAAGCTGAGCGACGTCAACAGAACCAGAAACGATAGAATTGAAACGCTTGGGATCTCTTCCAAGCGTTTCTACCTTTTAATACCGATGACTCTCCCGATTTCCTTTGGCTTGTCTAACTCCTTATGTGTCATCCACGCTTCTTCAATCAAGTTTAAAAACTCTCCTGGAAAAGAAGCAGACTTACGGGTTTCTGAACTCACTCCGATTACCATTTGTTCACTCGTTGCAACAGGTGTACCATCTTCTTTTTTCATTCTAAAGAATACATGCATTCTTTTATGATCAAAATCAATTAATTGCCATTCCAATTGAACTTTTTCACCTAATAAGATTTCTTTTAAATAGCAAATATGAGTTTCTAAAGTAAAATATGTATAGTTATAATCATTTAATTTTTCTCTGGTAATCCCCATACTGAGCATCATCTGAAAACCTGCTTTACTAAACACTTTCGCATATTCTGCATCATTCATATGTCCATTATAATCAACCCAACCCTCTTGAACCTGAACTGTATAATTTAACGGGATTGCCATTCATATTCCTCCTATTTCGTTTTAGATGTAAAACATGCTTGCAGGCTCCACCTGCAAGCATGTTAATTATATTCTTTGTTTTTTCAATCGTAATGAGTTGGAAACTACGGAGACTGAACTAAATGCCATTGCTGCTCCAGCAACCCACGGTGCAAGTAAGCCTAATGCTGCAACTGGGATCCCCATACTATTGTAAAAGAGTGCCCAGAACAGGTTTTGTCTGATATTACGCATCGTTTTCTTACTTAATCTAACAGCTTGTGATATATTGGTTAAATCGCCGCCAACTAATGTTACGTCAGCTGCTTCTATGGCAACATCTGTCCCTGTACCAATTGCCATACCAATATCCGCTATAGCTAATGCTGGTGCATCATTTATCCCATCACCAACCATTGCCACTTTCTTTCCAGCATCCTGTAATTTTTTTACTTGGTCGGCTTTATGCTCTGGTAAAACTTCAGCGAATACATTTTCTTCAGAAATTCCAACTTCTCTAGCAACCGCCTTCGCTGTTCGAGTGTTATCTCCAGTCATCATATAGACTTCGATTCCGATTTCTTGGAGCTCTTCAATTGCTGCTTTTGAAGTAGGTTTAACTGTATCAGCTATTGCTATAACGAAACGTAACTCTCGATCAATCGCAGCTAAAACAGATGTTTTACCTTCTTTTTCAAACTCTTGTAGTTTCTCTTCGGCAAACTCTGTGTTAATTCCTTTTTCCATTAATAATTTTCTTGTACCTACTAGAACATCATGACCTTCCACACTTGCCTCAATTCCATGACCAGATACAGCTTCAAATGTAGCTGGATCTTGAACATCCACGTCTTGTTCTGTTGCATAGGCCATAACTGCTTCTGCAAGTGGATGCTCAGAACGCTTCTCAGCTGCGGCAACTAAAGCAAAATCATCCTCAGATCCGGAAACAGTCATAACGTTCGTTACACGCGGTTTACCTTCTGTGATTGTACCTGTTTTATCTAATAAAACGGCTTCAATGGCTTGGGTCCCTTCTAAATATTCTCCGCCTTTAAAGAGAATCCCTTTTTCAGCACCCCGTCCTGAACCAACCATAATCGATGTTGGTGTTGCAAGTCCCAACGCGCAAGGGCAAGCAATGACTAATACTGCTATAGACGCTTCTAGTGCTGATGACCAAACGCCTGGGTCCACAATCAAGAACCAGACTAAAAATGTTATAACGGCTATGCCTACGACTATAGGAACAAAGATTCCTGAAATTTTATCAGCCATTCTTTGAATTGGAGCTTTTGATCCTTGCGCATCTTCCACAATTTTAATGATGCCAGCAAGTGCCGTATCTTTACCGACTTTCTTAGCAATCATGGTAATAGTACCATTTTTATTAATCGTCGAACCAATAACTGGATCTTCCTGGCTTTTATCAACAGGAATCGATTCACCTGTAATCATTGATTCATCAATAGAAGTAGAACCTTCGATTACTTCACCATCAACTGGAATTTTTTCACCTGGTTTAACGATGATGTAATCACCGACTTTTACTTGTTCTACTGGGATACGTTCCTCTTTACCATCTCTAAGGACTGTTGCTTCTTTAGCCTGTAGCTTTAATAAATTGGTAATAGCTGCTGTCGTTCGTCCTTTGGCGAGTGCTTCAAAATATTTACCTAATATGATGAGTGTGATTAAAATCGCACTGGTTTCAAAATACAATTCCGCGTGTTCAATTGTACCCGTTTGCCATAACAACGTTTGAACCACGCTGTATAGATACGCTGCGGATGTACCTAATGCGACTAATACGTCCATGTTGGCACTTTTATTAACGAGCGCTCTATAAGCACCAGTATAAAATGGCCATCCAACGTAAAATTGAACAATCGTCGCTAATACGAACTGCGTCCATGGGTATTCAATAAAAGCTGGTGCTGAAAACCCTAAATCAATCGGCATATGACCTAGCATCGTTAATAATAATGGGAAAGATAAAATCGCAGAGAAAATAAAAAGGTTTTTCTTCTCTCTAATTTCTTTCTCTTTGTGTGACTCCTTTTCTTCATTATCTTGTTTAACGACGGCTTCATATCCTAGTTTCTTTACTTTCTCGATCACATCGTCAGTCGATACCACACCAGGGGTATACTCAACTGTTCCGGACTCAGTGGCTAAATTAATATTAGCTTGAGAGATTCCTTCCATTTTAGAAAGGCCCTTTTCGATTCGTGTTGAGCAAGCCGCGCATGTCATCCCTCTAATATCGAGTTCAATTTTTTCTTCTTGCACGCCATACCCTAGTTTTTGAATGCGTTCAATGACGTCGTGAACACTTGCTTGGTTCTCATCAAATGAGACCGATGCCTTTTCCATCGATAAATTTACGTTCGCATCGACCCCATCCATTTTATTTAGAACTTTTTCAATTCTAGTCGAACAGGCTGAACAAGTCATGCCCGTTATATCTAATTGGGTTTGTTTTTGATCTTTCTCATCTAGTGCCATCTGATTCACTCCCTTACTTAGAATACTGTTTGATCACTTTCATCAGTTCATCCATGTATTCATCTCCGTTACCTTCCTTAACTGCGTTCGTCACACACATCTTCGCATGACGTTCGAGCATTTGGTAACCTACTTTATCCAGGGCAGCTTGAACGGCTGAAATCTGAACTAATACATCGACACAATAGCGATCTTCTTCAACCATTTTTTGAAGCCCTCTTACCTGACCCTCTATTCTTTTTAAACGGTTGCTAATACCCTCTTTTTCTGAATTCGTACGAGGAACAACCGGTTCATCTTGATTAACTATTTTTACGTCTTTTTGATCCATTTATTTTCACCTCTTAGTTATATACTATACCCCCCTAATGCATATTGTCAACAAAAAAGGGGTGATTTATTTTATTAACTTCTGATACAAGAAATTGGTTTATAAAAGAACCCCGCTCATATTGAACGGGGAACCTATTTAAGCTACGACATCGTAACCTTGTTCATCAATAGCTTCTTTCATCTGATCCACAGAAACTTTTGAGTCGTCAAACTTAACATCAACTTTCCCTTCACCTAAGTTAACGTTAACTTCTGATACACCATCTAATTCTTTTAAAGCACCTTCAACTGAAGATACACAATGGCCACAAGACATACCTTGTACTGTAAGTGTTAATTCTTTCATAGTATAACCCCTTTCTTGTATTTTCTGACTTCAATATATCATACCCCCGAAAGGTATTCAATGTTAGTGCTCAATAATCTCAATAATTCTTTAACTAATATATAGCTTACTTACATGATACCCCCTCAAAGTATTTTTATCATAAACTTAAAGACAAGCGTATATCTTATTAGAGTAAATGAAATTTAAGGAGGCTCACCTATGAGCGTGGTCATTTTTTCTAGTGCAATTATATTAATTAATTTGTTGATCATCATATTTTTTATTCATCCATCAGGCAAACAAATGGAATCTATGATCACAACGATGGTACTGACTTCGTCCAATGGGTTAACCATCGGATTTCTTGTATGGGTTTGGTTCGGTGGACAAGCATTAGTGGCTACATTAATCGCCATAGTGCTATCCGCATTAGTTGGCATGGGGGTCGGGATGAGGTTTGGAGTAAAGTGCCAGATTGAGGGCTTTTTCTCTGGCTTAATGGCATCGATGATGGGGATCATGCTCATTATGATGTTTGAACAGCACGATGGTCTATTCTTACTCATGATTGGGTTAGCTTTTTTGGTGGGAATAACTGTTTTTTCTATTGCCAAGCAGTACGAGTTAAAATATTCTTATTTAATCTTACTATGTGTTTTAGTTACGACGATATTTTTTTTATTTCCTAATGATGAAATTCACCAGCATATCCCTAATCAACACGAGCATCATGGTCAAGATATTTAAAATTTGCTAGTATAGACATAGGAGGAGGGACTGAGCATGGGTGGTTTTTCATTTATAGGATTAATTATAACTTTAATACCTATTGTACTCACAATATTGGTCATCATATGGATTTTACAGATTAGAGATTATAATCATAAACAAGTGGAACAAAACAAACGGATTATTGAATTACTTGATAAGAAAAATGATTATACATAGAGTAAAGGCTTCCAGCAAATTTGGAAGCCTTTTTATTATTTATAGGACAATATTTTGAATTTCTGAGACATGAGTTTTGTCGAAAACGTATTCAACACGTTTTATGAGACATTGAAGCCATTTTATAGGACATTGAGTTCAAAATATTGAGACATTACTTCGTACGATTGAATTTTGTCGTTAACAATAACGTAACTAATAAACCAATCCCGATTACAAGAAAAATGGTGCTTGATGAGAATGCGATAAACATTTCACCAGTTGCAAGTCCTGACGTAACACCAACAAAAGCCCCGAATAGTAAAATTCCTACGGCTAATGCATATAACACAGCACGAACTTGGTTCATCGCATACTTCTTGTCTGTCTCTCTCGCAAGTATACTATAGGTTAAAATCGCACCGCCAATAACTATAAAAATACTTGTTCCTGATTTAGCTGGCCCTGGTACATCCATGAAGTTCATACTAACAGTCATGAGTAGACCAAATAAAATTAACATCACACTTATGACAATCCCACCTGTAGAAATTCGATTTGTCATCGAACTGTACACCTCTCCTTTTGCTTCTTCTTTTCCTGCTTCACGCATATCATCGACTAAGCCACTTAAATCACCCATTGATACCTTTGCTTCTCTAAAAGCTTCTTCATCCGACAAGCCTTGTTTTTGATAGTCCTTAATTCGTTCATGCATATTAGTTATAAGTTCTTGTTTCAGATCAAATAATTGCTGACTCTTACCAACATCTTTAAATAAATCATCAATATATTTTCTAACTTCTTCATTAAGATTCATTGGAATCCCCTCCTGTTATTAGTTGATCTAACACATCTTTGGCAAAAAACCATTCTTCTTTGTTTTGTTCATATTTTTTTAAGCCATCGTCAGTTATTCGGTAATATTTACGGCGTCCGCCTTGAGTTTCGTCACCCCAATAAGACGTAATTAAACCATCTTTTTGTAAACGCCTAAAAGCTGTATACAGTGTTGCTTCCTTTAACTCATATTGATTTTGACTTAGCTCAATAATCTTCTTGTATATTTCATAGCCATAACTATCACCTTGTCTTAAGATGTTTAAGATAATTGTGACCGTATGACCACGAATCAAGTCTGTTGATATGTTTGAACTCATTTTACTTCGCCTCCTGAACTATATCATAATACATATTACTATTTGTGTCAAAGTAATATGTTAAACATGTTTAATTTTTTTTCATAAGTGGTTATAATATAAATAACAGATTCGTATAAAATAAAAATAACCGTTGGTGCAAGCACACCAACGGCTACGTACAATAGCCCTTCAATGGGGCGGCTCGCTTTTAGAATCGTAACGACCCTAACGCTGACCAGGCACATGGGTGGTTACTTTTTTTCTGACAGTATTAACGCCACCAATGATCCAAACGCTAGCATGATCATCATGGCTTCATACACCGTCATAGGCATCACCCCCTCCACGTAAGAATAGGGGCGAGCCACCACCCTAAAAGCCTTATTGTACATTAACAACATTGACTAAAAATTAACTATACATACTGGACCTCTTTACCTATTTTTCACATAAAAAACCCCACTAGATAATCTAGCAGGGTTAATATCATTAATCTTCTTCACGGTCGTCATCTTCGCCATCTTCTTCGTCATCATCATTATCTTCGTCTTTATCTTCTTTGTCTTCTTCATCGTGATCGTCTTCGCGTTCTGCTTCTTCACGATCATCCTCATCGTCACGGTCTTCTTTTTCATCTAGATCTTCTATCTTTTCTTCCAATTTTTCTAAAGCCTTCTCAGCTTTCTCTTCAGCTTTAGATTTAGCTTTTTCTGTTTTCCATTCTAATTTACTTAGAATCTTTTCAATTTTACGCTCGGCTTTATCGATTTTTTCTTCTGCTTTTTCTTCACTTTCAGCCTTAGCTAATTCACGCTCTAATTCAGCGATAACTTTAGCTAGCTCACGATCTGCCTCTTCTTTTGCCTTATCTAACTTTTTAGTTGCTTGTTCTTTTTCTTTCGCTAACTTACGTTCAGTTTCCTTAACTTTCTTTTCTGCTTCGTCTTTACTTTCATGTTTTTCTTTTTCTTCATCTTCTTCTACAGGTTCATCAGTTGTATCCTCTTCACTTGTACTTTCTTCTTCTGTTGTATCATCGTCGTGTTGTACTAGAACCTGTTCTAATTCGTCTTTAGTTTCCTGAGATAACTCTTCATGATTTATAAGTTCTTCAAGACTAATTGCTTGCTGTTCTTTATTTTTTTCCACCGTTTCTTCTACTTCTGTAACGTCTTCACCTTCAGCCTTTGCCGCCTCAAGGTTTTTCTTAATTTCTTCTAAATGCTGCTCATATTCTTTAAATAGCTCATCAACTTCTTCTTGGCTATCCATTTCAATAAGTTCTTTAATTTCTGCTAACCTTTCTTCTGCAAACCCATCCTGAAGCAAAGCCTTAATTGTTTTGTCCTCAGTCAATTCATACTCAGCTTGTTCCATAAAGCGACTCATATGGTAGACTTCTGAATCTGGACTAACATAAGACTGATCTTCTGTTGGATTCTCTTCTGCCTGAACAGCCCCTCCAATTAACAATGTACTCGTTATTAGAGCAAATAAAAACTTTTTCAATTTCCTCATCCCTTCCTAATTTTTTAATTTAACTGCTGATTGGAATTCTTTAATGGTGTCACTAAGTTCATCAAACTGATTCTTATTAGCTAAGAAAGAAAGTACCAACGTCTGCTGACCATTTTGTTTAAGATAAACTTCTGTTTTAATGCTTTCTTTATTTTTCGATTGGTAGGAAAAGTAATCTTCCTCTTCCTCAATCACTTCTACATCTCCCGCACCTGCAATCAGTTCATCTTTAATTTGATTAAAACTTTTTTGTGTATCAAATATTGTCACAATTGCTTTTATGTGTTGGTGATTGAAACTGACTGTTAAAGGGTTCTTTTCTTCTTTTCCTACTGACCAACCAGAAGTATCTTTAACTATAAGTGCACCATTTTCATATAAGACTTTACTAGAATTGTCTTTTTCTACCTGCTCTTCTTTGTTATCTTGAGGCTCATCCTTTTTTTCTTCAGCATCAGCCCCACAACCAGATAGAACAATCAATCCAGTAATCAAAAAATAAATCCACTTGTTACGCATTTATGTACCTCTCCCTCAATCAAACTACTCATACATTTCGGGATTCTTCAAAATTTGTGTGGGCTTTTTACTTTTTTCCACTCCATTCGTCGAAAAATTCTGCTAAAAATTGTTTCATCATGTTATGTCGTTCTTTTGCGATATTATACCCCGTTCTAGTATTCATAAGGTCTTTTAATTTTAGGAGTTTTTCATAAAAATGATTGATGGCAGTTCCATCACGTTTGCTATATTCTTCTTTAGTCATACCTTCCCGAGGTTCCACATCAGGGTGATGTATTAGATTGCCCTTTGAACCCGCATAAGTAAAACAACGAGCAATTCCAATAGCTCCAATCGCGTCTAGACGGTCAGCATCCTGAACTACTTTGGCTTCTAAACTAGTTAGCTTAGGGCCTTGGCCACCTTTATATGAAATGGTCTTAATAATGTATAAAATATGCTCTTGCTGTAGTTGAGGAATTTTAAGATCATCTAACCAATTTTTAACACGTTTGAGGCCAGCTTCTTCAGATTCGTTTAGTTTCTCATCAGCTAGGTCATGAAGAAGTGCAGACATTGTACAAATGAATGGATCAGCATTTTCTTCATCTGCTATTCGATTGGCCAAGTTAGTTACACGCTCAATGTGCCACCAATCGTGACCAGTACCCTCGTTTTCCAGTTCTTTTTTAACAAAATCTCTCGTAAGATTTATAGGGTCCATAAGTAACCCCTCCTTTAACTGTACTTTAAATACTAAATAAATTTTTTAACTTTACAAATTATTTTTACATGTTATATTTTTAAGTGTAAGAAAACTGCATAACCGAATCAACACTAGGGGAGCTACAAGCAAGTGGCTGAGAGGGCAATCGCCCGACCCTTAAAACCCGATCTAGATAATACTAGCGTGGGGAAGTGTAGGAGACTGTCTGAAGTACAGGTGAATTTTCGTACAGGTCAACTGCATTCCCACGGGAGTGCAGTTTTTTTAATTTATAAAAAAATTATAGGGAGGAGATTTTCATGACAAATCAATGTGGAACAAGTCGTATTGCGGGATGCCAGTTCACCCTTTATCCGATGAGCGACCAATTTGTCGACATTATTTTATCGGCGTTAGAAGAAGTCGATACATCAAAAGTCTGGAAAGATACAGACGATGTGAGTACGTGTATTCGCGGAAAAATAGTTCACATTTTTGATGTGACAGAGGCCATTTTCCTACACGCAGCAAAAACAGGTGAACATGTTGCCATGAGTGGTACGTTCTCGATTGGCTGCCCAGGGGATTCACCTGGAGATGTTTATATGGATGAGACGAATGAACCACAGAACCAAGCAAACATCCAAGAGCTAGAGCAAAAGGCTGGATGTAAGTTTTCGCTATACCCAATGGGGCGAGAAGATTACATGGAACAAATTATGAATCAAATCGATTTGTCAAAAGAGCGTGATGTTAAAGTGAGCGCATCACACTATGCCACTCGTTTAGATGGTGATGTTAAAAATATCTTTAAAACGTTACGCGAATCTTTTAACCAAGTTCAACAAGAAGTTTCACACGTGACTATGACATTTACGATATCGGCTAATAGCCCATCAAACAATTAAAGGAGAGGTGAACCATGAATCAATGGAAACTTAAAGAGATTGTTTTAATGTCGATTTTAGGTGTTGTTTTTGGGTTTATTTATTTAGCATTCTTTGGTGTTGGAAAAGTTCTATATGGCTTTTTTGCCCCGTTCGGACTTGCTGATATGGGTTATGAAATCATTTATGGCATTTGGTTTATTGTTTCAGTCATCGCCGCTTACATTATAAGAAAGCCTGGTGCGGCGTTTTTAGCTGAAATGGTTGCAGCATTAGTTGAAGTCCTAGCAGGGTCAACGACTGGACCTCAGTTATTAATCTCTGGTGCCATACAAGGTTTGGGGGCAGAGTTAGCATTCGCAGCGACAAGGTGGAAAGATTATCGCCTGCACATTTTAATGTTATCTGGTGTGGGTGCAGCTTGTTTAAGCTTTCCGTACCACTTCTTCGCAGGCGGGTTTGATGCTTATGAGAACTGGGTTGTAACCTTATTATTTGTCACTCGAATCATAAGCGCCATCATCATCACTGGCCTCTTAGGTAAATTCATTAGTGATCAGCTTGCGAAAACAGGTGTCCTTCAAGGCTACGCGTTAGGAAAAGAGATCAAGAAGCGAAAACGTGATGATCATGTCGCATAGCCCACTAATTACGCTCAAGAACTTCAGCTTCTCTTTTGAAGGACAAGAAAAACCAGTAATCAATAACCTTAGTTTGACCATTAATGAAGGTGATTCGATTTTATTAATAGGCGCAAGCGGTTCAGGTAAAAGTACGCTCGCGTTATGTTTAAATGGGTTATATCCTGATACTGTCGAGGGGTATGCTTCAGGCGATCTATATTTTCAAGAGACTCATCTTGATAAATTTAAAAAAGGGGAATTGAACCAACGAATAGGAATTGTGTTCCAAGACCCCGAAAGTCAATTTTGCATGATAAAAGTTGAAGATGAACTTGCTTTTACGTTAGAAAATTTATCAGTACCTCGAAACCAAATGATTCAAAAAATAGATGAAGTGCTTGAGCTTATAGGAATGACGGAATATAAACACAGTAACATCCATGAGTTATCTGGCGGGCAAAAGCAAAAAATTGCCTTAGCTGCCGTCTTATTAATGAAACCTGAACTATTAATTTTAGATGAACCAACGGCGAATCTCGACCCTGTTTCTAGTCTGGAGTTCGTAGGCTTAATCGGTGAACTCCAACAACAAATTAATATGAGCATTCTTGTTATTGAGCACCAAGCTGATGACTGGATTGACCTTATGAACCGAGTGATGGTTCTCAACCATAATGGTGAATTGATGGTAGACGATGAGCCTCAAAAAGTTTTTCGTGACTATATCACAACGTTAAAAGAAGAAGGATTATTTTTACCTAAAACATCCGATGATCTCTTTAATCAGAAACCACCGACTTCGTTTGTGCCAAATACACAGCCATGCCTATCAGTAAATGACTTGTCGTTCTTTAGAAAAAAGAAAAAGGTTCTAAATGGAATATCTTTTGACATTCGCTGCGGAGAACTTGTCGCCATCGTTGGTGAGAACGGGGCCGGGAAATCAACCTTACTTCAGTTAATGGCGAGACTGCTCAAGCCTGAGCGAGGCGATATGACGTTCTTAGATCTACCATTAGAAAACTGGAATGAAAGCGAACTTAGAAAACGAACGGGATTCGTTTTTCAAAATCCTGAGCATCAGTTCATCGCCGATACAGTCTATGATGAGTTAGCTTTCGGCATGAGGTTAAATGGGTTGTCTGAGAATAAAATTAAACATGTCGTTAACCGGTTATTAGAAACGTTTCAGCTAACAGATCATAAGTTTAGCAATCCTTTCTCTTTAAGTGGTGGTCAGAAACGTCGCTTAAGTGTTGCAACGATGTTAGATGAAAACCCTGATTTACTATTATTTGATGAACCAACGTTTGGTCAAGATGCATCGACTACACTTGAACTGATGAAACTAATCACTCAATTAAAACGGCAAGGAACTGCCGTTACAATGGTTACTCATGACATGGAGTTAGTAGACCAATATGCTGATCGGGTCATTGTGTTAGATCAAGGTGAGATTGCATTGGACGGTAAGCCTAATGACTTATGGAAGAATGATAACCTTCTAAAACAAGCCCGATTACGCAAGCCTTACCGGATCGAACGAAGCGAGGTGGTTACAATTGGTATCAACCATTAACCCAAGTATTAAAATCATTGCAATTGTGATCCCAGGACTCGTGCTTAGTTTAGCTTTTGATATATTAACACCACTTGTATTTTTGGTGTTTTTATTAGTAGTGACATTTCTGTTTTCAGGAATTAATTTGAAGAAGTGGTTTATGTTCTTCATACCCTTATCCTTGTTCTCTCTTGGATTAGCTTGGACATCGATGCTTCATACAGATGAAAAATATGCTGGAGGCGAGCTTCTAGTTCATTTTTGGTGGATTGAGATTACGACTGGCAGTTTACAAGTAGGGATTAGTCTGGCTTTAAGGTCGATGTGTTTCATTGCACTAACATTACTATTTGCATTAACAACCGACGCAACTAAACTAATGTTAAGTTTGATGCAACAATTGAAACTTCCACCCAAATTAACTTACGGGATATTGGCGGGATACAGATTTTTACCATTGTTTAAACATGAACTAGACCTGTTACGTCAAGCACATCAAGTTAGAGGTGTCAGTCGTACTAAAGGGGTAAAAGGACGTGTTCAGCGGCTTAAACGCTATATGATCCCGCTACTGGCTAACGCCATTCGAAAATCGGAACGTGTCGCCAATGCAATGGAATCAAAAGGTTTTACCGGCAGCCGAAACCGAACACATTATCATGATATAAGAGTTCAGAAACGAGATTGGGTGTTCCTTGCATCCATGGTCAGTGCACTAGCTCTAGCATTCTATCTTTCTTACACGTTAGGTTATCTAAATATATTTGGAAGAACCTTTTAAATGAAAAAACGCGTCCGCGGACGCGTTTTCCTTTTGATATCGGTCAGTTTTTGACTTATATCGGTCGGTTTTTGGATTTTATCGTTCAGTTCTTCAAAAATATCGGTCACTTTTTTGATTTTATCAGTCGGTTTTCTAAAAATATCAGTCAGTTTTTAAAATTTATCGGCCACTTTCTAAAGTCGACTTGCGTGCGACGACAGCCCAATGATAAGGTCCCGTCTGCACCCAACGAATGCTCTTAAAGTTAACGTTCCTAAGCATAGAATCTAGTTCACCAACTATTGGATAATCTTCTGTTGAGTACTAATTTGTCATCGTCCCTTGATGAAAAAACATCTGCCACTTGCCGTTGCATTGTCGCCAAATTGAGCTTCTTAATGAGTACTGCTCCGTCTGTTCATTAAATACTTTATAGGTTACATGTGCAACGTCATCTGCCAGTTGAGTCATGTCAAAGTTAGACAATTGATAGACAACATTTCTCTCGTGACTTTCTCCTTTAAATGCTGCTAATTGGTCTTCTTTATTATAAGTATTCCCTGACGACCCATATTCAAAAAAGTCATCAGCCAACAGGTCTTCAAAGTCTTCTTTTCGTTTTAATAATAACTGCTCTTCTAACCCTTTCAGATGATTTTCCAATTTTTCCATAGCTACTCCCCCACTACATTTATTAGATCACTAAGTTTATTTAAATCAACGTTACCTCCTGAACTAATACACACTACTTTATCCTTCTGCAAACCTAAATCACGATATAGCGCTACCGCTACGGTCGTTGCACTTGATGGTTCAATAATTTGTTTAATCCGCTCCATGACAAAGCGAATGGCATAACGAATTTCTTCTTCACTGACCAACACAAGGTCATCAAGGTATTTTTGCAGAATGGGAAATGTTAAGTCACCAGGTTGAGTTGTTCTTAATCCGTCCGCAATCGTTTGATCT
This sequence comes from Piscibacillus salipiscarius, assembly GCF_042685285.1. Taxonomy (NCBI): domain Bacteria; kingdom Bacillati; phylum Bacillota; class Bacilli; order Caryophanales; family Bacillaceae; genus Piscibacillus; species Piscibacillus salipiscarius. Next base: position 111,639 of record NZ_JBHUMZ010000011.1, on the reverse strand, counting down.
GTTCCGTCGGCAGGTGTGACCACGCCTTTTTCCAAAGAAACTTGCGTATCGTTTCCAAGTTCAGGTTCAACCCCGATCACTCGAACACTAGGTTTCTTCTCTTTTATAGCTGTTAAGACACCTGAGCTTAATCCGCCTCCTCCAACAGGAACAATAACCGTATCAACTTCTTCTACTTGTTCTAAAATTTCTAATCCAACTGTGCCTTGACCTGCTATGATGTCAGGGTGATCATAGGGTGGTATAAACACTCCATCTAACTCCGTTGCAAGTTCCTTAGCCCGAGGAATTCTCTCGGCCGAGGTTGTTCCGCAGTATTCAATTGATCCATTATATTGTTTAATCGCGCTGACTTTACTTTCGCTCGCATCTGTCGGTACAACGATAGTTGCAGGAATTTCGAGTTGATTAGCAATGTAGGCAACAGCCTGACCATGATTGCCTGATGAAGCAGCTGTCACAAACTTAGCACCTTCTTCTTTTGCCTGAATAACCCGATTCGTTGCCCCTCGAATTTTAAAAGAACCCGTCGTCTGTAAATGCTCTGACTTAATAAATACTTGTGCGCCAACTTTTTCGGATAACTGACGTGATTTTAAAATGGGGGTTGTTTTAACTGTATCTACAATTCTACCTCGTGCTCTCAAAACATCCTCTAATTGAACCATCAACAGCACTCCCTACTTTTGAGTTAGTTTATAGTTTCCCTTTTTGAACATATTATGTCAACACTTCAACAAATCTGTGATGAAAGTCTTACAAAAGAGTTAACTCGGTTCAAATGTGGTATATGGTCTATATACAATAAAAGTGGAGCTTAAACATGAAGGTATGGAGTGATTGCTCATGATATATAAAAAATTATTGTATTTAATATTGATTGGAGGATTTTTCCTTCTTCTGACTGGTTGTAGCGAGTTAACAGTATTAGACCCTAAAGGTCCAGTTGGTCAAAACCAAAAAGACCTTATCGTTTATTCCCTTTGGTTTATGTTAGGAATTGTCGTAGTGGTCTTTGTTTTATTTGGATTTATGGTTATTAAATATCGTGATCGACCTGGTCGTGGCGACAAAGATTATAATCCAGAAATTCACGGGAATTTAAAAATTGAAATACTTTGGACAGCAATCCCGTTAATTATTGTGACGTTACTGTCCATACCAACTGTTGAGACATTATTTGATTTAGAAAAGCCACCTAAGTCATCAAGTGAACAAGAACCGCTTGTGATTCATGCGACATCAGCAGATTGGAAATGGTTCTTTAGTTATCCGGAACAAAATATCGAAACAGTCAATTATTTACACATACCAACTGACCGTGCAATCGAATTCCGACTAACTTCAGCGGATTCGATGGCTGCTTTATGGATCCCGGCCCTTGGTGGTCAAAAATATAATATGGCTGGTATGCAGACTGTTCTATACCTTCAAGCAGATGAAGTAGGCGTATACGATGGGCGAAACTCCAATTTTAATGGTGAGGGTTTCTCTCTTCAGACCTTCAAAGTACACGCTGAACCTGAAGAAGAGTTTAACAATTGGGTTAGTCAGATACAGAATGAAAAGCCTAAATTAACACAGGAGCAATATAATCAACTATTAAAACCGGGAATTACTGGAGAAATGGCTTTTTCTAATACCCACCTAGATTGGGTTGATCATAGCACAATGATGAATAGTGATTATTCAATCAATCGACATTTAGGTGCTTATGACAAACACCTTCATATTAAAAGTTTAACTGAATACGAGGAAGAAGGTGACGATGATGAGTCTTGATGAATTTTTCGTAACAGGTGAGCCATTAATCTATGCAGGCATGGTCGCTATAGTATTAGTGACTAGCGCCATTATCTTTCTACTAACCTATTTTAAAAGATGGGGCTGGTTATGGAGAGAATGGCTCACAACGGTTGATCATAAGAAAATTGGGATTATGTATATCTTAAGTGCACTTGCCATGCTGTTTCGCGGTGGTGTTGACGCCCTGATGATGCGCGTACAGCTGGCTTTTCCTGATTTAAACTTTCTAAACACTCAGCACTATAATGAGATTTTCACTACGCATGGAACGGTTATGATTATATTCATGGCTATGCCGTTTTTAATTGGCTTAATGAATATTATTGTCCCACTACAAATCGGTGCGCGAGACTTCGCCTTTCCTTATGTGAACGCACTTAGTTTTTGGTCGTTCTTTTTCGGGGCGTTACTCTTTAATATTTCGTTCGTCATTGGCGGGTCACCTGATGCAGGTTGGACCAGTTATACACCACTAGCTGGAGCAGCCATGAGTCCTGGTCCAGGGCAAAACTTCTATTTACTAGGTTTACAACTATCTGGGATTGGTACTCTTGCTACCGGAATCAACTTAATGGTTACGATTCTAAAAATGCGAGCACCTGGAATGAAGTTATTCCAAATGCCGATCTTTACTTGGTCGACATTAGTCACAACATTTATTATCATATTTGCATTTCCGATTTTGACGGTCGCTTTAGCTCTAATGACGATTGACCGAATCTTTGGTTCACAGTTCTTTACATTATCAGGTGAAGGACTGCCAATGATGTGGGCAAACCTCTTCTGGATGTGGGGGCACCCTGAGGTCTATATCGTTATTTTACCAGCGTTCGGAATTTTCTCTGAAGTTATTGCGACATTTGCGAAGAAGCAGTTATTTGGTTATAAAGCAATGGTCTGGTCCATGATTTTAATTGCTGGACTTAGTTTCTTAGTATGGGTTCACCACTTCTTTACGATGGGGGCTGGAGCCTTTGTCAACTCCGTGTTCTCAGTTTCAACAATGCTGATTGCTGTGCCAACTGGGGTTAAGATCTTTAACTGGCTTGGGACACTCTATAAATCTAAGATTCAGTTTACAACGCCAATGCTTTGGGCATTAGCCTTTATACCAAGCTTCGTCATTGGGGGTGTCACCGGCGTCATGCTCGGTATGGCAGCTGCTGACTACCAGTTTCATAATTCTTATTTCTTAATAGCACACTTCCACTATGTTTTAATTGCCGGAACCGTGTTTGCTTGTTTTGCTGGACTTGAATACTGGTATCCAAAAATGTTTAATCATAAACTGAATGAGAAATTTGGTAAGCTAAGTTTCTGGTTGTTTGTTATCGGCTTCCACGTTACCTTCTTCCCTCAGTATTTCTTAGGGCTAGATGGTATGCCGCGCCGGATCTTTGACACGGGGCCTGAATGGTTCACGTTAAACTTTATTTCGACCATTGGTGCATTTGGAATGGGATTAGGATTTGCCATTTTTGTCTTTAACATTTACTACAGTTATCGAAATAGTAAACGTGAAACGACTGGTGATTCTTGGGATGGTCGTACACTCGAATGGGCTACACCAACGCCTGTTCCACATTACAACTTTGCCACGGTGCCAACGATAAGCAGTCTAGATGCATTTACAGAAATGAAGAAACGAAATGAATCAACCTATGATGAATCGAAACTTGAGCCGATTCACATGCCGAATAACACTGGTCAGCCAATTATTATGATGGCTCTACTATTTATGTCCAGCTTTGCATTAGTTTTTGAATGGATTACGCTAGCTATTATTTTCTTAGTGGGCGTACTTGTCATGATGGTAGTAAGATCCTTTGATGACGATGACGGTCATCACGTTGAAGTCGACGAAATCAAAGAAACTGAACGTCAATTGAGGGGGTTATAACATGGAATCTAATGTAAAGAATGCCCCATTAGAATATCAAACAGAGCATAGTCAGATGAGTATTTTAGGTTTCTGGATTTTCTTGGCGGCTGAGGTTGTACTGTTCTCGACCTTATTCGCCACCTATGCTGTGTTATTCGGCCGAACTGCTGATGCACCGCTACCAAGTGAGCTGTTTGAAATAGATATCGTATTAATTATGACATTCCTGCTACTGACAAGTAGTTTCACGTGCGGGATTGCGATCCATCAAATGCGTCATGGATCAAAGAAAGGATTAATAACTTGGTTAATCATTACCCTTGTATTAGGGTTAGGGTTTCTAGGTTTTGAAATTTACGAGTTTGTTCATTACACTCACGAAGGAGCAACTCTACCATCGAGTGCCTATTGGTCTAGCTTTTATGTGCTAGCCGGTACACATGGCTTGCACGTAACGTTAGGTATTGGCTGGGCAATCTTGCTCTTGATTCAACTAGTTAAAAAAGGCATAACGAACGTCACGAGTCGAAAAGTGTTTATCATTAGCTTGTACTGGCACTTTCTTGACGTCATTTGGATTTTTATCTTTACAAGTGTCTACTTGATTGGGATGGTGGTTTAAATGTCAAACCAAACAAAAAGAATTCCAACACAGCATATCATTGGCTTTGTTTTATCACTCGTTTTAACGATTATTGCTGCATGGACGGCTGTAGGTTCAGATTTATCTACGAACTGGATCATTACCATCATTATGGCACTTGCCATTATCCAAGCAGGGATTCAGCTCGTCATGTTTATGCATATCGTTGAACCTGAAAGCCAAAACGGTCACATCCCTTGGAATATGATGTTCCATGGATTTGTCGCAGCTGCCATTGTCGTAGCAGGATCACTCTTTGTTATGGTTTATGGTTTCTAATTAAATTAAGAAAATCCTCATCTCAATAAATTTGAGATGAGGATTTTTTTATTCTGTATTCACCTTTTAATAACTTAAAGAAGTTTTTTCAGACGATTTAACTTCGCGAATAATAAACATGACCCATGCTACTTCAGCTAGAATAAAACTTAAATAAAATGACATCCAAGTTAGCGAGAGCATGCCAGGGTCTATCCCGATCAAGTGAGTGTTAATCGCATATACCCACATACCAAGGACTAATACGGTTTGCACACCTGCGAGCCATTTTTTATTTAATAGGTAGAACAAGTATGGCGCAACGCTTGCTAAGATCATAAACATTAATGCGATTCCCATATCAGGTCACCTCCGTCACGTGTTGTTACTATTATTGTAACAAAGCTTCCACATTTTTGACACAAAAAAGACATTTTTTTGTTAGTGCCATGTTTTTAACCTACCACTATCAACACTTATATGAAACTTGTCTTATTGCTTTTTAACTAATTGTGAAATTTTATAACGATTAATCATTGACATTTTATCTAATCCATCATATGATATTCAATAACAATTTAGAAACGGTTCGGCGTTGATGAAGAGGAGTACTTTTACGAATTACTTCAGAGAGCTAGTGGTTGGTGTGAACTAGCGTATGACGTAAAAGGAATGGACTTCTGAGCCTCTAGCCCAACGTAACGATTTGTTATTAGTATGGCTAGCGAATGTCTCATCGTTACAAGAGACACGTATTCAAGCAACTCGCTTCGATACGGCTAAAGTGGACTGCAATAGCAGTCAACAAAGGTGGCACCACGGGTTTCCCGTCCTTATTATAGGATGGGAAACCCTTTTTTATTGGTTAAAAGTCGAACCACAACTATATAACTTAAATCAACGAGTAAGAGGAGTAAGGCTCACGGATTCGTTACAGAGAGTTAGCATTTGGTGAGAGCTAGCACGATACGTGTTCCTGAATGGACTTACGAGAGGTGACCTGAACGTATGACAAGTATGGAAACCCGGCATTCCTCCGTTAACAGGATAGGGTATCGGAAGTAAGATTTCCCGTACCTGAATTGAGTGGAAAAGTTTATCCTTTTCAACTGAGGTGGCACCGCGAGTGAATCGTCCTCTGTAGACACATTTAACTGTGTTTGCAGGGGACTTTTTTTATGAGGAGGAAAGAAAATGGTTCGAATGAATTACAGAGTTATTGAAGGCGACACGCTAACACCTATCTCAATATTTTTAAAGCTAAAAGGGAAAAAGAAGTTTTTACTTGAAAGCTCATTAAAGCATGAAGATTCAGGACGTTATTCCATTATTGGGGCTGAACCTTTTTACGAAATGAAAACAGAATCATTTGATCATCTCGAACAATTATTACTACCTAATTTAGAGGTCTCTCTTGATATCCCATTTCCAGCTGGAGGGGTCGGTTATGTGGCATATGATGCAGTCAGGCAATTTGAATCAATCGGGCATACGCTTCCTGACCCATTAGATATGCCAGACATTCACTTGATGTTTTACGAAAAAGTCATTGTGTATGATCACTTATTTCAAAAGATCTACTTGGTTGCCATGGACCGCTGGATTACAAATGAACAAATAGATTTAACTACATCTTTAGATGAGATGGAGCACCAATTAACTCAAGGGAAGGAAGAATTAAGTGACTTCCACCTCTCCCCTTTTCGATCGAATATCGAACAAACAAATTATGAAGAAACTGTTAGAAAAATAAAGGAGCATATATTAGATGGCGACCTTTTTCAAGCCGTCTTGTCTCAGCGATTATCTGCTGACTATAAAGGAGATCCCTTCACTTTTTACCGGCAGCTTAGAAAAACAAATCCATCACCTTATATGTTTTACGTAGATTTTCAAGATTACATTGTCCTCGGAGCTTCACCGGAAAGCTTAATCAAGGTTCAAGATGAGGTCGTTAAGACAAACCCGATCGCAGGTACTCGTAAACGTGGTCAGACTTTAATAGAGGACCTTGATTTTGAGAAGGAGTTGTTAAGTGATGAAAAAGAAATTGCTGAACACCGGATGCTCGTTGATTTAGGAAGAAACGATTTGGGCAGAATTTGTCTTCCTGGAACGATTGAACTAACGAAATACATGGTCATCGAACGTTATCGCTACGTTATGCACATCGTCTCAGAAGTTTCAGGGAAGCTTGACCCAAATTATACACCGCTTCAAGCATTAAAAGCTTGTCTTCCGGCAGGTACTGTGAGCGGTGCACCAAAGATTAAAGCAATGCAAATTTTAAATCATTTAGAGACCATCAAACGTGGCGTGTACTCAGGCGCTGTTGGTTACATCAGTATAGACGGGAACATAGATTTCGCATTAGCGATTCGCACGATGGTGTTAAAAGATGGTAAGGCACATGTTCAAGCAGGTGCAGGTGTCGTCCACGATTCCATTCCTTCTAAAGAGTTCGATGAAACACTTAATAAAGCACGCGCTTTAATGGAGGTGAATACATGATCTTACTAATTGATAACTATGATTCGTTTACCTATAACCTGTTTCAGTACATCCGAGAGCTTAATGAGGAGGTCATTGTAAAACGAAATGATGCAATTACAGTTGAAGAGATTCAAAACTTGTCACCTAACGCCATAATCATTTCTCCTGGGCCAGGGAAACCGAACCAAGCAGGCATTAGCGTCGAAGTTGTAAAGACTTATTATCAAACTATACCAATTTTGGGTATTTGTTTAGGACATCAAGTGATCGGAGCTGCTTTTGGTGCTCATATTAAACGTGCTAAAGACGTCAAACATGGTAAAACATCATTAATTAGGCATAACGGCACTGGGCCATTTCAATATTTACCACAGCCTGTTGACGTCATGAGATATCACTCATTAGTCATTGATCCTGCTTCATTACCACCAAACATCAATAAACTAGCAGTGGCCATGGATGACGGTGAATTAATGGCTATCAAACATAAAGACTATCCCGTTTACGGCTTGCAATTTCATCCTGAATCCATTGGCACATTAGAAGGAAAACGAATGATTCATCAATTTATTAATTCAATTCGAAAGGAGCATGACCATGAAAGAATTATTACTCAAGCTAACTAATGGTCAAAAACTAACCAAAGGTGAAATGAGTCTCGTTGCGCAATCTTTGTTTGAAGAACGCACTTCAGATAGTGAAATTGCCTCTGTTTTAACAGCTTTAAGAGTTAGAGGAGAATCCGCAGAAGAGATTGCGGCTATTGTCGAAGTATTAAGAGAGAATGCGATGACGGTACATCCTCAAGCGTTTAACGTCATGGATAACTGCGGAACAGGCGGGGATGGTTCAAGCAGTTTTAATATCAGCACGACATCAGCTTTTGTATTAGCTGGTGCTGGTGCGAAAATTGCTAAACATGGTAATCGCAGTGTCTCCAGTAAAACAGGGAGTGCCGATGTATTAGAAGAATTAGGTATTGCACTTGATTTTACTGGTGATGAAGTTGAGGAATTACTTGAAACAAATGGAATCGCGTTTTTATTCGCACCATACGTACACCCTCGTTTGAAACGGATTATGAAAGTAAGAACAGACCTTGGTGTTCCGACTATTTTCAATTTTATTGGGCCACTGACTAATCCTGTTGAACTTCAGACACAGTTTCTCGGTGTGTATCGCCGAGACATGTTAATGAAAATGGCAGCTGTATTAAATCAATTAGGACGTTCCAGAAGCATTGTTGTGAATGGTGCAGGACATATGGATGAAGCCTCGCTTGCTGGCGAAAATCATTTAGTTTTACTCGATCAAGGTGAACTTATTCCGTTCACTCTAAAACCTGAGGAAGTCGGGCTTAGCACGTACCCTAATGAAGCCATTCGTGGTGGTGACGCTAAGGAAAATGCAGATATTTTGTTAAAAGTACTAAACGGTGAACCTGGGGCATATTTAGATACAGTTTTACTGAATGCAGGGCTTGGTTTATATTCATGCGGCATTGCTTCTAACATCAAGGATGGTGTTGAACGTGCTAGAGAAAGCATAGCATCAGGGCGTGCTTTAGAAAAATTGAATTACCTAAAAGAGTACAGCAAGTTAAGAAAGGAGGCCATGTCATCATGACCATTTTGGATCAGATATTAGAAAAGAAACAAGAAGAAGTTCGGATTTTAAAACAAATTGGTCTCAATTATGCAGAGGCAACTTCTGTTCATCATGCTTCATTATCCAAACATTTCCTAAATAGTAACCATCTATCTGTTATTGCCGAAATCAAACGGGCTTCTCCATCCAAAGGTAATATCAATGTAGGCATGACACCAAGTGAACAGGCTAAACTTTACGAGCTTGGCGGAGCGTCGGCAATCTCGGTTCTAACAGATCAGCCTTTTTTTAAAGGATCAATGGATGATTTAGCAAATGTTAGAGCATCTATTGAGCTTCCTATTTTAAATAAGGATTTTATTATTGAAGAAATTCAAATCGACCGAGCTAAGCTTACCGGGGCTAATGTGATTTTACTAATTGCAGCGGCTTTAGATTTAACTAGACTTAAAGACCTTCACCATTACGCTATACAAGCTGGACTGGAAGTATTACTAGAGGTTCATAATGAAAAAGAGCTTGAAATGGCACTTGAGGTCGGAGCTACAATTATCGGAATTAATAACCGCGACCTAAAAACATTCCAAGTTAACTTAGGGGTCACCGAAAAACTAGCTCGCAAAATTAAGGATCCAAATATCGTCATCATTAGTGAAAGTGGAATTAAAGGGCGTCAAGATGCCGAAAGGGTCGCGCAAGCTGGAGCGCACGGCATCCTCGTTGGTGAATCACTTATGATGAGCGATCATGTAGTCGATTCATTAAATGAACTTCGGGTAGAACGGGTTCATGTTTCGTAACCAATGATTTACTAGACACTTTTATGAATTTACTAGACAATATTAGACTTTTACTAGACAAAATCGAATTTTTACTAGACAATTTCAGGATTTTACTAGACAAAATTGAACTTTTACTAGAAGATTTTCCGATTTACTAGACAAAGGAGGCTTCGCATGACTCAGGTTAAAATTTGCGGTATTAAAAAGCTAAATGACGCAATGTTCGCAGCAAATGCTGGAGCAGACGCGATAGGATTTGTTTTTGCGGAAAGTAAACGACGGATGTCCATTGAACAAGCGGCAAACATTGCTATGAACATACCAGATCATGTTAAGAAAATCGGCGTTTTCGTTAATCCGAGTCGAATAGAACTTGAAGAAACGTATCAACAAGTAGGGCTTGACTATGTACAGCTGCACGGGAATGAATCGCCTGAATTCTGTGAGTCTCTTTCCCTCCCTTTTATTAAAGCTCTACGAGTGAGTTCAGATAAAGATTTACGTGCCTTAAAAACGTACGAGAAAGCGAGTTACTTTTTACTAGACAGTGCAACTGGCCCCTATCAAGGTGGTAACGGAACGACGTTTGGCTGGGAACTATTAAAAGATCAAAAGATTAACCGAAGTAAATTAATCTTAGCTGGTGGTTTAAACGAAGATAATGTAAAAACAGCCATTAATCAATCCACTCCTGTTATGGTCGACGTTTCTAGCGGTGTAGAAACGAACGGTCAAAAGGATCCTATAAAAATTAAACAATTTATTCAAAACGTAAAGGAGCGATCAACATGCCATACGCACAACCTGTAAACGGACATTACGGTCCTTATGGTGGTAAATATATCCCTGAAACATTAATGGGAGCAGTGACAGAACTTGAGGAGGCTTATGATGAGGCGATTCAAGACCCTGCCTTTAATGAGCGTTTAAATGACTTACTGAAAGACTACGTTGGACGTGAAAATCCACTTTATTTTGCGAGAAACTTAACTAAAAAGCTTGGCGGGGCCAAAATTTATTTTAAACGTGAAGACTTAAATCATACTGGAGCTCACAAAATCAATAATACCATTGGGCAGGCCCTTTTAGCTGAACGAATGGGCAAGAAAAAAGTCGTTGCTGAAACAGGTGCCGGCCAGCACGGAGTTGCCACTGCAACCGTGTGCGCTCTACTTAACTTAGAATGCATAATCTTCATGGGTGCAGAAGACATTCGCCGCCAGAAGTTAAATGTATTTAGAATGGAACTTCTTGGTGCCCGTGTTGAAAGCGTGGATCAAGGCAGCGCAACGCTTAAAGATGCGGTGAATGAAGCATTAAGGTACTGGGTCACAAACGTTGAGGATACGCACTACATTATGGGATCCGTTCTGGGCCCTCATCCATTCCCTAAAATGGTCCGTGATTTCCAGAGTATCATTGGCAAAGAAACGAAAACACAACTATTAGAAAAGGAACATAAGCTGCCTGATGCAGTGGTTGCTTGTGTTGGCGGAGGTAGTAATGCCATGGGAATGTTTTATCCTTTTATTGAAGACCATGACGTTAAATTATATGGAGTTGAAGCTGCTGGAAGTGGTGTAAATACTGAACGACACGCTGCAACGCTTACGAAAGGTTCAGTTGGGATATTGCATGGTTCGATGATGTATCTACTTCAAAGTGAAGCCGGGCAAATACAAGAAGCACACTCAATTTCGGCAGGATTGGATTATCCTGGAGTCGGTCCTGAACACAGCCATCTTAAAGATATTGAACGCGTCCAGTACTCTTCGGTAACCGATGAAGAAGCATTAGAGGCATTTCAGCTTTTGTCCAAAACTGAAGGGATCATCCCAGCTTTAGAAAGTTCACACGCTGTAGCTGAAGCTGTAAAAATCGCACAAACCATGTCCAAGGAAGAATCACTTGTCATTTGCTTGTCAGGACGTGGCGATAAAGATGTTGAATCTGTCAAAGATGCGTTAAATCAATAAACAGGAGGTTGTACAAATGCGTAATACGATCACTCACGGTCGTGAGTACCTTGAAACGACATTAAATCAAACATTATCTCAAGGAAATAAAATATTTGTTCCATACGTCATGGCAGGAGACGGAGGGCTAGACCAGCTTATACCAAATTTAAAATTCCTTAGTGAAGAAGGCGCTACTGCAATTGAACTAGGCATCCCATTTTCTGACCCAGTAGCTGACGGCCCAACCATCCAAGAGGCCGGAAAGCGAGCACTCGAACAAAACGTCACGTTAAAGTCAGTGATTGAATTGTTAAAACAAGAACGTTACCAAATCGATGCCCCGATTATTTTCATGACGTATATCAATCCAATATTTAAATACGGAATTGAGAACTTTATAAAAGACGCCCAAGAAGCAGGTGTAGACGGATTGATCATTCCAGATTTACCATTTGAGCAACAAGTATTAATCTCTAACCATTTAAATGAAGCAGGGATAGCTCTGATCCAACTTGTATCACTAACAAGTTCTAAGAAGCGCATTAAACAATTAGCAGAAGCGTCACAAGGCTTTACGTATGCGATTACTGTCAATGGCATCACAGGGGCGAGATCAAACTTTGCAAAAGACTTAGAGGCACACCTGAGCCAGCTTCAGGAATTTAGTTCAGCCCCTGTTTTAGCTGGGTTTGGTATCTCTTCACCCGAACATGTTGAACAAATGGGCAATATGGCAGACGGCGTCATCGTTGGTAGTAAAATCATCGAGCTTTTACAAGATAATGACACCGATTCAATCAAACGTTTGATTGAATCTTCTAAGGCAAAATGAGACTAAAGCCTATTTAATATAGCTCGATTCTTTTTCCAAAATGTGTTACCTTAAAGTTGATTAAACTTTAGGTGGCGAATATTATGAAAAAGTGGTTCATTATTGGTCTCATTGGGAGTATTATCATTTGGGGTTCTTATCAAATCTTTTTCGCACCAGATGATGACGTCACAGCTCTACAAGAAGAACCACAAGTTCCCCGTGTTACACAAGACATCGATACGTTAATCCAGCAAGCTATTTTAAATTACGAGAAAATCAAGTCTAATCATGATACCATTCGTACTGACCATGATCTTGTAGATGTTGAAGACGCTGAAGTTAAAAATTGGATTATTCATACACACATTCAGTCTGCCGTTATTAAGAACGAAGACTTAAAAGGCGTTGAACTAGTGAACCGAGCTATGGATTACAAACATAATAATGAAGCCATTATTGAATGGGCTAAAAATGAGCATGGAATTGAAGTTAAACAAAGTGAAATTGAAGGGTATATTGATACTCAGATAAAATATATTGAAAACGGGAAACAAGCTCATCCGTTCTTCACAAAAATAAGTGAAGCATTGGACTTAACCCAAAAAGAGTATTTATATGAATGGGAGTATGACCGATTTACTCAAAATCTAGTACAGGATAAACTCTTTAACTATTATAAGGAGAATCATCAACCACTAGAAGATGAGTCATTGGAAGAATACGAAAAACGCATTATATTATTAATGGAAGAAGATTTAAGACAGTATGATCAGAAGTAAAAATCCGCCACGGAGCGGATTTTTATCATGTTAGGGGATGGCATCATGGAGTTTATCCTAATTTATTTTATAGGAGTTCTGGCGACAACTCTAGGTACATTAGCTGGTGGGGGTGGTTTAATTAGCTTACCTTCTATGCTCGCGTTAGGAGTTCCCGTACATTCCGCAATTGGAGCAAATAAAGTCTCAAATACCATCAGCTCATTACAAGGGTTTCTGCTCGTTTATAGGCAAAAAGGAGTCACCATAAAAGAAGGGCTCAAGATCATTCCTATAAGTCTAGCTGGTGGTGTGACAGGCGGACTCATTGCTGCCTCCCTCACCCCAGACATGATGTATCAAGTGGCCTTAATACTACTTGTCGTTGCTTTTATTTTTTCGTTTATTGGAAAGTCAGACTTTACGGGCCAAGCGTCATTTTATGTAACAAAGGAAAGTACCCCGTTACTATACGGAATTGGAATTTACGACGGAATGTTTGGTCCAGGCCAAGGCACGCTTATGCTTTATTTGTTTTCATACTTGAATATCGCTTACTACCGAGCTGTCGGATTAATGCGTGTCGCGACATTTGCGAGTTGTTTTGGGGCAGCGATTAGTTACATCTCGACAGGTCAGATTATTTGGCCACTGACAATCGCTCTACTTCTGGGTTCTTTAACAGGCTCACAATTAGGCATTCGAATCGCAGGTAAACTCAAACCTCATCAAGTTAAGCCGCTATTAAGAATCGTAACTGCCGCCTTAATCATTCATATTTTTATAGATAATGTCATCATGTAGAAAAGCCGAGACTTACAAGCCTCGGCTTTTTATATGAGAGTTATTCGCTACTTTCAGCACACTTAGCATACACACATGTGTCTCTTAACTCAGTCCCATCAGGTGATCGGTCCTCGTTCTTTAAAATACCTTCTAATTCATACCCTAATCGTTCAGGAACTTGGCGTGATTTAGTGTTTTTAGAGTCACATAAAATTTCAATTCTTTGAAATCCCAACTCTTCTAAACCGTAATTCGTCAGACCCTCAACTGCTTCAGTCATATACCCTTTCCCGGAATAACGAGAATTAATCCAGAAACCTATTTGTGTTTTAGGAATATCCCATACCACATTATCAAAACTAACTACTCCAACTAGTACTTCAGTTTCTTTTTCAAAAATGATATAGCGAAAGCTTTCCTTTTTGAAGAACTTAGCAATTGCCTCTCTTAAATTCACTTCGGTATCCTCAACTTCAGGAACGGTTTGTGCAAAGTCTAACCATTCTTTAAGTTCAGGAAGTGAATAACGGATGGCGGAATTGACCTCAGGTCCATCACCTGGTTTTGGTGCTCGCAAAAATAATCTTTCAGTTTCAATAACACTATGAACATCTATTAGAATCGGATTGATATTTGTCTTCAGTTTTAACACTCCTTTCTTATTAACTGTTTCAACAATGCCTGTCCATTTCCTTTATTTTTAGGTATACTTTTTAAAAAGGAGGTTAACGAATGAGTGAATCTAATTTCACAGACATTTTTAATGAACTAAAGACATACCTTCAAAAATACGAAGACGAATTAGTTGTTGTCCATAACTATGATACGTCCTATTATTTAGATTCAGAGAAAGTCTTCCCCAGAAACAACAAACCTTACTTCTTCGGCTCAGTCTCGATTAAGAAAAACTATGTTAGCTACTATCTCATGCCCGTCTATATGTTTCCAGACCTCTTAGATACCATTACACCAAATCTAAAAGCTAGAATGCAAGGCAAATCATGTTTCAATTTCATTAAATTTGATGAGGAACTTTTTGCTGAACTAGAACATTTAACAGATGAATCATTTAAACGTTTTAAGAAAGAGAATTTAATTTAAAAGGGGGATGAACGGTGTCAGTTGATGATTTGCGAAAGGATTTATCCATTAGAGGGAAGAATGGAATAGGATTCTTGATGTCTGCATCAGTCATTTGGTCCATTATTACTGTCATTTTTCTATTAGACTTAAACATTAATACTCAAAACATTTACTTATTCTTTGCTACCGGGATTATGTTTCCTCTTGCGTTATTATTTTCAAAATTAATAAACGCAGATTGGAAAATCGAAAACAATCCACTTGCTAATTTAGGGCTAATTATGAACATAGCACAGTTCTCATATTTCCCTTTAGTATTTTGGGCATTTGCTAATGAACCTAGCATAATGATTATGGTTTTTGCGGTAATTACAGCAGCTCACTTATATCCTTATGGGTGGTTCTACGATGCAAAGGCTTACTATTTTTTAGCCCCCACTCTGTCAGTATTAGTTGTTCTATTTAATTTTGTTAAATTTCCTCTTTGGTCAATTTCATCAGCAATGATCGTAGGACTGTTAACTTTGATAAGCATTTTATTCTATAATTATAAAGTTAAACGGATGTCAGAAGACGAACAAAGTCACCAAAGTATTTCCATATAATAAAATAAAAAAGTAACCACCTATTTCTCTTTTAGGTGGTTACTTGACTTAGAAGCGAGTTGCCCCCCTTTATTAAAGGGCTTATTCGCTGATGACAAAAGAGTGACCGAACACTCATAGTCATCATATTATATGCTTATTTGAGAAAAATATACCTTAGATGCGTAATTTTGCATCCATATTCGCAAATCCTAGTTCTGTATCGACATGACCATACATACGTTCAATACTTATTTCTTTTCCGGACAACCATTGGTTAAAGTCAAATATAACTGGCTCCTGATCAGCTCCAAGTGTAAACCACACCTTCATATTATGCGGCAAATATAATGACGTATGAATCGTTCCTGCCCAGCTTTTATAATTATCCGCAAAAACTCCAGCTTCAGAATCATTGAAAAAGTTAAATGCATCATCTGGCTTCATCATTTCAGATTCATTTTTTAAAATTATATCTTTACGTTCCATGGAATCATTCAAATAGCGCCTGTTCTCTTCCGTTAAAATTTCAAAATGATTCGTGCAAACATTTGCTTCTCTTACCTCTACTCCTCGTGGACCCGCTTCAATAACGTATGTTGTTCCACTGCGGTCAAGAACGTTGTAACTAAACGCCCCTCTATGTGGAACAGATTTGACTAAATCGATTGCTTCACCTACTGTAGCACACGTCTCTAGAATCATACGCCCGACCATATAACATACAAACCCATCAGCTGTTTTCTTACGATGAGTAAAATTATATCCCATTACAAGCCCCTTTTCGTTCATCCCGTCCATTCGTCCTGTAATTCTAGAAGTAGGACCAATAACAGCATAGCCTTCATCTGTAGGTTCATACAAACAGAACATTCCATCATACGTAAACGGATGAAAGTCATAATTACGAACCATAAACTCATCCGTTGTAAAAATCGAACAGCCACTTTTATCGGGTTCAACCCGGTAGCCACCAAAATCACGCAGAACTTCCTTCATAGGTAGTCCTAGACCATCACGAAGTCCTTCCATCTCATCCCAAATAGCGGGAGCAAAGCGCTTGAATTGTTGTTTCGCTTCTACAACATCTATATCAAAACGTGGGCGCTTTAACTTCCACCCTTTTTGGCGATTCTTAACGATTAATGAGTCTTTTAATGTCTTACCAACTTTCAAACCAAAGTCATAATGTGAGCCTCTAAATTGAAAAATATCACTATGTATTTGTTTCATGGTTGATCATTCCCTTTATGTTTATACTTCAGATTAATTTTACCTTAACATCATTCAAAACAAAACTCATGAGCCCTCCCCTTTAAAACTTCACCTTATTATAGTAATGATGTATTAGTGTTAGAATCTAAATCTATTTACCTACCTTATAACGATAGAGGTTGATTACTGACAAATCCAGCACACTAGGATGATTAGACTATTTTAGTTAGATTGTCGAAACAATAGGTGTCATGCCCTATTAACAAGCCTTACCTCCTCCATTATACTTTGTTACAAGAATTTTCAAAATTTTCAAAGGGAGGAAAGTTAATGAAGAAGAAAAAACTTATTCTAGCAACGACGTTATCAAGTGTTTTAGCCTTTTCATCGTTCGCACCGACGACCTTTGCCCACGATGATCTCGACAATAGTGGTGCTGAGAAAAGCGAACGCACTGTCTTCACACCAGAACAACTTGAGCAATTAGGAGAACCATTATTAGATGGATCAAAGAACCTTAACTTTTTAACAGAAGTTGCAGCCGTTCAGACTGAAGAGATTTACGAAGGAGTCCAAAACAACACCGCAGATGTATATGCCCATAAAGGTTTTGCTTATGTAGGAACACATACAGCCAACGGTGGTAATGGTGGTGTGCGTGTGTTTGATCTTAAGGACCCTGAAAATCCAGTTGAAGTAGCAGCGTTTGCGCACGATGATGTACCAGGTACTTGGCACGAAAAAGTAATTGTTAAATCTATTAACACCCCTCACTTTAACGGTGATTTAGCTGTAGTAAGTGTACAGCAACTTGACCGAAATGCAGATACGACAGGCGGATTCCTTCTCTACGATGTGACAGACCCTTATAATCCTCAAAAATTAGGTTATTGGGAAGTTTATGGACAAACAAATGGAACTCATGAATTGTATTTAACACAGCAAGGTAATAAGGCTGTAGTCTTAACAGCTAATCCTTATGCTGATTATTATAGCCATGGTGAAGAGCATGATTTTCAAATCGTAGATGTATCTGATCCTACAAACCCAGAAACACTGTGGCAGTTTGATCCTCGTAGTTTACCAGAAGTATCTGAGGAATTTAACGGTTATCACTGGAATGCACCAGATGGTAAAACACGTCCAGTATTCGCCCACAGCGTAATGGCAGATCAAACAGGAAAATACGCATATGTTTCTATGTGGGATTTGGGTACCATTTTATTTGATATTAGCGACCCAGAAAACCCTGAATACCTGGGCCGTACATATTTCGCTTCCGATCAGCAAGGCTCTGCTCACTCCGCTACTTTAGCAAAGGGTGGAAACGTGTTAATCGAAACACGTGAAGTTTACGTACCAGTTCGTCCAGGATACGAACAATCCTATGGCTATACTAGAATATTTGATATTAGTGACAAATCAAATCCAGAACTGTTAAGTGAATTTAAAACGGATTTAGTAGACAATGTGGAAGATGGTGTAACGTTTGCTAATACCGTACACGACCCTAAAGTTCGCGGAAATACACTTTACTTATCTCACTATGCAGGAGGAGTTTATGCTGTTGATATAGCAGACCCTAGTGCACCAGTTCAGATTGGGCAATATACGCCTGATCAGTCCTTTGTTTGGGGTGTGTTTGTCGACAAAAATTACATTCTTGCTTCTGACATGGGCCAAGGGTTGAAAGTTTTAATGAAAAATAATAAGAAGTAAATTGATTAGAATTAGCCGCTCCCTCTACTAGGGGGCGGCTTTACTTTTTCATTGCCTTAAACAAATTGATAATTTGTGAGGTTGTAAACTTCAAATTCTGATAAGTTACCTCCCTGTCCATCGCTTCTCTTATAGTGATCGGTGATTGAATAATGGAGAAACATCCAGCAATTCCTGCATCATTCAGTTGAAGTTCATCCTGATTAACTGCGCCTGCTAGAGCGATGACCGGGATATTATAAGCTTTAGCTCTTTTTGCAACCCCCACAGGAACTTTTCCCATGCTCGTTTGACGATCTAACTTACCTTCACCTGTTATAACGAGGTCACAATCATCGAAGTATTGCTCAATATTAATCAAGTCTAAAATAAGTTCAACCCCCGATTCTAATGTTCCTTTTAAAAAACCAGAGAAGGCAGCACCTAATCCACCAGCTGCTCCGGACCCTGGTTCTGAATGAATATCAAGGTTCAATTCCTTTTCAACCACTTCTGCAAAATGCCGGAGCCCTCGGTCAAGTTCTTTCACTATTTCTTCTGTTGCGCCTTTTTGTGGTCCAAAGATATTTGCCGCACCATTTTCTCCGTACAATGGATTATTGACATCACATGCAACCTTAAATGTGCACTCTTTAATTAACGAATCGACCTTTAGAAGATCTATACGATTAATTTCTTCTAAAACCCGACCACCTAAGCTGGCTTCATTTCCGTTGTCATTATAAAACTTAGCTCCTAGTGCTTGTAGCATACCAACTCCAGCGTCGTTCGTAGCACTTCCACCAAGGCCAATGACAAAATGACGGCAGCCGTTGTCCATCGCATGTCTTATTAATTCACCCACTCCATACGTCGTCGTCAAAAGGGGATTTCTTTGCTCCTCTTGAACCAGTGGCAATCCGCATGCTTCAGCCACTTCTATGACAGCTGTCTTTCCGTCACCAGTTATTCCATATTTAGCATTAACTTTATTGTGAAGCGGACCCGTGACTTTGGTTTTAACATACTCACCTGAAGTTGCATGAACAACGGCATCAACTGTCCCTTCCCCGCCATCAGCTAATGGAAGAGACGTCACTTGAGCATCTGGATTTACGTCGTGAATTCCTTCCAGGATTGCCTGGCTCCCTTCAATGGAGGATATGCTACCTTTAAATGAATCCATAGCAATAACGATGTTCATCTTAACACCTCTTAAGCCTTAGCTTTTAATCGATTTATGATCTCATTTGTCACGTCCTGAGTTGAGTGGCTTCCTCCTAAATCCGAGGTAATGATTCTATTTTTCGTTGTTTCTTCAATGACGTCTAACAGTACTTGCCCCATTTCCTCTTCCCCGTGATGGTCTAGTAACATTTTCGCTGTCCAAATTTGACCTACTGGATTCGCGATTCCTTTACCAATAATGTCAGGGGCAGACCCATGAACCGGCTCAAACATAGAAGGATACTTACCGTTTACATTAATATTCCCCGCGGGAGCTACCCCAATACTGCCCATGATTCCAGCTCCTATATCTGACAGAATATCCCCAAATAAATTACTTGCGACGACAACATCAAATCGGCTCGGGTTGGTTACAAAAAAGGCAGCTAACGCATCAATATGCTGCTGATCTGTTTTAACATTAGGATATGATTCTGCAACATCTTTAAACACTTCATCCCAAAACGGCATCGAATACACAATTCCGTTAGACTTTGTTGCACTCGTTACACGCCCTTTGCGTTTTGAAGCCAAATCAAATGCAAAACGCATCGCGCGTTCTGTCGCTTTCCTTGAAAATACATTATTTTGAATCGCAATTTCATCTTCACCTCGGTAAATGCGGCCACCAACTGAACTGTATTCACCTTCACTATTTTCTCTCACAACCATAATATCAAAGTCATTAGGGTTAACTAATGGCGACTGAATTCCTGGTAACTGCTTAGCAGGACGAACATTAATCGTCTGTTCAAATTCGCGGCGAATTTTAATTAATAAGCCCCAAAGCGAAATATGATCCGGAACTAAGTTCGCATCTCCAACTGCTCCGAGAAAAATTGAATCAAAATCTGACAACCGCTTCATTCCATCCTCAGGCATCATCACACCATGTTCTAAATAATACTCACAACTATAAGGAAAATCTGTAAACTCAAATGTTAACCCTCCGTGTAATTCCGCAACTGTATGTAGTACATCAATGGCGGCTGGAACGACTTCCTTTCCAATTCCATCACCGGGAATGGAAGCTATTTTAAGCTTTTTCATCATTGTTCCTCCATTTCAAAGTCGACAGTCGACTGATTAAATTAAATATACATTATTTTCTGACTTTTATCAATGGCATTTGAAGCTTCGATATTTCTATTAATCTACTCTTCTAAGACCCTCAGTAGATGTTCGACATCATCATCTAAGTGTTTAATCATTTGTTCAGCAGCTCGTTCGGCTTCTCTATTCTTTATATAGGTGAAGATATCTTTATGCTGATCTAAAATCTTTTGAGCACGCTGTTCCCCTTTGAAATTCATAATGCGAAAATAGTGAATCAAACTATTCAAGTCATCAACTTGCTTTTGAAGTCTAGAATTCCGAGTAAACGTGACAATTAAATCATGAAATTGTTCATTTAAATTAATGATGACGTTCGAACCTTCATTGTTCGAGATGGCTTCCTCAGTTTTATTTAGCACTTCTTCAATTTGCCTAATTTCTAAATCTGTAGCAATTTGTGTCGTTAAGCGAACGGCGAATGATTCTAAAGCCTGTCTGCAGAAATAAACTTCTTTGACATCTTTTATTTTCGGTTCATAGACAACCACTTTAGAATTCTCAACAGTTAATAGCCCCTCTTTTTCTAAAATACGAATCGCTTCACGAATAGGGCTTTTACTCACTTGGTGCTCTCTAGCAAGTTGTGTTTCATTAATTCGATCTCCCGGTTGGTACTTTCCATCAAATATCATTTGTTTAATTAAATGATAAAACTGCACATAATATGGCACCTGTTTTTCTAACATATGGTTACCTCGCTTACCCCGTTATTAGTGTGTTTTCACTATATACAAAAATGTTAGATTTATCAAATAAAGGTTCTAATTAAAAATAATTCTCAATTAAGTGTTGACTCTCCACTTACTGGAGGGTTTAATATTAAACAGGAATGATAATCATTATCATTTAGTTAATATTTAACAGAGAGTTTGGAACAACTATGAAGCTTAGGTATTTATGGATCTTACTCTTGGTTTTATCTATGGTATCGCTATTTGTTGGTGTAACGAACATTACACCTTCACAATTACTAAATTTGGATGATACGCAAAAACAAATTCTCAATCAAAGCAGGTTACCTAGATTAATTAGCATTGTGATTGCAGGAATGAGTATGGGTATATGTGGTCTGATTATGCAGCAATTAAGTCGAAACAAATTCGTCTCCCCTACTACAGCGGGAACGATGGACTCCGCGAGATTAGGAATCTTAGTATCTCTCATTCTATTCTCAACGGCGAGTCCCATTTTTAGAACGATTACAGCCTTTATCTTTGCATTACTTGGAACCTACATATTTATGAAAATTCTAGATAAGGTTAAGTTTAAAGATGCTATCTTCATCCCACTAGTTGGAATTATGTTTGGTAATATTATTGGTTCCATCACAACATTTTTCGCTTATAAGCACGACTTAATTCAAAGCATTACCACTTGGCTTCAAGGTGACTTTTCAATGATTATGAGTGGGCGCTATGAACTGCTTTACCTTAGCCTGCCACTTATGATGATCGCCTACATTTTTGCAAACAAATTCACCATAGCTGGTATGGGTAAGGAATTTTCTATTAATCTTGGTCTCAACCATAAACAGATTGTGAACATTGGCTTAATCATCGTTGCGCTAGTGACCTCATCAGTTGTGTTAACAGTAGGAATGATTCCATTTTTAGGACTAATCATTCCCAACATCGTATCGATTTTTCAAGGAGATCATTTAAGGAAAAATCTACCTCACACTGCCTTGCTAGGGGCCGTATTCGTTCTGATGTGCGATATTTTAGGACGTGTGATTATTTACCCATATGAAATACCAATTGGATTAACAGTTGGGGTGATTGGAAGCGGCATATTTATCTACCTACTTCTAAGGAGAAAGGCTTATGCGTAATTCTACAAAACTATTGAGCTTACTTGTAATAGCCTTAATCTTAATTGCTGTTTTTTTATTCACAGATTTAAATAGTTCTAATTGGGATTACGTGTTACCTAAGCGAACCATGAAGATTCTAGCAATCATTTTGACAGGAAGTGCGATTGCATTCTCAACCATTGTGTTCCAAACCATAACCAATAATCGAATTTTAACGCCGAGTATTATCGGTCTCGATTCGATGTACCTATTAATCCAAACTTTCATCATTTTTGTATTTGGCTCAACACATATGACACTAATGAATCAACATGTCAATTTTATCATTTCAGTTGTTCTAATGATTGGTTTTGCCTTAATGCTTTACAAGTTTCTATTTAAAGGTGAAGGTCAGCACATCTATTTCTTATTACTCGTCGGATTAATTTTAGGAACGTTTTTTAGCAGTTTGTCTGAATTCATGCAAGTTCTAATTGACCCTAACGAGTTCCAAGTTGTCCAAGATCGAATGTTTGCGAGTTTCAATAATGTCAATGAAGAGCTTTTTATCATTTCGGTCATTCTAATGCTTGTGACAACGCTGTACTTTATACGGTTCGCAAAATATCTTGATGTATTGTCACTTGGAAGAGAACACGCCATTAATTTAGGTGTTAACTATAACGGCGTTGTCAAACAATTGTTCATTATAATTGCCATACTTATATCAATTTCTACTGTCTTAGTTGGACCCATCACATTTTTAGGGTTGCTGGTTGCCAATGTAGCCTATCAGTTTTTGAAAACATACCAGCACAGCGTATTGATTGTTGGTGGAATTCTCATTAGTATCGTTGCATTAATCTTAGGACAATTAATTGTGGAACGAGTATTCACTTTTTCAACCACAATCAGTGTCATCATTAACTTTATTGGTGGGGTTTACTTCATTTATCTCTTATTAAAGGAGAGTCGAGCATGATTGCGATTAAAAACTTATCTAAAAAATACGGTCAAAAAACTGTTGTCAACAATGTTAATGTCGAGGTTAAAAAAGGGAAAATCACATCATTTATTGGTCCAAATGGTGCCGGTAAAAGTACATTACTATCGGCCGTAAGCCGGATGATCAAGCAAGACCTCGGAGAAGTTTACGTCGACGGTAAAGAACTTAAAAAATGGAAGAACAATGACCTTTCCAAAAAAGTAGCCATTTTAAAACAATCCAATCATTTAAATGTACGGCTCACAGTCCGTGAGCTTGTGTCATTCGGCCGTTTCCCATATTCCCAAGGACGTTTGACCGAGGATGATTGGAAGCATGTTGATGAAGCGATTTCTTTTATGGAGCTTGAAGACCTACAGGATCAATTTTTAGATGAACTAAGTGGCGGACAGCGTCAACGTGCATTTATTTCGATGGTTATCGCACAAGACACAGAGTACATTTTACTTGATGAACCATTAAATAATTTGGATATGAAGCATTCTGTCCAGATCATGAAGGTGCTACGCCGTTTAGTAAATGAATTAGGTAAAACGGTGGTACTTGTCATTCATGATATTAACTTTGCTTCATTTTATTCAGATTATATCGTTGCACTTAAAGAGGGCACCATCGTTAAACAAGGACCAACTGATGAAGTGATTAGCCAAGTTAATTTAAAAGAAATTTACGATATGGATATTCCGATTAAA
Source organism: Piscibacillus salipiscarius (assembly GCF_042685285.1). NCBI lineage: Bacteria > Bacillati > Bacillota > Bacilli > Caryophanales > Bacillaceae > Piscibacillus > Piscibacillus salipiscarius. Next base: position 87,438 of record NZ_JBHUMZ010000011.1, on the reverse strand, counting down.
CAGCTGGACCGCTGTAAAGTTTGTGTCTATTTCGGATAAAAAATTATATGAGGTGATTAATATGAAGAAACTATTATTAGGTTTTGCTTTATTATCGTTAATTTTAATGGCCGCTTGTGGCGGTGAAGAAAGCAAGGCCGCACAAGGCAAAACAATGGAGGTCGAACATTCATTAGATACGGTTCAAGTTCCTAAAAACCCACAGAAGGTCGTCGTTTTTGACTTCGGAATGCTTGATACACTCAAACAATTAGATGTTGATGTCGCTGGTGTACCTAAAGATAGCCTTCCATCTTATCTTTCAGAATACGATAGTGATGAGTATGAACATGTAGGCGGACTAAAAGAACCAGATTTTGAAGCTATTCATGCAATGGATCCGGATTTAATCATCATCTCAGGACGCCAAATGAACCTATATGAAGATTTCAAAGAAATAGCCCCTACGATTTTTATTGAACTGGATTATGAGAACTATATGGATTCGTTTAAACATAACGTGAATTTAATGGGTAAAATTTTTGATAAACAAGATCAAGTCGAGAAAGAAGTAAGTGAAATAGATGGTTTAGTAGAAGAATTACAAGCCAAAACAACAGACAGCGAAAAAACTGGACTGATTACATTAGCGACAGGCGGGAAAGTCAGTGCATATGGCCCTGGGTCAAGATTCGGAATTATGCATGATGTATTTGGCGTGAAGCCTGCGGATGACACAATTGAAGTTGCGACACATGGTCAGAAAATTTCATTCGAATTTATTGTTGAAAAAGATCCTGACTACCTATACGTTATTGACCGCGATGCTGTAGTTAATGATGAACCTGCAGCTAAAGAGACTATTGAAAATGATTTAGTTAAAAACACAAAGGCATATCAAAACAATCAAATTGTATATTTAGATCCTAATTACTGGTACTTATCAGGTGGAGGGTTAATTTCCGTTAAGGAAATGGTGAAAGAAATCAATCAATCGTTTGAATAATATAGGAGTGACAATAATGGACCAGCGATTTACAATCGGTGAAATGGCAAAACTCCATAATATACCTGTCAAAACGTTACGTTACTATGATGACATCGATCTTTTTAAGCCAATTGAAGTTGACCCGAACACTAATTATCGTTATTACTCAATCGAACAATTTGAACACTTAAACACGATTAATTATTTACGTGAATTAGGCATTACTCTAAAGGAGATCAAGCAGCAATTTAATGTGAGAGACCGGCAAATGTTTTACGATATGTTAGCTAGACAAGAAGCACGGGTTGAGCAGGAGATTAAACATCTTAAGCGGGCTAAAAAGCGTTTAAATAATAGGCAGCGAGAATTACTTTGCCAATATGATGATTGCGGGAAACCCAAAGTTCAAACCGTTCACAAACGTCGTATTGCTCAGTTAAAACAGCCAATTAGGAGCCATGCAGAGCTTGAACTTTCCTTAAAACAGCTTGAAAAGCGCTCCGGTTTAAACGCCTCTATTTTTATTGGTGGCGTTGGAGTTTCACGCTCGGTTGAAACGTTGCCTAAACAAGTTTACAACTCTATTTTTCTAATGCTTGAGGATGAAGATATTGATTGTGAACTTGAAACCATTATGCCTGAGCGAGAATATGCAACACTTTTGGTAAACCGAGAACGAATACATCCTAAAGATTATGAACCATTGCTTCATTTAATAGATAAAAACAAACTTATAGTCGATGGAGATGCGATTGAGCGCACCATCATCGACCGCTATATCACTTCAAACCAAAAAGAGCACTTGTCTGAAATTCAAGTGCCCGTGTTAACATAATTTACCCATGGGCTGTCCCAAAAGTCATAAAAATGACTGGGGTGGCTCTTTTATTTTTCACTAATAGATCGGATGAATAATGTACCTGTCAACACTGATAGAACAACCTGTGTTTCAGTTAATAAAAAGACTTGTAATAAAAAATTATCAGTAATCCCAAACCATTTTGTCCAATATAATCTTGGAATAAATACTAGCACCATTAGTAACAAGGTTGGGACGAATAATTTCCAATTAAACTTAAACCTTCTCTTAAATAAGCTTCTTAACCCGTTCCACTCCATTAGGACGCCAAATAGAAAGGCACATAAGGTCATGCTCATGAGAAGAATATATGTACGCTCCTCAACTCTTTGTGCCGCTTCTTGTAATTCATAATAATTAATTGTCATTAAATAGAGTAATAAAATCATACCTAATACGATGGATAAAACGCTTAATACTTTCTTTAAGATACTCTCCCCTCCCTTAATTTTAACCTTTCTTTGTAACAGGAAAATGAACTTCTAATACGGATTCTGGATCATCCCCTTTAAAATCTTCTCCGTAAAATTCTATTTCAAATGCTCCAGATTTTTGATAATCCGATTGAGGTAACCATTCATTATAAAAATAATTAAAGCCCTTACCTATCTCATTCGTCATACCTTGGTATCGAACGATCGCATATTCTTGTTCAGGAATCTCTTTTACGACCATGCCTTCTGGTATGTCATCAGTATTCGTAACGGCTATGCCTGCCGTATATAAAAAACGATTACCTAACTGCCAATCTTTAGGAAATTCGATTAATCCATATTTTTCATGATTATTAGCTAAATTAGGAATTTGATCTTCGACCTCACTAAACTCTTCCCACAGACCTGGAATAGAGTTCGGCTCGCTCTTTTTCATAATCCCATAAGTTTTAATTTCTAACCCAACGATTGTTACTTGATCTCGCTTTTCCACACGTACATCCATAGGTAACCTCCTGAAGTTTTTGACTCTATTATATCATTTCACTAAAATGTAAGTAATAACCAATGGGAGGAATGACGTATGGGATTATTTGATGGAATGATGGGGAATGCATCTGAAATGGATACAGAAAAGGTTCAGGATGAGCTTGAGGAGTTATTAGCACCAAGTGAACAAGTTGAACATGCTTATAAATTAATTCGTGACCTCTTTGTCTTCACAAATAAGCGCTTGATTCTAATCGACAAACAAGGCATGACTGGTAAGAAAACCGAGTATCACTCCATCCCTTATAAGAGCATCACTCACTTTTCGATTGAGACAGCAGGAACATTTGATTTAGAAGCAGAGCTCAAAATTTGGATTTCTGGCAGCTCAGCACCTCTTGAGAAGACTTTTAATAAACAGCTTAATATCTACAAAGTACAGTCAGTATTAGCTGAATATGTCTTATAATGTTAGCGGAACCCAGGTTTGGGTTCCCGTTTTTTTATTCAAAGCTTTACCTCATTTTTATGAGGATTTTTTTGATTTATGAGGAATTTCATAAATATATAAGGAAAAAATTATTTTTATGAGGAAAAATATAAATTTATAAGGAATTTTTAGATTTTATGAGGAAATTACTAAATCTCCTATGTTATATTTTGCTCCTTTCCCTTTCCCTGTAGTAGGGACTTTTAGCTGACTTAACAGATACCTAGTAACTTCTCTATTTTCAATATTTAAAAAGTCTCTGGCATCTTTATTACTTATCCAATTGTTAATCAACAGTGCATAATCACGAAGTCCATTTATATGAGCATCTTTACTTTCAGCCTTACATTGGCAAAACCACCTCCCATGGACACGTTCCATCCCTATTCGATTACATTTTGGACATTGCACACCTTTTAACAATTGATTCTTGGTTAGCCCAAAACGGTCCATCAGATCAATTTTTTCCGAAGTGTGTTCGCGGAGGAATAATTCTTTTGCTAACGCCAGATCGGTGTCCTTCCAAACAGTATGAGTTAAGATTTCGTGAAGCTTTTGATATTTAAAAATAAACTCTTGAAGTGTGATGACGTTTCTTAAATGGAAATGATCATTTGGTTCAATGTGAAGAATACCTTTACGGCTGACAAATACGACTAACGTATAGATTGGTATTTCGGGGAGATGGTTTATCTTTAAGAATTGCTGTAATTGAAGCTTTTGTTGTGACACTTGGAGGACAGGGTTGGGGAATTTCTCAATGGTGCCATTTAAAACTCGTAACATTTGCTTTGTTTCTTTTTTGAAATAAATGTCTCCAGACATATTTTTCACTTCAACAATCATCAAAAATCTAGGAGTTATTAACAGTGTATCCATCTGGAAGAAATTTTTCTCTCTTGGAAGTCGTAAGTCAAAGAAACAACTTAAATCTGATGTAGAGATTATATCTACATAATAGTCTAATAATCTCTCACCTCGATCTCCTACCCTTACTATGCGAAGCGCGTCTTCAATGTCCGGTGTGACATCTAAACTTGGATGAACTCTCCTACTTAGTGCTTCAAGAGACCAAAGTCTAACAGGTGGATCATGGTCTTTACAAATCAACATGTTCACTCCTTTTTATCAGTCTAAACAAAATTATAGAAATATCTCCTATCCCCGACAAGTACTTTTTACCTACCTAAAAACACTTCTTTAGCCCCTAATAATGACATACCTATATGATAGATAATTAGAGTAACTAAATTTTTAGGAGGTATTTATGTATAAGAAAATTTCACTCGTCACTCTGTTTCTTGTATTGATTTTTGGAAGCGTTTTCACTAATGCGGATACACAGAAGCTTGAGGATCCCAAGTTAGTTGCACCACAAGATGATGGCATCTCCATCATGGGTAAAGCCAGTAATGGAAATGATGAAACGCCAGGTGAATGGTATATCGGTTCCACACCATCCAACCTGGACCCTAGCAAGCCTATTCTTCTCTTTGTACACGGATTAAATAGTACGGCGCAAATTTGGTGGGAAGATAATGACATGTACCAAACCGCTTACGATGCCGGTTATCAAACCACGTTTCTTCAACTTCATGATGCAGGTGGGTACAACGAAGACATGTGGGATAATGGTCAATTATTAGCTGAAAAAATCATTGAGATCTCAAACCACTTTAATGGCAAACCTATTACCATCGTCGCTCACAGCAAAGGCGGCGTTGACTCCCAGACTGCTCTCACTTATTATGGTGCTCATCAATATGTCGACAACGTTATTACTCTTTCAAGCCCACATCACGGGTCACAATTAGCTGATCTTGCCTACAGCTCTTGGGCAAGCTGGCTTGCCGATTTAATTGGAGCTAAAGGAGACGGCACTTACTCGATGCAAATGGCTGAAATGGAAGCTTATCGTCAGCAAACTGACCCACAACCACTCGCTTATTATAACGACTACTATACATTAGCCGGTACTTCATGGGGTTCCGCATTCTCTTCAACTTGGTACGGAGGTATGTATCTATCATCTTACGGATCTAATGATGGTGTCGTAACCGTTGATAGCAGCAGACTTCCTGGCGGTACAGAAGTAGCTGTTGGCGATTGGGATCACTCTTCAATTCGTACTGGTATCACCTTCCCAGTCTTTGATGACTATTTAGCAGATCAACAAAATTTCACATCCCAAAAACAGCCTAAAGGTAAGAAAAAGAACCTCAAATCAAATCAATGGATTCACGGCGGGGAACTTAAAGAAGGTCAAGATGGCATCTCGATGGCAGTTGAAGATGATGTTTCAGAACTTAACATTAATCTCATGACTTCAAAACAACCTAAGTCTATGAAGCTAGTCGACCCTAATGGTAAAGAACATCCTGCATTATTTAAATCTACTAGCATTGACGACGGTGTCTTTAAAAATGCCATTAGTCACATGGCATCAATTAAACGTCCTACACCTGGGGAATGGACTCTTAAAATTAATTCTCACACTCCCGACTCCTACCTATTAATGAACGATTATCGCACGAAACGACCATTTAATCTTAACAAACACATTAAACAAAATGGTGACTTAAATCTGACCTACCAAATGCAAAGCCAAAACAAGATTAAACACACAACCTACACTGTTACCGAGTCTAAGAACCCTGCCAATACAAAGAAATTCACTAATCAATCTAACCATTCTCAAAACATCCAATTAGGTAAACCAAACACTACTTATAACGTGACAATTGATATTGAAGGCGTCACAGAAAAAGGTTATCCATTTAAAAGAACCATTGTGGAGTCTGTTAAAGTTCCAGGACCCCATCATAGATAAGGTTTAATCAAACCCAAATGATTTTATTATCGATTAACAAAAACCTTCCGCTGAGCATTTAAGCTCTGTGGAAGGTTTTTAATAAAAAATACGATTTCGTTTTTTTACTTTTTTATTTAACAAATAACCGATTACTAGACCTATTAAGCCTATGATCCAAAGAACTCTTGCAGATGACTCAAAGAGTATATAATTAAGCGCATCTTGTAATCCGTTTGTTTCGGGAAAATCAACTAACAATAAGCCAATCCCTAAGATGATCGCCAATATTCCAACAACTAAGCTACTCTTAGCGGCAACTTTCATCACAATCCCCCAAAATCTTATAATTCTCACTTTTCTCATTTTAACACAATCATTTATTTATTGGTAATTAATTAAGATGCTTCGTGCAATTAAATAATGAGATTTCCCACTTTTGTCCATCATAGTGCAACTTAGTTAAAGAAGTATTATTCAACCGATTATTTTGACTAACTGGTTCAACTAATTCCGCTAATAATTGTCTCAGAAAAGAACCATGTGAGATAACTAAAATGTGCTTTTCAGGATGTTGGTCTACTATTTCATTTATAAAAGCCAGCCCTCGCTCGACCACACTTTTGTTATTTTCAATTCCTAAATCTTCTTCATACCACTTCTCACCCCAACGTTCAATTCGCTCAGCTTTAGTCGTCCCTTCGATTTGTCCACCATAGGCTTCTCTAATTCTTTCATCTGTTATTACAGGAACTTCTAATTTCGTAGCTATTATTTCTGCTGTTTTATGTGCTCGCTTTAAATCACTAGAATAAACAACTGACCACTTTTCGTCTTTCAAGCGTTCAGCAAGCTTTTCCGCATCTTCCAAACCCTTATCGTTCAATGGAATATCCGAGCTTCCTTGTGCTTTCCTAGCAATATTCCAATCAGTAATTCCATGTCTAACAAATCCAATTACAGTCATTACAAATCCCTCCTTAACCATATAGAAAAAATGCTGCCGAATAACAGCAGCATTTTTAAATGCTCATCTTTGGAACATACCACATTAGTCGGTTTTTCCCCGACGCTTTTGCTTTATATAAAGCACGGTCTGCTTTTCTTATTAAATCATCCACTTCTTCTCCGTCATCAGGTGCCATCGCGACACCAATACTTAACGTTACGTGATAGATTTTACCTCTAATCTCCCACGGCTTAGATGAAGCATGGTCTAGTCGTTCTGCAACTTTAATAACGTCTTCCTCACTTTTAACACCTGTTAAGAGTACATTAAATTCATCTCCGCCTATTCTCGCGATCATATCTTCTTCTCTTAAGCAATTGCGAAGACGTCTAGCTAAATGCAAAAGGAAATCATCACCTGCATCATGTCCTAAGTCGTCATTGATTTGTTTAAAATTATCACAGTCCAAATATAATACAGCAAGCTTCTCATTTGTTTCTTTGTGACGATCTATTTCTCTAGCTAGTGTTTGTTTAAAGTGTCTACGGTTTGGAATACCTGTTAGCGGATCATTATTGGCTAGATAGAAAACTTTTTGTTCCGCTTCTTTACGTTCAGTAATATCTATTAATACGCCTTCGATATATAAGATGTCACCATTTCTTCCTCTTGTCACGGTCGTCCGATCATCAATCCAGCGAACTCGCCCATCGGATGTAATTAGCCGGTACTCTTGTTTATATTTATAGACACCTCTACTCAAGTAATCTTCTACCTCAGCCTCTACTCTTGGTAGATCGTTAGGGTGTACGATTAGAGAAAAATCTATTTGTTCTTTTAAGAATTTCTCTGGTGAATAACCAAATTGCTCTACATTATTTGATACATAGTCAATCGGCCATCCTTTATCTGCTTTCCATCTGAAAATGATAGCCGGACTATTTTCAATCACTCGATTAGCTAATTGTAGTGCTTCTTGCGATTGCTTCTTATCTATAATAACGGCTGCTAAGTGACTGAACTGATCAAAAATTTGTTTTTCTTCTTCAGTTGGCTTTCGATTTTCATTCGGATAGAAAGCTAAAGTTCCGTATAATTCCCCACTCGAAGATACAATCGGAATCGACCAGCATCCTTTAATATCATATTTAACAGCAACTTCCCTATGATTCTCCCATAACGAATCAACTTTAGCATCCTCTACGACTACTAAATCATTTATGTATGCGGAGGTCCCACATGATCCTGATTTTGGTCCAACCTTTAAGCCGTCCATATTTTCTAAATACGCCCTTGAAAACCGAGGGCCAATAGGGTTCTCCAGACTATGTAGTTTTCCATTATATTCAGTGATAGTCGCACGAACATCTGGAAGAACTACTGCTATCGTCTCGGTTAATCTCTCTAATATTTTGCATAGTGGCAGATGATCTGCCGCTAGCATCTCTATAATTCTACTTTGTTCTTTCAAGAAATGTTGGACATTAATCAGATGAGCCATGTAGGTGCCCCCACTACCATTTTTTAATATCGCTATAAAATATAACGATATTTATATTTTACTATACCACTTTTCTGAAAGATTAAAAGTATTTCGACAAAAATTTTACAAAATTTTCTTTTAATTTTAGTTTAACCCTATTGGAGAAGATTATTACATAAATAAAACTGCTGGCTAAGGCCAGCAGTTTATATTCTTAATGGTTTCCATTTTTGAACTTACCGTCTTTAGCAAGTTCTTTAAGTCTTTCTTTAGCTCGATCAGAAGCGTTAGGGTTGTCAGTTAGCGGTGTAACAAGTTCTACTTCTTGAATACGTCCTTCTGCATAATATTCAATTGGTTCATCAAATGATTTAATATAGTCAACAGTAGCATCTAAATCAGTTGGACCAACTTCTGAGCTTAACGCTAAGTTTTCAATATTACTATCAGGGTCACCGAACATGTAATTATTAACTACAACTGTGTATACTTCGTTAGGGTCAATTTCAGATCCATCTGGAAGGAACACATCAATTACTTCCATCTCATCATAGTTCCATGTATAGCTGAATCCAGCTACACTATAATCTGGACCATACGGCTCGCTTAATTGATTATTTAACACATCAATAATGGACTCTCCCGTAAGTTCAGCTTTGACTAAAGTGTTTCCAAATGGCTGAACTGTAAAGACTTCACCGTACGTAATCGGACCTTCGTCAATGTCAGCACGAATGCCGCCACCATTCATCATAGCCATATCAGCATCCATTGCCCACTTCATGCCATCAGCAATTAAGTTACCTAACGGATTATCGCCTTGTTCTCCGCGTGCAGCATAACCGCCTTCTAAAGGTACCGCTGCATCTCCGATAACTTCATTTTTAATATCATCAACAAGTGTTTCATATTTATCTAAGATTGACGCAACAGCAGGATCTGGCTCCATACCATGTTGAGCAACGGTTACTACCTCAGCTGTTTTCTCAACAATGTCACCAGTTGCAGGATCAATTTTTAAATCAACGTCTGAAAATGCTGTTCCATAAGAATAAGCTTGAACGATTAATTTACCGTCTACTAATCCATTGTTATAAACGTGGTTGTGAGCTGCAAAAATCACGTCAACTTCATCATCAACACTGTTCGCAATGTTAGCAGCATCTCCAGTAATAGCATCCCCTTCTTGGAAAGCAGGATTATGTGCAAGAACGACTATTGACTTAACACCTTGTTCTTTTAATTCTGGAACATATTTATTAATCGCTTCTGCTTCATCTGTAAACTCTACATTTTCGTTTCCTTCTTTAATTACCATATTTGGAGTTTCTGTAGTCACAACTCCAATAAACCCAATTTTCTGACCTTCAACTTCTTTAACTACATAAGGGTCAACAATCAACTCTTCAGTATCTTTATATTGAACATTTGCTGCTACAACAGGGAAATTCATACCGTCATAGCCTTCCGTACCGTTTGGATGTTCTCCGCCATTAATCATACGAAGAAGCTCATCGACACCTTCATCAAATTCATGGTTGCCTAATGTACCTACATCCATACCCATTTCTTCCATGATTTCTACAGTTGGTTCATCTTGGAATGACGCTGAAATTAATGGACTTCCGCCAATCATATCACCGGAATGAACCATTAGCGTATTATCTGGGTTTGTTGCTTCACGTTCTTTTAAATAAGCAGCTAGATAATCTGCACGTCCAGCCGGGTCGTTTTCTCCATCCCCATCAAAATCCGCAAAGGAATCTTCGTAATCGATCTGACCGTGCCAATCATTTACTCCTAGTAACTGTACGTCAACTAAATCTTGTTCAACAGCAGTTAAGCTACTAAACGAAGGTACTAGTAAAGACAAAGATAATAGAATCATAACGAACTTTTTCATCATTATTCCTCCCTTTATGTATGTTCCAAATACAATATATCATAGAATTAATAGGTACATTGACTCAATTGTGTCACTCTATTATTAATTTTTCGTAAATTAAAACCATACTCGCAAGACTCGATAGATTTAGTTTAATATAGACTGATTTCGGTCATAGTTAAATAGAGAGGTGATTCTTATGACAGTTAATTTAAAAAGAATTTACAATGAAGCTTATAAAAATGATGGAAAGCGTGTGTTAATTGATCGCGTGTGGCCAAGAGGTGTATCAAAAGAGAAGGCTCAATTAGATGAATGGCTAAAAGAAGTCGCGCCCACTTCCGATTTAAGAAAGTGGTTTAATCATGATCCAGATAAGTTTAAAGAGTTTAAAAAGAAATATAAAGAAGAACTCAAAAAAAATGAAGAACAAAATGAAGCATTTAATCAATTAAAGGATTGGACATCTAATGGAAAGGTTACTCTTCTATATGCAACAAAAGAGGAAAAATACAACCACGCTCAAGTGTTAAAGGACTTATTAACGTAAAAATGAGGTTGGGAAACTCCAACCTCATTTACTTATCTTTTTTTAAGAAATTTAGAATCCCATCCATTAACCCTTCAGCTAATGGTAAGTCAGGGTTAGCATACGTACTCATGTTACTAGAACGATCTTCAGGTGCTTCTTTAAGAACGTGATTCATCTCTTCAATTACCAACTCTTCAGCATCTAGATTAGCATTAGCTAATCGATCAGCATTTTCTACTGATATTTGAACATCATGTGTGCCCTGAACAATTAACACTGGCATGTTTAACTTTTTTATCTCCTCAGCAGGGTCGTAGTTCATCCATGATATTAGAAATGGTTGCAGCTCCGGTGCAAACAAACTGTATAATTTAGGACTGACATCTTCAACCGTCTTTCCTTGCTCAAGTTTATTCAAAACGTTTTTAGATTCGTTTAATTGTTTTTCACTTACCTGACCTTCAATCTGATCCAAAATCACTTCACCAATCGGTTTGCCAGCTCCTGCAACGGAAACAAAATAATCAGCTCCCGCTTCTTGAGCCGCTAACATACCAACTAACGAACCTTGACTGTGCCCAATTACACTAACCTCAGAAAAACGTTCATCACCGTGCATCATATTAAGCCAAGCTTTCGCATCATTTACGAAATCTTTGAAGCGTAATTCGCTTTCAGGTATGACCGCCTCTTCATTTTCCCGAACACCACGCTTACTATAACGAATCGATGCTATTCCATTTTCTGCAAGCGATTCAGCTACTAATTTCAAGCTATTATTTTTACCTGGGATACCCTTTGAATTACCATCGCGACTAGTTGGACCTGAACCAGGGATAATTAAAGCAACAGGGTAAGGCCCTTCACCTTCTGGCGTTAACAGTTCGCCTTTTAATTCGCCATGTTCAGTTTCAACTGACAATAAATCTTCAGGTTCTGAACGCTCGCCTGTTTGCCCAGCCAATTGACCTCTTTCTAAATGAAAAGGGAATTCCTGTCCTTCTTGCGTAAACGTCCCTTCGATCAAATCCTCATTTTCTAAAACGCCTTCAAACTTGACCTCTTGATTCGGGAGTGGCACCTCAAATGAAATGTTCTCTCCGTCAAATTTCAAGTGGGTTAAAGAAAATTCATTTAAATTTTGTATAGGAATACTGATATTACCAGTAAATTTTTCTTTATGGTCAAATTCGATAATGATATTAAGAGGCTGCTCCTCTACTTCGATCGCCCCGTTCCATGTACCGACTAATTGATCTTCAACAGGTGCTCCTTCTTGATCATCAGAACAAGCAGCCAGCATCCATAAAGAAAATAAAACAATTAAACATAAAGCTTTTTTCATAGCGAACACCCTTTAATGGTTTTACTATTAAGACGAAACCTCTTATATAAAGGTTTCATATATCATTTAACTCCTTTTTGATAAAGGATAAATCGATAAACTCTGAACAACCATTGAAATAATTATGGCACCTATTGCGAGTGAGATAATCATATCAGCTTGGTTTGCGTATTGATCTTTAAACATCAGAAGTAAAGCAACTGACATCGTACCTTTAATTCCAGCCCAAGTCATAATGTGTACATCAGTAAATTTAAATCGTTCTCTTAAGTTTGGTATGGTTTTATAACTAATTAGTAAGATGATTTCCCTAGATATAAGTGATAGAACGAAGATGACTAGCATCGCCCACCATTCGCTGAGCTGAATTAATTTCTGCACTTCTAACCCCATTACTATGAATAGTATGGATAACACGACTGGGTTTATGTTTTCCCAAAAACCTCTTAAATAATTTCTCGTTTGCTCTCTATTTTGTTTCTCTAACTCAAAAGATAACATTAATCCTGCAGTTACTGTAGCAAGAACACCCGATACTCCAAAATGTTCTGCCGTTAGAAAACCTCCATAAGCTAGGATCAAACTCACCATTACTTGATACTCTCGGTGATTAAGCCAAAAAATAATCTTACTAAAAATATAACCAAATATTAGTCCAGTTAAAATGCCACCTAGCGAAACTAGCAGAAATTCTTGAAAGAAAGAGAGGATGTGAAATCCTTTTTGATTCGAATAAATACCAGCTACAACCGTAAATAAGACGACACTTGTCCCGTCATTAAACAATGACTCTCCTTCAACCACATCTGCTAGATCATCTTTATTGGTTGACTTTTTTAATATATTAACTACTGAAACGGGATCCGTTGGGGTAAGAATTGCTGCAATGACTAAAGCTGCTAGAAAACTTAATGATAATGCAGATCCTAAAGTGAAATAAATCAATCCAGCAAACAGAAATGCCACAAACAACATACCAATAGTACTTAAAGTAATAAAAGCTGGATAATACTTTTTAAAATCTTTAAGAGGAAATTCATAAGCAGAGACGAACAATAAAGCGGGTAAAAACCAATGTAAAATCATTTTTTCAGTTAGTACGACATCGTGATAAAAAGGAATAAATGATAATCCGATTCCAACTATTAATAATAAAACTGGAACAGGGATGTATTCTTTCTTTTTATCTATTGCAAAAATGATTGTTCCAATGAGTATAAACGATATGATTTGATAAGCGTTCATCTTTGTCACCTCTTATCCATACCATACCCTTTTTTTAGATACTAAAATGCAATGGTGACAAAAAACCAAATGATCATAATCAGTTGGATCACAACTTTTGCTAGTGAGCCACTTAAAAATCCGATAAACGAACCGACTGATGCTCGAAAAGCCTCTTTTGTCGAACGCTTTTGGATAAGTTCTGTAACTAAAACTGCAACAAATGGTACGACTAGAATTCCGAATGGAGGTACAATAAATGAGCCAACAATAACAGCTACAGCAGCAACTTGTTCACCTCGTTTAGAACCACCATATTTTTTAACAAAGTAACTGTTGGCAATCACATCCGCACCAATTAAAATAATGGTGAAGATAACCATAATCGAATAGAAGACCCAACCAAGTTCCGCGTTATCTATAAAGAAATGGTACGCTAAGAAACCAAGCCACAACACTAATACAGATGGAATGATAGGAAATAATATTCCTACAAAACTTAATACGAAAAAGGCTATAATCAATATCCATATAACTATATCCATACAAACCTCCAACAACTTTAGATATCTATACCTACATTATAACGCTTCGGCTAAGAAAATGGGCAAGAAAGTGTGAGATCATCCAACCAAATATCAACATTAACATCATTCCGGTTATAGAGAAAAAAACAAACCCTGTAACACCACTTAGTACCATTGCACTAGGCAGAATAAATCTCATCAAAATCACTCTTGATAAGTTTGTTAAATTGACTTGCTGCCATCTAAACAATTCTAGGAATGGATCTGTGATAATCTGGTTCCAAAATGATTTTAATAACTGCCCTAAAAAATAAATAAGAGCAAAATATATAATTAACTTGTACCATCCCGGAAATAAAACTATAAGAATTACCCCTCCTAAAGTGAGTTGTACATATAGTAGGATCCAATTTCTCCTTCTTAACATAGTTTTTATAATGAGTTCTTGATAACCTATTTCCGGTGTATAACCTGTGAATAATTTTTGAGACTTCCTAAAAATCCAAGGTTTTTTTGACGAACGAGCTTTTGACTGAACCATCCAGTCTGGTGCTCCAATGTGGGCGCTTTGCATTAGAATCAGCTGTAAAACTTTATTTCTCAGTTCTCTATCTAGTTCAATTTCACGTTCAAAATGTTTGCTTTTCTTGAAAACTTTTCTTATCACCAAGATTAAGATCCCAATTGCTAACCCATATGCAGCCCAATATGAAAAGCCGTTTAAGACAAACCAGAAATAGCCATAAGATAAAGAAACCAATAGAGCTATGCTTAGCCGAAACGACCATTTAGATAATTGCACATTTAACACACGCTTGATTAGGCTAACGGACAATGACCAGATATAGATTAAAAAACTTAACGACCAGAACTCATTCATCCCTAAATTTAAATACTGCATTATAATTGGCGAAAGAACAGCCATCAACAAACTTACTTTAATAAGCATTTTAAATGTTATAAAGAGCATTTTAAACTGGTTCAGTGACTTAATAAGATTCGTTTTTTGCCACAAATACAAAAGGTCCGCATGATGTAAAAAAGCATAATGAGAACCCGCAAGTATAACTAAAATAATAATCAATATAAGAGTATCAACCGTTACATAATTCGGCCACCCTGGAATTTGGAGCCATAAATCAGCGTAAAAGCTTGCTCCCATAAGAGCAAAAGGTATGAATACATAAATCCAAACTGTCCAATCAATCGTTAACCTCTTTATTCGTTTGTAAAACCTAAAGTGCTGACTCAGCTTGTTTCTAAATAGTTGTAAACCCTTCATTTTACTGTACGCTCCATAAGTACTTCAAATGAATCTAATAAAGTGGCATGTCTAGTCCCTGCAGCATTTAAGATGTCTTCGAGTGTACCTTGTATAATCACTTCTCCGTTCATCATCAATACGAACCTGTCACAAATTCTTTCTGCCGTATCTAACATGTGAGTTGACATTAATACTGCAGCCCCTTCTTGCCGTTCTTGATCTAATAAACGTAAAAAATCTTTCATCGCTTTCGGGTCAAGGCCAATAAACGGTTCATCGATGATGTATAAAGAAGGTTTCGTTAAAAACGCTAAGACAATCATCAGTTTCTGCTGCATACCTTTAGAGAATGATGTCGGATATTGATGTACGACATTTTTTAATCTAA
This sequence comes from Piscibacillus salipiscarius, assembly GCF_042685285.1. Classification (NCBI taxonomy): domain Bacteria; kingdom Bacillati; phylum Bacillota; class Bacilli; order Caryophanales; family Bacillaceae; genus Piscibacillus; species Piscibacillus salipiscarius. The sequence goes on along the minus strand of NZ_JBHUMZ010000011.1, from coordinate 71,793 downwards.
AGATATTAAGCAGTGGTTTAACACGGCGATTCATTTCTTCCTCAGATAACTCGCAAATCGAAGCAGTAAATTGTATGTGTTCCCACAACGTCAATTCGTCATAGTACACGGGCTGTTCTGGTATGTATGCATATGTATCATTAAATTGTACTTGGCCTTCTACAAATCCAATGGTACCTAACAAGGCTTTAATGGTCGTGCTTTTTCCAGCGCCGTTCGGACCAATCAGACCAACAAGTTCACCTTGATTTATTTGAAAATGTACTTGGCGGATCACCGGTTCTCCTTGATCATAACCCGCTTTATGTATATCAACCTTTACCATGCACTCACCTCTTTCTATCCAACTTTATAGTGATGTTTGTCACGCCGAATTTGTTTAAGGAACTCATCAGCTTCTCGTCTAGTTCTAATAATCACAACGGTTTTAGTTGGATAGTTTCTTAGATGTTTATAGACACCAGGTTGTTTGGACTTCCTAAAATCCCACACGTATTTTATAAACTCCCAACTAAACCGCTCAGTCCCAGCATTGAGGTCAGGCCGTCTTTGTCCCCGGTACTGAATCATACGTTTAAAGATCCGGTACATACAGACTCTTCTTGGTAAATCAAAGAAAACAACGAAATCCGCTCTCTCTAGTCTAAGGTCGATTGTTCCGTTATAATTTCCATCAATAATCCATTTATCTTGCTTAATCAGTTCTTTCGTTATTTCGATCTGTTTTTCTCGCGAAGCCATCACCCACCCTGGACTCCAGAAGAGATTATCTAAATGATACAAATCTAGTTTTAAAATTTCCGCAAGTTCTCTCGACATAGTTGATTTACCAGACCCAGGTGACCCGATTAACATAACACGTTTCACTTCTTCTTCCCCCACTCTTAAGGTCTTTGACCCCAAGGCTCTAATTGTCCAACAATATAAGTCGACTGGCCTGATTTTATCGCTTCAATAACCCCGTCTGAAATTTCACTATTCGTCAGCCACCTAGATTGGTTATGATCTACTTTAAAACCAAGTTTAACTTGATGGTAATAACAATGTTTAGGGATTTCCAGCGTCTCTCTCATTTCGTTTAGATCCGAGCTGCTTCCTAATACATGATAAAGGTGGCAGTTCGTTTCCTGTTCTTGTATAGATTCTAGTAACGTTTCCATTGGGTTTTCTGGGACGCGATGAATCCAAGCAATGATGAGATCCCAATCAAACGTTTGTTTGATATTTTGTTTAAACTCTACTAGATGACGGTAATCAACATACAGCGGATGAAGTTTCCCTTCACGACTCATTAGCTTGGCCATCTTACGCTTTGACCTTCCTACTACATAAATTTCATAGCCTTGTTCGACTAACCAATGACTTACACCCGCTAACATGCCGGAGCCACCAACGACTAATGCTCTCTTCATCCCATCACTCCCTGTCAGAATATTATATCATTTTATTCCAGTATTTACTAAAACAAAACCGCAGCCTTAACTGCGGTTGATAGTTATTGTTCAACTTCACTCAAATCAAATGAAATAACTCGGTTAGTGTTTGGATTATAAACGACAGACCCTCTTACTTTGATGGTCTCACGTGGTGATACCAATGTATAAAGGTACGCCTCTCGAGTTCTATTTGAGGATACTTCCTCACTTCCTTCAAAGTTATAATTGGTAACTTGATACCCAGGATAGCCAACTTGAACAAGCTCTATTAGGTATTTTCCGAACTTCTCTTCTTCTAGTTCAGGTGAAGGGATAATTTCAACATTTAACACTCCAACATCAGGATCAACCCCTAATGCTTCAAATGCTCTCTTATGAAGGTTGATTCTATTTGGCGGATTATTTGGAACAGAATCCACTACCTCAACGATTACCTCTCGAGTATTTTGAGGGTTTCTTACTTTTAAACTTTGACCACACTGAAAACCAGATCTCGGGCTAACAGCAACTGTTTGATATTCATTATCAGACCAGGGTATATTACACTGCGTGACTTGTCCTCCCTCTGTCCAAGTCGCTTGACCTTGTATAACTTGCTGGCGTCCATCAAAGAATGGGAGCATTGGTTGTGGCTGATACATGTGTCGATTAAACGGGTACATATGTCTCCTCCTTTTGAGTATAGTTTTTATAACATATGCCTACATAAGGTTGACCCGTTACAATGTCACAGTGAATTCATTTTATATTAGAAGGTTTCATGATATAATATTGACTGAAAATTATATCAAACAAGCAGGGGGACAATAGATTGGGTAAACGTATATTTTACTTTTTATTAACGAACATTCTAGTCATGGCCACAATAGTTATTGTTTGGTCCGTTTTAACCTCATTTTTTGACTTAGGTAATATCGGCGGAATCAATGGAGTCGGCGGTATTAATTTTGTATCTTTAGGTGTCTTTAGTATTGTGGTAGGTTTCGCTGGCGCTTTCATTTCATTAGCTATGTCACGCTGGATGGCTAAGAAAATGATGGGTGTTCGCGTTATAGATCCTGGAAAATCAATGTCAGCTCAAGAAAAAGAACTCGTTGACCGTGTGCATCGTCTATCTCGTGCAGCAGGTCTTATGCACATGCCAGAAGTTGGGATTTACCGTTCACGTGAAGTGAATGCTTTTGCAACAGGCCCTTCTAAGAAGCGCTCACTCGTTGCGGTTTCTTCAGGATTACTAGAATCAATGGATGATGATGCTGTAGAGGGCGTCTTAGCTCACGAAGTGGCTCACGTAGCTAATGGTGATATGGTCACCATGACATTACTACAAGGCGTTGTGAACACATTCGTAGTATTCCTATCACGCGTAGTAGCAAGCATTGTATCAAGTTTTGTTAGAGAAGAAATGAAGTTTGTTGTACATTTTGCAGCCATCATCATTTTCCAAATTCTATTTTCAATTTTAGGATCGATGGTTGTCTTCGCTTATTCACGTTATCGTGAGTATCACGCAGACCGTGGTGGTGCAGATCTAGCGGGTAAAGATAAGATGATTCATGCGCTTGAAGCACTAAAACAGCAGGTTAACCGAGTACGCGATCCTCACCACGATGACAATGCTGTACAAACATTAAAAATTAACAACAAAACAAAAATGAATCTATTCTCTTCACACCCTGATTTAGATGATCGTATCGCTAGGTTACAAGCAAAATAAATCAAAAGCAGAAAAAGGCACCTACTCAAAAAAGTGGGTGCCTTTTTAATATCTAATACTTAAGCTTCCTTGCCTTTGCCCATTTGAATATGCTGCTTTACATATAGATTAATCTTATGACCCGTATAAAAAAATCCAGCAACAATTAATCCACCGAATATCCAGCCGGACAATTTAAGATAAATTAACATTTGACCATAACCATCTACACCATATGCTTGTAACAACCAAGATTTAAAGTAACTTTGAAAAATACCACGAATGACAAACAATGCCGTCAAGAGTTGGTATAATTTAAAAATTTCTTTTTTCTTAAACAGATTTAAACTATTTTTTCGCTCATAGCCTTGTAAATAAGCAAAATCAACTGCTAAATACAATGCTAATGGTTTCTTAATAAGCATAGAAAAAAGGAACACTCCCGCAAAAGCATATCCAAGATAGACTTGATTCCAAAGCATTGCCTTAGCATCTGGAGATAAAATATCCACCATAGTTGAGATCAATAAAGTAGTTATTACAAACATTCCAGTAATATTAATTTGCCTTTGCTCAATGAATCGATAGACAGTGTAAAGAAAACCTGGAAAAGTAGATAATAAAATAGCGTAATAGTCTCCCATTAGATCTCTACCATAATTCCATATAATTAACGGGATTACCAGATAAAATAGAATGTCATAGCCTGCGTGCTTTTTCATAACCTAAGACCTTCTCTCCATTAAATTGATGCCCACCCCGATACATAAGACTCCGATGAAAACTAAAATAGCAAGAGAATCATATATATTCGATATTTCTTGACCGAACATCGTTACGGATTGAAGGGCCTCCATGGCATAAGCGATAGGGTCTATTTTTGCGATAGCTAAAATAAAGCGATTACTTACAATTTCAAGTGGCCAAAATGCACCACCAATCATTGCCATACTTACTGACACAATCGGTATGACTGCGTTTAATTGTTGATAATTTTTAACCAAACCAAGTACTAACATAGATAACGCTACGATCGCAAAGACAAAGCAAGCAACCGTCAATAATACCGCTTGCATTTGATCTCCCACTTCAAACCCAAATAAATACTTAAACAAAAGTATGACTGAGACAATCTGAACAAAACCTAACAAATAAGAAAAACTCATATAGCCTAAATACACTTGCCACTTTTTAATAGGTGACAAAATGATACGATTCATTGTACCTGTTTGCTTCTCAAGGGCGATTTTACCTAAGCTAAACATGATGGTATATAAAGAGAAGAACAGAGTCATTCCAAATAATGTTTGCAGTTGCTGATTATAACCACTAGAATCCTCTTCACCCTCAATGACTCTATTGACTGTTAAAGTCGGTTCAGTCAAAGATTCGTTTACCTGTTCTACAAAAGCTTTAGGATCCTCAACCTGTATTGCCGCTTCACTCAGTAAATTTTTACTAGACATGTATTGATAAAATACTTGATCAAGAGAGTACATTTGGTTATTCTCTGCCATCATTAAAATACGGTAATCGTCTTTCATGAGCCTCACTGCGTAGTTATATTCACCGAGAGCCACTCCTTCTAAAGCTAATTCTTCATCTTTTTGGACAAATTTAAAGGTATCCGTCGATTCATTTAATTCATCGATCCAATGCTCTTTATTTTCGATGTCACCTTGAAAAAACACCGGTACAGTTATTTGCCCTGTTGCATTAAACCCACCCATGACCATAACAAATACGATCGTCATTAATATCATTGATCCAGTGAGAAGTGGTTCTCTTTTTAGCCGTTGCCATTGTAGTTTAAAAATTGCTCTCACCTAAACCACCCTCTTTCTTGGATAAATCACAATACTTATAATTGTTATCACTAAAGACATAACTAGAATTTTGATCAATGGTGTTGCAATGTATTCGAATCCTAACCCCTGGGACCATTGTAAATAAGCAGTTAATGCAAGACCGTTTGGCGTCCAATTACCTAATGAGTTTATTATGTCAGGAAGTTGCGTTTTTGGTACGAAACTTCCACCTAAAAAGGCAAATACACTTACGCCAGCACCTGCGAAAAAACCCGCAACAGATAAACTGTTTGCTCTCATTACAATGGACGTCAATAAGACTGCAATTGCCCCGATGCTAATTGCAAAAACAAAAGTAATCAATCCAATTCCTAATGCATCCACGATCGATATAAATTTAAAAGATTGATATACAAACACTGATATCATAATTAATATAGAAAGCTGAATTATGACTAGAATAGCACTCGATAACCCTTTTCCAGATAAGTACAGTATAGGACTTCTACCTGCTAATATAATTCGGCTAAACGTATGTCTAGTATTTTCATTAAAAGCTTTTGTTGCGATCGTTGACGCGATATAAAGTGCAAACATTACGGCCATCGCAAACGTATAATACTTTAGCGCAGACATGGCAGGACGTTCGGTTACATTCTCTCTTCCGCCAATTTGTCTTGAACTAGTTTGATAATCTACCGTCACTCCATTTTCTGCTGCTACTTTTTCGACTGCAGAAGTCAAATTAAGCTGGGAGACAATTAGATCAACCACATCTTGAAAAACAGTACTTGTAAAAACATTGTGATCTCCCGATTTAATGACTAATTCTGGACCTGACCCTTGATCAAGCAAAAGTTTATTTAACGTTTTATACGTAAAATCCTTTGGAATTGTTAGAATAGCAACGACTTCTTCATCACGAAGAGCTTCCTCTGCTTCTTCTATATTCAGATGACTAATCTGGTAAATATCAGTTCCTTTTATTGCTTCTTCAATAATGGAAGTAGGGTTAAATGTTTGAGCCGCTTCAGACAATTCTTTAATTGCTGGTGATGGTAATCCTTCTAACCCTTTAATAAAACGTTCAGAACCTTCTTCAACTTGATCTTCTTGAACGATTGCTATTCTAGCTTCAATCGCATCCGTACTTCCACCCATAACACTTCCTAATGCGAAGCCTAAAATGGCAGTCAAAATTAAGGGCATTAAGAGTAGAACTGCCAATTCTGTACGATCTCGCATCAAGACGAGGATGTCTTTTTTTAAGAAATTCCACATAGCGTTCTCCCCTTAGTCCCTTAAATTTCGTCCAGTTAAATGTAAAAATACATCCTCTAACGTTGGCACCTGAACATTAATACTACTAATTTGAGTTTCTAGTTGTTCAGCTATTTGAAAAATAGTTCCAAGCATTCGCGATCCCTTAGGAACAATTAATTTAATTGCTTTTTCTCTTTCAATCACTTGAAGGATTCCTTCGACACTCTTAAGTTGTTCAACTAATTCAGGTTCATCTCGATCAAGTTCAATAAGGATCGCTTCTTCACTTGATAAAATACTTGTCAGCTCATCTTTAGTTCCCGTAGCAATGACTTTCCCGTAATCCATGATGTAAATACGATCACACAGCTTCTCGACTTCCTCCATGTAATGACTTGTATATAGTACCGTCATTCCCTTTTCCTCATTCAACTTCCGTACCATCTCAAGAATATAATGACGCGATTGTGGATCAATACCGACTGTGGGTTCATCCATCATAATAATTTCCGGTTCATGAAGCAGAGCGACGGCTATATTAATACGCCTCTTCATCCCACCTGAATAGGTTTTCACTAGCTCTTTCTGCCGTTCTTTTAACCCCACGATTTCCAGTACTTCATCAATCTTTTGATCAAGCTGTTTACCTTTAATACCGTAGATCTTTCCGAAAAACTTCAAGTTTTCACGTGCGGTTAACTCTTCATATAGAGCGATTTCTTGAGGAACCACACCTAACACATTACGAATTAACGAGGGGTTCTTAATGACACTCTCTCCATGCCACTTCACCTCACCTGCTGTTGGTTTAAGTAAAGTTGATATCATTGATATAGTTGTTGATTTACCAGCTCCATTAGGTCCAAGTAGACCAACTGACTCCCCTTTATCTAAATATAGATTGACATCATCTGCGGCAATATTACGTTTATATACTTTTCTCAAATCCACCGTTTCTAACATGTTCCACTCTCCCTATCATTCAACTTACCTTTAATGTATAAAAAAGAAGACAGTGTAAACACTGCCTCTAGTCACAAATCATCGTGACTTAAGTCACTTTATTAAACGATGTCATTTTTTATCGCAAAAATAGCCAATTGAGTCCGATCTCGAAGATACAATTTATCTAACAAAACACTTATATTATTTTTAACGGTCCCTACTGATAAAGCAAGTTCGTCAGCAATTTCTTTATTGTTTTTACCTTCACCAATACGTTTTAAAATATCTGTCTCTCTTGGTGTTAACTCGTGCTGTAATTTGGGTTTAGCTTCTTTGTGATCAAATAATCTAGGGACGACTTTAGCTGCTACTTCACCTTGTATTTGAAGTCCACCACTCAGACAACTTTTAATAGACCTTATCAATGATTCTGCATCTGCATCTTTTAACATGTAGCCATGCGCACCAATTCTTAAAGCTTCTAAAGCATATTCATCATCATTAAATGTTGTAAGCATTAACACTTTCATGTCAGGCCATCGTTCACGAATGATTTTTGCCGCTTCAAGCCCATCCATAACGGGCATTCTAATATCAAGTAGGGCCAAATCAAACCATTGTTTCTCACAAAGCTCTATAACCTCTTTTCCATTACGAGCTTCACCTGTGACTTGAAGGTTTCCGTCCGTTTCAATCATCATTTTTAATCCTTGAACGACAAGTGACTGATCCTCAGCAATGACTATTCGTGCCATTTCACTCACTCCCTTTTTCCTTCAATGGTATCGTACCACGTAATAGAAAACGATTTTGGTAGATTCGCACGTCTAACTCTCCACCTAAGCTTGAAAGTCGCTCACGCATCGACTTAAGTCCAAACCCTTCTTGAAAATCTTCGTGTTCTTTAACCGGGTTACTTACCTCAAATCTAAACACACTCTCACCTGGCGACTCGAATAGAATTGACACTTCCCTTTGTGCGCTATGTTTCATCACATTCGTTAATGCCTCCTGGATCGCACGGTAGACGACGACAGCTTGATCCACTGTTAAATCAGAGCTAAATGCTTTATGTTTTGCTGAAAAGTGAATTCGTATATAATTCTCAGCCTCTAGCTTTCTTATAAGCCTAACAATTGCCGTTAATCCACCGACATCTTCATGATCCATCGCCTTTACAGCACTTCTCGTCTCTTCTAAGCTATCTTTTGCGAGCATTTTAAGTTCGTTAATTTTTGTTTTGGTATCACCGACTGACTCCATGCGCGTAACCTCTAATTGCATAAGTAAATTAGTTAACTTATGTCCAACTCGATCATGGATCTCACGGCCAATTTGCGTACGTTCTTCCTGTCTGGCTAATTTTTCATCTGTTGCTGACTTAAGTTTTATTTTTCGATATTCGTGCAAAAGCGCTTGGTACCTGGAGTCCGCATCATTCAATTGAGTAAGTTTTTGATAACTACTAAACGAAACAACCAGTGCAAAAACGGCATAAATGATCGAAAAAGTAACCGAAATTGGCGATAAAAGAATGATGTTAACCGCTATTAAACTTCCAGCTATATAAACTGCCCATCCTTCCAAACGATAGACTGTCTCTCCTAATAGATATGTAAACGTTAAGATTTGTAGTGCACTCACCTCTTGCCAGAATACAAGTGTCGTAATGACTGAGGCTGTTACAATTCCCGTTATAGTTATATACTTATGATATTTTAGTGCAGGTAGTAAAAAAATAACGGCAAAGAAACAAGCACTCCCAAAGTATTGGAAGGCTCTAATTTGAGATAAATCCCCTAAGCTGAAGCCCCAAACGACTAATAGAATTCCAATCCAAATCCATAATAAATGTTTTTCCATCTGATCACCTTACCATTTTAATACATCTATCATACCATTTTTAATTTAAAAACCTATTAGATTTTTAAACTAAAAAACTACCCGAACAAGTCGGGTAGTTAAGTTAAATATCTACCAAATCCAAAGAGCTATTAGTGTCGAAACGATTAAGCCCAACATAACGGGAATAAAGTTTTTCCTAGCAAGTTCTAGTGCAGATACACCACAGAAGCCCGCGACAGCAACTAGTGATGACCAAGCAACAATCGTACCGCCACCTGTCCAGATGGATCCCATTTGACCAATTGCTGCTAAGGTGGATGGCTCGAGTCCGCCATTAGCCAGTGCACCAGATAAAGCGCCTGTTAATGGAAGTCCTGAGAACCCAGACCCATCAAGACCTGTGATGATTCCTATGATGAGGATTCCAAACGCCGTTAAGAACGCACTTTCAGGAATGGCATTTTGCCCTGCTTGAACTAAATCAAACAAGAATGCTGGTGGATCAGCTTCTCCCATACTTAAAATACTTCCTGCAAAGTCACTACTTCCTAGAAAGAAGAAACCTGCAATCGGAATGACGGGCCCCATTGCTTTAAAAGCAAATACAAATCCACTAACAATATGCTCGCTGACTCGGTCTAATGCTTTGACCTTACCATAAGCCATGGTTGCAAAAGCGAGTAAAATGACAGCAACTCCTCCAATTAAAGCTGCACCATCTCCACCTTCAAAGCCCCCAGATCTTCCTCCTTCAAACTTGGTGTATACCATAAAAATCATAACACCAAGCATAGCTAAAGGTACCAACACTGCGAAAAACTTTTGCCATTTTTCGCTTGTCGGCGCAACATCTGCTTCTTCTTGACCAGGTAAATTTTTTACATTTTCAAGATTTATTGGGTCGTTTGGTTTGCGTATTTGTTTTCGCATGGTCAGATAAACAAATGTAATGGCTACAATACCTGTTATAAGAGATAGAATTAATGCTTTATCAGCAACCACAGCTGTTTCAACTCCTGCAGCAGTAGCACTTAGCATTGGCGCGACTTGAATGACATAGTCAGAAGCTAGTGCCATTCCTTGCCCTGCAAGCGCCATGACCATGGCCGCTCCCATTATTGGCATTCCTACCCTTACAGCTGCAGGAATCAGTAAAGCTCCAATTAACGGAACTGCAGGTGTTGGCCAGAAAAACAATGAAATAACAAACGTGCTACCTACTAACACCAAGAAAGCAACGTGTCCATTTGTCATAATTCGCTGAACCGGCGCAATCATTTGTTGATCGGCTCCAAGATCCTTTAAAGAATGTAATAACGCAACCATAAATGTAATGATTAAGAAGATACTGAAAAGCTCTTTTGCAGCCGTTAAGTTCGCATTAAAGACAGCGGTAAATCCCGTCACTAAGCTACCTTTATAAACCCAAGCGACGAGAAATGTTCCAAGAAGCGTCGGGAGCACAACGCCTTTCCTGAACACCATTGTCAAGATGACGACTAATGTAACGAACGCATATAACCAATGCGCTAAAGTTAGTTCCATATTGATGTCCCCCTTTTGGAGCATCATATGTACAAATGCCTATATTGGTGCGAGTACATAATAGGGAGGTGCCTAGCAAAATTCCTAATTTATCTACCCCATTTCGTGAATTATCCACCCCACTTTGATATATATCTACCCCGAAATTTGTCGACGGAGTACAAATCGCCCTTTTATCAACCCCAAAATTTAGTTTATCTACCATTGAATAAAAAAATCCAACCGCCACTCGTGCGGTTGGATTTTCAAATTTAAACAGATACGGTTTCTTTTTTATAAGCTTCTGCCATTTCAATCAAACGTTTGATTAAATTTTGCGTTGTTTCTAAATCTTTACCTTCAAGGTTAAAACGACCATCTTTCATTTTGTCACCAGCAAAACTACACATTAAGCGCGGTTGTCCTGGTACATCGACATCCATGTGGCTTAATACCTCTCGTAAATGCAGCTGAGCTTTTAACGTACCACCTTGTCCAGGTGCGGCTCCCATTACTCCTGCTACTTTACCTTTAATAGAACTTTGCCCTGCTGGTCGTGACAGCCAGTCAATCCCATTTTTTAACACCCCTGGAATCGAACCATTATATTCAGGTGTTGAGAATAATAGAATATCAGCTGACTCTACTTTTTCCTTAAATGCTTTTACACTCTCCGGCACAGGCTTTTCCTGATCCTGGTTAAATAAAGGAACATCTGAGTAGTCCACATATTCATACTCAACATGACTTGGCACCTGTTCTGATACAAAATCTAGCAACTTTTTATTAATGGATTCGTGTCTATGACTACCACTAATACCTACAATCTTTAAACTCATTTAATTCACTCCTGCCTACAAAATACTAGATTCAATCGTAATCAATTGACCTCATGAAAAGCAAGTTTTTTGCTTCCGCCCTATTTAATTTTGCATGCGATTATATGTTTGAAAACTAGTTTTCGAATTTTAACTTTTCGTTATGTTTTTTAGCTTTTTTTGCTTAAATTGCCGAGAAAATTGAATTTTCTAATGAGGTTAATAAAATTTTTCTCTCTAAAAGTAAGATGACAAGTAGTCGATTTCACTCTATCTTAAGTTTTATGAAGAGGGGGATAGATATGGAAGGTTTGTTACAAAAGCAGACAAAAGACTTTAGTGAGATCTTAGCTGAATATGAAAGTATGATTTACCATTTAATTCATAAATTGAACATCCAAGACAGAGACGGTGAGTTTTATCAACAAGGACTTATTGCTTTATGGGAATCTTATCAAAAGTTTTATGGCCGCGACTCATTCCCAAAAATTACATACATCACGATCCGAAGCAGACTCATTGACTTAATACGTAAAAAAAGCCGCTTAATTGAACATGAAACGATCAGTGAATTCTTCCAAGAAGAAGCTGTAAATGATTCCAACATTGAAAACTTCGATCCATTATTTTGGGATATGGTAAAAAACGCATTAACAGAAAAGCAATGGGTTTATGTGCAAAAGCGTATTATTCAAGGAAGAGGCATTAAGGAAATCGCATACGAAGAAGGCACGACAACAGATGCGGTTAAAGGCTGGGGAAAAGAAGTGAAACGTAAACTCAAACCAGTTCTAAAGCCGTATTTAATATAAATGACGACCGATGTCAGATCGGTCGTTTTTTATTGGTCTGAAGTCAAAATCCGACTTGAGGTGGATGCGAATTCAACCTTAAATACGTTTTGCCAAGGCCTAGACCCGGGTAAACTATAAGTGAACAAAGAAAAAAAGGAGGCCAAAGATTATGTATTTATTTGACACGCAGTTACACAGCGTCATGTACAAAGAGCGTTATCGACGATATGAAAAGCAACAAGAGCAAGCTCGTAAAGCTAAACACCGACGTTAACCCCCATTATTTTCTTAAAGAGAGGAGTTAAGATGTGATTTCTATTGTCGATAGCATAACGTGAAAGTCCCTTCAACCACTAATTAGAGTTGAAGGGACTTTTTTAAGTGTGCATGTTTTCAAAGTACCTCAGAATGGCAGAGTGATCTTCTTGACCATAGCCTTCATTTGATAAAGTCCTAAGTGCGTCCTGCATCAATTGACTTAATGGTAATGAAACACCTAATTCTTCTGCCGTTTCCATCACATTGTTTAGATCTTTTAAGTGTAAATCAATTTTAAACCCTGGCTTAAAGTCACGCTCAATCATCATCGGACCTTTAGCATCCAACACGGTGCTACCAGCAAGTCCACCGCGAATCGCCTGATGAATCAGCTCTAAATCAACTCCCATGTTTTTCGCTAACACAAATGCCTCTGACACAGCCGAAATATTTAATGCCACGATAATCTGATTAGCTAACTTCGCTGAATTCCCTGCTCCAACATCTCCAACGCGAACGACTGACCCTGCCATAGATTCTAAAATGGGTTTACATTTCTCGAACGTTTCTTCATTACCTCCAACCATAACTGACACTGTACCTTCGATGGCTTTAGGTTCTCCACCACTAACTGGAGCATCTAAGAAGCCAACCCCTCGCTCTTTTAGAACCTCCGCTATCTCTTGACTTGCTATTGGGGCAATAGAACTCATATCAATGACAGTCGCCCCTTGCTTAAGTTTATCTTTAATCTCATCAATGACCGCTTTTACTTCTGGTGAATTAGGCACCATCGTAATAACTACATCTGAAGTTGACGCCAATTCTTTATATGTATTTAATACCGTTGCACCAGCTTGTTTCAGCTCCTGATTCGTTTCGTTTTTAGAACTTGAAACAACAATGTCATAGCCAGTTTTAATCAAGTTCTTACACATAGGTTTCCCCATTATTCCTAGACCAATAAAACCGATTTTCATGACGATCTCTCCCTTAATCAAAGTTGTATTCTGACACTAAGTCCCATTCGTGTATCTCGTACTCACGTGCACCTACATGAATATATGGGTCCTGCTCAGCCATGTCTATTGCTTCATCTAAACTATTAGCTCTATAGATGATTAATCCTCCTGCTCCATCTGTAAACCTGCCATTCATTAAGACCTTCTTCTCTTGCCTCATGGTTTCAAGAAAATCTAAGTGTTGCGGGCGATATTTCCGGCTCTTCTCCTCATCCTTCATAGTTAAAAAACAAGCAAAATATTTCATATAAAATCCCCCTTCCTTTAAGGTATATCAATTATATCCCATGCCGAAATGATACCCAATAATGACTCGTCGGGTTTTCCGTGGTGGGTTATTAATACGGCATCAATCCGATCCTCTTTATTTACTTGGTCCTTAAAAATATCTTCTGCTTCATAAATGGATAAATCTCTAGAAACAAACTTATAATTTTCTGTTCCTTCTTCATAGTTCAAAATATCTTCTAGTGTTGTCTCATTACGCGACAAGAGATCCTCATCCACCGTCTCTGCTAACCAGTTTGTAATGCCATTGGCAGTCAGTAGTCCTTTAAATTCTTTCCCATCATAAACTGGAAACTGAGAATAATGAGTATCTTTAATTATATTCAGGACATCGGCAAGCGAGTCTGTGACAATAAAAGATTTAACTTCTTGGGAAAAGGTCGGTATAACTTTTTTTGGTTCAGTTAGCTCGTTTAAGATCTTTTCGATTTTTTCTACAGTCGAATCGTGAGGCTCCGCGATGACATATTCAGGGTCTGTTCGTTCGTGAACAATCGCATTTCGCAATACCGCAAATTCCAATAAATCTTCCTTGAAACGATTCACAATACGATTGTTTTTACCTACTTGATGAACCGCTTTAGAAAAACCAACATGCTGACCATTCTGATTCATTTCATTACTTAAAAACTTCTCAATCTGATTAAACGCAATGAGATAACGTTCAGAGTTCTTCATAATGTCTCTCCAATCTAAACCATACTCTTTCTATTTTTCTCTATTTTACTAAATTCATTAAAAAGCGCTAAAATCCTTTCTAAAGTTAGAAGGAAAAAAGACACACTATATGGAAATAAGTGTTAACACAGTTAAGAGACGTTTTAGTATAAATGCACTACTTGTCAAAGACGTTAAAAGGCATTTTAAAGAATATAAAATGAACAAAGAAAGAAGGCGTCAAGCTAATGGCAAATTACTTCTTTACAGGCTTTCCAGGTTTTATCGCAAACAACCTTATTAGACAGCTTATTGAAGATCAACAACCTGAGTCAATTTTTGTTTTAGTATTACCTGAAATGATGGATCGAGCTGAAGAAGAAATTAACAACATAATTGATGAAAAGCAGATTAGTCCTAATTTAATTCATGTGGTACCTGGTGATATTACCAAACCTAATTTGGATATGGATATTACTTATCAAGAGCTTTTCATCAACAACATTCATTATGTATTTCATCTTGCTGCCATTTACGCTTTAGCTGTTCCAAAGTCAATTGCTTTTAACGTAAACGTAAGAGGAACTCAACAGGTAAACGAGTGGGTCAAAACACTTAACCATCTTAAGCGTTACGTCTATTTCAGCACGGCTTATGTCTCTGGAAAACGTACTGGAAAAATACTTGAAACTGAACTCGACTGCAGACAAGAATTTAAAAACCATTATGAGCAAACAAAATTTGAAGCTGAAGTTTTGGTTGATCAATTAAAAGTTAATATACCAACGACGATTATTAGACCCGGAGTTGTCTGCGGGCATTCTAAAACTGGAGAAACCATTAAATTTGACGGTCCTTACTTTATGCTTAATTTAATGGATGCTCTTAAAACATTCCCCATACCTTATATCGGTAAAAGTGATGCTTATGGTAATTTTGTCCCAGTTGACTATATTTTTGAATCCACTATCTATTTAGCTCACGCAACCAAAGGTGAAGGGAAAACCTATCACCTCGCAGACCCGAACCCATACCGCATGAGAGAGGTTTACTCAATGTTAATGCAGGAATTCCTCGGGAAAATGCCTAAGTGGACAACACCTTTAACTTTAGCAAGATTAAGTTTATCTTTAAGCGTTACAAGAAAATGGTTACGAGTTGAAAAAGAATCTCTTGATTACTCTCGCTTATTAGCTGAGCATGATTGTTCTCAGGCCGTTCAAGATTTAAAGGGGTCTGGTATTAGTTGTCCAGATTTTAAAGAAGTCGTCCCTGCAATCGTTCAATTTTATCGCGAACACAAAAACCATCCACAATATCAGATCAAGATAGATTAATTCTAATGTCGAATGATGCACTTATACACAGAGAAAGAAAGACTTTTTTGCATTTTTATGACAAAATCAACAAACATACACACAAATTGTTAATAAACCTGTGTATAGATGGGGACAAATCCACATAATCTGGGGATAGTTTTAATAAACTTGAGGATAAAACTATTTTTCACAAACAATTGTTCTTAGCTTCTGTGGATAATTAAGGTTTAGTTTTAATTTTATTGTGGAAGATGTGAATAATCTGTTTATAACTTAACAAAGAAATTTATTTAGTTATGTGCACTTGGATGACAATCCAGGTGTCTTTTTATGTCAAAATAACTTACTAAACATTAGTCTGAGTTCAAAATCAGCCTCCAGCAGGAGCTAATTTCAATCTTGATACTGTTAAGAAAAATTCGAATACACCGTACACTAATATTAAGAATTAAGTACTGGAGGAAAACGATATGAACGATCTTTACAATGCTTATAAATATAGAGTTATAGAAATAAGAGATGAATGTATTGAACAGCAGAAGCATTATAGACCTATTAAAAAACAAAGGCAACAAAATACCCGCAGCAATTGGTTCAAAAAACGCCTAAGAAAATTAGCATAAACGAAAGAGTATTGGCCTCCCCCGATACTCTTTCTGAACAAATTGTGAACAAAAGCGGTTACATTTATAAAATCAGACTTAAGGCTGAGACTAATTAGTTGCCTTAGCATTTATCGAGTAATATAATGACTGTTGGCTTTAAGGAAATATTAGCCATAGGAGGGATTTTAATGTTTGATATTAACTCAACTACAACACGTATTAAAGACTTACGTGATCAATACATCCGTGAACAAAAATACAACAAGAAACAAAAATAAGTAACTTTTCATACAATGCAATTAATTATTTGAAACCCACGAAAGATGGAAGGATACACCTTCCCTTTCGTTTAATATAAATTTTCTTAATATTACAATAAATATACACAATTCACCGCCTTCTATATGGAGGCTTTTTTTATGCATAATTTTCTTTTTAAACCTAAGTCATGTAACCGTTCACAAATTTGTTTTTTTAAGTATTAAAATGTTTTTGCAATTTTGAATAACCTGTGTTAAATTCTTTTAGGACGTTTAATTATCTAAAATATTATTAAAAATTTCAGATATTTCTAACTTTGGAGGTTTCTTTATGGCAGCACGAACTTCATCCATCATTGCAATTGGATTTATGTTATTCGCATTATTTTTTGGAGCAGGGAACTTAATTTTTCCACCTATGCTAGGTCAAATGGCTGGACAGAACTTACTTCCAGCTAATATAGGTTTTGTCATTACTGGGGTCGGCCTTCCTGTATTAGCTATTTTAGCACTAGCCTTCTCAGGTAAAGACAACTTGCAATCTCTTGCTAGCCGAGTTCACCCAATTTACGGGATTACGTTTGCTAGCTTACTTTATTTAACGATTGGGCCCTTATTTGCCATTCCGAGAACGAGTACTGTGGCATACGAGATTGGAATAAATCCTTTTATGGACGGACAAGCTGAAACGATTCCTTTAATGGTTTTTTCGATCGTATTTTTTGCTGTCACCCTATATTTCTCACTTCAATCTCAGAAGCTAGTTGATATCATAGGTAAGCTTTTATCACCATTTTTATTAGTCTTAATATCTATTTTAGTCATTACAGCGATTGTTAACCCAATTGGTATGATACAACCACCAGTTGAAAGTTTTACTCAAAACAGCTTCTTTAAAGGTTTCCAAGAAGGTTATCTGACCATGGATGTCTTAGCTGGATTTGTATTCGGGATTATAGTCATTAACCTCCTTAAGGAAAGTGGCTCAACTAGTAAACGAAGTATTATGTCTAATGGTTTAAAAGTAGCTCTTATTGCAGCCGTATTACTTGGGATTATTTATTCATCATTAGCATACCTGGGCGCAACGAGTGTTGAAGGCATTGGATATTTAGATAATGGTGGAGCGATCCTAGCTAGTTCTTTTGACTATTACTTTGGAACATTTGGCTCGGTATTACTTGCCTTTATCGTAACAGCTGCCTGTTTAACAACAAGTATCGGATTGATTACGGCATGTGCGTCATACTTTAATCAAATCATGCCAACGTTTTCTTATAAGCAGTGGGCGATTGTATTTACAGTTGTCAGCACTGTATTAGCTAACTTTGGTCTAAATAATATTATAGAATTCTCAGTACCTGTACTATCATTCTTATATCCATTAGCTATTTGTTTAATGGTTCTAACATTCTTACACCCACTTTTTAAAGGGCGTACAGCGGTTTATCAGTTTAGTATTTTATTTACGTTTATCGTTAGCTTAGTTGAACAACTAAATTTATTAGGTGCACCTGTTAATGGCATTCATGAATGGTTCTCAGCAATACTACCTTGGTACACGGTGGGATTAGGCTGGATTGTCCCGGCCATCGTTGGTGGAATAATAGGCTATTTAATTAGCACATTTAAACATGAACCGAAAGTTTCAGTTTAGAAATAAAGGGCATTGAGTTACGACTCAATGCCCTTTTTATGACCTAAAATTAGTTCACTTTTCGCAGAATAACTGATTGAAACTCTAGATCTCTTCCAATCACTTCTTTCGAGATTATATTGAAATACTCAATCTCAAATATTGTTGATAGAATTTCCCTAAGCTCGTTTGCCTCGAAGAAAGAAAAGAATCGTTTTGGTCTATAAAAATCCTCTTCCCATATCCCTTCATGATTATAGCCACCGTACACTCCCATATAAAAAAGAGCCCCGGGGTTCATCACACGTTTAATTTCTAATAAGACGTCTCTTAATTCCTGTTTTGGAACATGTAATAAACAGTTTAATGCCCATACAGCATCGAATTGTTCATTGGCAAATTGTAGGTTGGAGAAGTTCATCACTTCTGCTTCCAAACCTTTGTTTCGGCAGATTTTAACCATCTCTGGTGACAAGTCTGTACTAAAAGTAGCCAACCCTTGCTGATTAAAGAACTGACTATCTTTACCTGGCCCTGCACCAATTTCTAGTAAATTAGTAACCTTTTCATCACTTAAATATTTCATAAAATTTTCTCGTTCTCTAACCTTCCACTCTTGTATTTGATTCGAGTCTCGTTCACTTGCTTTCTGATTATAGGACTCTAGCAATTGCTGAATATAATTTACACTCACGGTCTCACCCACCCTTATGTTTTTTTCATTATTACCTCTTTAGGTCCTTCATCCCAATGAGTTTGAATTTCAAATGTTCCAGGTTCAAAAAATAAATCAAAACGTCTTCTTATATCATCTTGCATAGGTAGGTGTTTAGCATCGTTAATTTTCACCCAATTGAGTTCGCCTTCTGGTGGATTTTCTATAAGTTCACCTTCAAAGTGATCTGTCCAATAATTAAACATGATATAGCGCGCTTGACCTTTGGGGTTTACAAACTCTGATATCCCTTTAAACGTTAGATTATGTACACTAAGACCTGTCTCTTCTTTCACTTCTCTAATTGCTCCATCTACGAAACTTTCAGGGAACTCAACAAGGCCACCTTGTGGAATAAACCCTTTAAAATCATCATGCTTACGGTCTAATAACAAAACATATTCACCTTTTTGAATCATGACAACCGTCCAAAATTTATATCTAATTTCATTCATCTAACTCCCCCAAACAAGTTTCGAACTCACTAATAATCTAACCTTTCATTATTTATTAATTGTATTTTACCATAATTTTGAACCTAAAAATAAAACGCCCCAACAAAATGTTGAGACGCTTTCGCTATTTCAATACAAATTGAGTTTCACTATACCCATCGCGTGATTTGTTAACTTCTAAAACTGCTGGAATGGCTGTTTTCAGTTCTTGCACATGTGATATAACACCGATGGTTCGGCCTGACCGTTGCAAATCAATTAGCGTGTCAATTGCTTTGTTTAATGACTCATCATCAAGCGAGCCAAATCCTTCATCAATAAACATCGTTTCAATAGACACGCCACCTTGGAAGCTCTGAATGACGTCAGACATCCCTAAGGCAAGACATAATGATGCGTTAAACTTCTCTCCACCCGATAACGTTTTGACGTCTCGGTCCTGTCCAGTATAGACATCATAAACATCAAGCCCTAAGCCACTTTGACGACCTCTCGCTTCTTGACGATCACTTCTTTTAAGATAAAACTGTCCGTTTGAAAGCCTTTTTAACCGTTCGTTGGCCGCATCTACAATTTGTTCTAGGTACTCAATTTGTAAATAACGTTCAAATGAGATTTTGCTATTATTTTGGCCTCTAACGACATCGTATAAATCTTGAATTCTATTAAGCGCTTTTTCCTGTTCATCAACCTGTTTTCCTGCTTCAATAACACGTTCTTTTAAACTAACAACATCTTGTTGATACTGAACAGTAGCGTTATATTGCTGCAAGGCTAATTCATAACCTTTTTGTGCTTCATTTACTTTGTTTTCAAAGCCCTCTATATCAACGCGTTCTTTTTCAGACAGCCAGTCACGTAACTCGCTAATTCTCGATTGAACCGTAGCTTGTTGCTGTTTAAATGATTCAATACGGTCCTTCATGGCCTTGCGTTCTTCTTCAGTCCTTTTGGCATTGCGATAGTCAGTTTCATTTGTAAAACCACTTTGCTCTAAAGCCTGGTTAAAGGTCTGTTCTGCATTCTTTAATTTAGTTTGTGACTCTTCTAAATAATACGTTGCATTCTGCTCATGTGTACTAGCTTTTGCAATGGTTTCACGAGCTTGATTTAGATTCTTTTGAGCTTCATCCCATGCTTGATGTAGCTTCTCTTTAGTCGCCTCAGCTTCTTTTAATTGACGAACTAACTCACCTGGTTCCCGAACTTCTTTGGGAACAGACTCTAGTAAATGTTCATAGGTCGTTTTAATGCGTTCAAGCTCTAACTTCTTGGTGTCCTGCTGCTGACGAATATTCTCTCGATCAGCTTCTACCTGTTTCAATTCATAAGACAATTCATTCAATTGTTCTCTTTTTGTTTTGAGCTCTTTAGATCGTTCACTTAATCGATCTACTTCTTCTCTTAACTTCTTGCCACGTTCAACTAATTGATGATAAACCGTTTCTGCCTCTTCAGGTTTTATATCATATGTTTTTAGTGCCTCAGCTCTTTCGTTCACTTGACTCTCTTTGGCTTTTAATTTGGCTACGATTTCTGTATAAGACTGATAAGCTTGATCGTACTGTAATTTTGCTTGATCTAATTCTTCTTTTGTTGGTGTATGAATCGCTATTTCGGCTTTATGTGGATGTTCAGTACTTCCGCAGACAGGGCAAGGTTCTCCTTCGTGAAGATGTTCTGCAAGTAAACCAGCTTGACCATTAACCCACGCTTGTTCTTTTTGCTCAAAAGCCTGTTTTGTTTGTTTATAGACTTTTTCCTCTGATTGTAAGTTGCTCTTAATTTGTTCAAGCTCTTTCTTAACTTGCATATAGGATTTAGCCTCTTTACATTGATCACGCAGTAGCTGCAGACTCTCTTGTTTGGTTGATAAATGGTCAACCGCTTCTGTTGATTCACGAATGTAAGTTTCTAGTTTATTATGATCTTCTTGCTTGTTGGTAAGTTGTTTTTCAATCGTTTGAAAGCGAGCTTGAAGTTCCTTAACTTGCCGCTCAGCCTCATCAACTGTTTTCTTCTTCGCCTTAAGATCTTCTACTTTAGGCTTTATTTCTGTTAATCGATCAACTAACTGGCTGACTTGTTCGCGTTCAGTTTGTTTGCTTTCTTCTAGTTTATATTGAGATTCGGCTCGTGTAAGTGCCTCGTTTGCTGTTTTTAATGCTTGCTCTGCATCTGCCTTCGTTCGTTTTTTCTGTTCTGCATCTTGTCTGAGCTCTTTTACATAAGATTCTTTTACCTCAATCTGACTAGCGCGCTCGCTTTTTTCTAATAAAACTTGAACGTGATCGATCTCAGATTTTTGAGCTTCAAGTTCAGTCTGTTTTTGCTCAAAATGGGCAAGTTCTTCAAACTTTTCATTTAACGCTTTTGCTGCTTGATACTGATCCTGAACATCTTGAGCATGTTTTTGCGCCTGACCTTTTTTCTTTAATGTCTTATCGACCTGATGACTATAATACTCAGCTTCTTCCCCTAATGCTTCAACTAGTTGATTTATATTAAAATGCTCTTGAGACAGCACATTCACAAGCTTAGAATCTTCACGCTCTGGTAATTTCGAACGGATCTCAGCTACGTAATGATCTCTCATTTGCTCAATACGCGAAAACTCTTCTTCTGCTTCTTTTCGTTTATTGTTAAGACGTTCGGTGATTTCTTGATAAGGATACGTTTGAAAAATACGTCTTAAAATCTCTTCTTTATTTTCAGTTTTGGACGTCAGTAGTTTTCTAAATTCACCTTGCGGAAGCATCACGATCTGGGAGAACTGATCTTTCGTTAAACCAACAATCTCTTCTACTTTTTGATCAATTTCAGATTTCATCTGGCGGTCAACACAAGGTGTTTCACCACTGTCATCTATTTGATAGAATTCATACTTTTCCCCTGTGGCCGTTTTATTACCTTTTTTTACATGGCCAAGCTGACGTAACACGCGGTACTGTTTACCGTTTAGTTCAAAAACAAGCTCTACACTTGTGTGTAGATCGTCATCCGCAAAGTCACTTCTTAACATTTTAAAATCTTGGCGGTCTTCACCACTTGCTGAACCGTACAAGGCAAAACAAATCCCGTCAAAAATCGTTGTTTTCCCTGCTCCAGTTTTTCCAGAAATAACGAATAAACGATTTTCTTCTAAGTTTGTAAAATCGACAACTTCACGATCTTTGTATGGTCCAAAAGCAGTCATCGTTAATTTTACCGGCTTCATTAACAGTCCTCCCTTACTTCGTGAGTGCCTCTCGTTCTTTTTTAAGTACATCATCTAGTACTTCTTTGAAAACCTCTTCTGTTTCCTCACTCGGCTCTTCTCCCTTTACTTCTTCATAAAACGCTTTAAACAGCTCAAGGTCACTCTTCTTATGACGTTCAGCTTTTTTCTCTGTTGATCCCGGATTATTAGGACTTAATAAAAGTTTGCGCTCAACATGCATCGCATTTGGATAAACTGAGCGAATTTTTTCCATTGGATACAATACAGGCGTTTCATCTAAAAGCCGCACAAATACATAGTCTTCACTTACTTCGTGAGTCAAGAGCTCGTCCATCGTTCCTTCAATAGTACGCATATCACGTCGCGGTTTAAGCTCACGCTTTTCAACAGTCGTTGAGCCATCAGCTTCAAGGTCAACGATTAAAAAGCCTTTTCGGTGGTTTTCTTCTGAGACCGAGTATTTTAAAGGAGAGCCTGAATAACGTATTGTTTCATTTCCAACATGGTGGGCTTGGTGTAAATGACCCAATGCTGTGTAATGAAATTTTTCAAAATGCTTAGCATTAACATGTTCGGCACCACCAATGGAAAGCGGCCGTTCAGAATCACTCGTATTATCTTCTGGTTTCCCAAAAGGCGTAACGAATTGGTGGCCGATGAAGACATGCCTCGCATCTTCGTCCATATTGGCTTTAATTTCTGTGACAATACGCTTCGTCGCTTCATCGTGACTTCGAACATCATCATCTTCGAAGAGATGCCTAACCACACTTGGATCGACGTAAGGAATAAGATGGAAATACACCTCACCATGTTCATCCGATTTAATGACTGGTTCGAGTTTCGGCGTAAGTTGACCAATGATATGTAGACCGTTATCTCTCATGATTTTAGATCCAAAATCCAACCGCCCTGGGCTATCATGGTTACCAGCGATAGCTAAGACTGGAATGCCTATGTCAATGACGATTTCCTTTAAGATATCATCTAACAAATTGACCGCATCCGTTGGTGGTACGGCACGATCATAAAGGTCTCCAGCAATAATGACCACATCCGGTTGTTCCTCACGCACAGCTTCAACAAACTGCGATAACACATACTTTTGATCCTCAGTCATATAAACTCCTTGAACGAGTTTTCCTAAGTGCCAATCAGCAGTGTGGAATAGTTTCACGATCCTCATCCCTTTCTATTAATCTAATATCTATTTTAACATGTGATGAGTGGTAGCTATATGAGAAAAATCTGGCTACCATAGTCATTCATTTTAGTTCAGCGCCTCGGCCTTAGTAGATTCATAAATATTTGGGACATTAAATTCCGTTTATGGGACATTCAGGCCAAAATATGAGACGTTCAACACAAAAAAATCCTCGAGTCACTACTCGAGGATTTCATATTTTAGCTAGCTTTAGCTGTCGATGTGTGTGTCTGTCTTTTTGATTTAAATAATTGAAACCCAATTAAGCCAGCGAATAATACTAATGCCACAACATCAGTCGCAACGTTATTTTGGATAAACATCACCGCGATCGCAACTGCCACGATTCGCTCAATCCAGTGATAATTAGTAATAAACCAATTCTGAATAAATGAAGCGAATGCGACCATACCAATCATCGCTGTGGCAATGGCCCATATAACTTCTAGCCAGCCAGCATCTGTAATTAATAGAATGGTTGGATTCATCGTAAATACAAATGGTAATAATAAGGCTGCTGAGTCGTATTTAAAGCCTTGAACCCCCGTTCGTACTGGACCAGCCTTCGCAATTCCTGCCGTCGCATAAGCTGGCAAGTTAATCGGAGGTGTATCATCTGCTAACACACCATAATAAAGCACGAATAAGTGTGCAACAATTACTGGTACATCCATGTCAATTAACACTGGCGCAACCACTGCAGCTAATACAACATAAGTAGCCGTCGTCGGTAAACCTAAGCCTAGTAATAAACATGCAAACACTGTCAAAATTAAAGCAAAATACAATTCTGTGTTTGCCGTTTGCATAAATGCTGGTACCATTGCGGCTAAGTCAGATGAAAAACCGACAACGATTCGCGTGAATTTGGTCGATAATCCAGACGTTGTAATGACACCAATGAGAATCCCTGCAGTCGCACAGGCAACAACAATAGATAACGAGTTACGTGCAGCCAGTTCAAATCCTGATAAAATTTGGCGTATGCCATATCTGACAGGTGCTGATTCAACCTTGAATTTTTTCTGACCAAGCGCAAAAATTAGTGCGACCAATATACCAATCAACACCATTGGCGCTATTTGGTCTTTCCAGCGAATCGTTTCAGAACTAAAGAAACTAGTACCGAATAGATCATTTAAATTATATAGACCTAAATTTAACAGCTTTACAACGTAGTGGAATGTATATGCTATTCCAAGCAAAATTGCTGCAAATACTAATGAACGGCCCATGCTTTCTTTAAAACGATGCGCAAATAATGCTATGACAAGTAAAATCGTAATAGAATAGAAAGCTGAGTTGTTAACTGATACGCGCTCGATCACTAGGAAATATAACAATACAAAAATCGGAATTAATAAGTAGCCTTGCTGCATAAGCAAGCGGCGACCTTTAGCTAATTCACTTCGGTCCATTCCTTTGATCCCATTTTTCGATGCTTCAAAGTGTACCATAAATAAAATCCCAATATAACATAAAATAGCTGGAATGAGCGCACTTTGAATAATCTCATAATAAGGGATGCTTGTTAGCTCCACCATAATAAATGCCGCTGCACCCATAATTGGTGGTAAAAACTGTCCACTAGATGAAGCTGCGACTTCAACCCCACCTGCAACATGCGGTTTGAACCCTACTTTCTTCATTAGCGGAATGGTAAAAGTACCGGTTGTAACTGCATTTGCAGTGGAACTACCTGAAATACTTCCCATCATACCACTAGCCATAACACTCGCTTTAGCGGGTCCACCTTTGAAACGTCCAAATGCGCGTAATGCTAAATCAATAAACATTTTACCAGCGCCTGTTGATTCTAATAAGGCACCGAATAAAATAAAGATAAACACAAACTGTGCAGATGCATAAATAGGTGTTCCAAAAATTCCGTTATTACGGTATGTAATCTCGTAAATAAAACGTTCAAAATCTCCTCGTGAATGATAGAATTGACCTGGCATATATTCGCCTAAGAAGAAATACGCAACAAATATTAAAGCAATAATCACAAGTGGATATCCAACAACTCGGCGCGTTGCTTCAAGGACTAATAGAATTAGAGTTAATCCTATGAAAACCTCATAACCGGTTGGGTCACCTGACATTATTGAAGATGCATCTTGACGCTGAATTATAAAGAGACCAACATATAGTGAAAATGCTGATAAAGCAATGTCATAGATTGGTATCTTCTTTTGCCCTAACTTTCTTTTAATAGGAAAAGCCATGAAAATTAACACTAATGCTAAAGTTAAATGAAAAATTAAGAAGGTTTTAGAACCGATCCCAGGTAAACCAAAGCCAGCGACATACAAGTGAAAAGCTGACATAAATACAGCGACTACTAATAAGGATAAAGCCCAAAAACCGCTTAGTACACGGTCACTTCCTTCTAACTCGCTAATCATTTGCTGTTGTTGTTTGTCATCCATGTCAAACCCCTCTCGTCCATAAAAAATTTATTTTATGCCATCAAATTAGAATAGCATCTTCAGCTGATCCCACAAGGTGGCATTTTGTATTTCTACTAATATTTGTGTCTCAGAATAAGGAGGTTCTGAAAATGTTATTGTTTGATCTTTAAATTTAAAAGTATGAGGATAAAGATGAGATGGCTGAAATTTAAGTTCCCCGCCAAATACAGGTCTGTTTAAATTTTTAATGACAAAAAAGCCATCCTTCATTTCAACATCGCCTTTATCTTCATATGGCAACCCAGCGCCAAATGACTTCGTCCAACTTTCCATCGTTAAAATTCTCCAATCACCACTAATTTTAAATTTTTCTATAACTGGAGATTTTTCAACTGAATGAATATAGCGATGCGAAAACCAATCACCACGATCAACTTGTTCTTGCCACAAAATATGACCTGTTTGAAGGTCTTCAATAACTAACTTTTTGCCCGATTGAATGGTAAGTAATAACACAACAGTTGTTACGGCAATAATCGTTATTAACCAATATTTTTTCTTAAAAAAGGCATTGCTTAGACGCAATGCCTTTTGGTTGTCGTGTTCAGTTGAACGATTACTCTTGCTCATTTAGGTATTTCTCTGCTCCTGGGTGTAAGTCAATTGACATACCGTCTTGAGCCGTTTCAACTGTTAATTCTTTTCCACGTTCGTGTGCTTCCTCGATATCACCTTTGTTTTCGAAAATAGCTTTAACCATTTCATAAACTTGATCTTCAGGAAGATCGTTGCTTGCGATTAACATCGCTTGAACGGCTACAGTAGTAGCTGTGCTGTCAAAGTTTTCATAACTGTCAGCACTAATTTCTTGCTTAGCATAGTAAGGATATTCATCCATTAACTGTTTGATTTTATCTTCATTAATGCTTACTAGACGAATATCAGTTGTAGCACTTAACTCTTGAATGCTTGCAGTCGGTGTACCTGATGTTACAAAGGCAGCATCAATGTTACCATCTTGTAAGTTAGTTGATGCATCACCGAATCCCATATGTTCTGCACTGATATCATCGAATGTAATGTCGTGAGCACCTAGAATTTGCTCAGCATTAGCCTCAGTACCAGAACCAACGTCCCCTACTGCTACACGCTTACCAACTAAATCTTCTACTGTTTCAATACCACTATCAGCAGTTGTTACAATTTGAATGGTTTCAGGATAGATGGTGAATACACCACTATAACCATCCTTTACTTCTTCAAACATTTTAGATCCTTCTTGTGCATAGAAAGCGGTATCATTCTGGACTAAAGCTAAATCCGCTTCACCAGCAGAGATATCATTAATGTTGACAACAGAAGCTCCACTTACAAGCGCGTTAACTGTTACACCATCAACATTATTTGTAACCACATCAGCCATTGCTGTACCTAGCGGGAAGTATGTACCTGCTTCACCACCAGTTAGAAACGTAACGTTTTCAACCCAGTCACTTCCACCAGATTCTCCGCCACTTTCTCCTTCGCTACCACCTTCACTACCGCCACCACAAGCAGCAAGAAGCATGCCTAGCGATAAAAAGATTACTAGAATTAAACTAAACTTTTTCACAAACATTACCCCCTTAATGTATTTTGTTTGGAAAATTTATCATACCATAATTGTACTCTAAAACAAACGACAATGTCTAGTAACCTTCTAGAAAATGTAAGCATTAACTAGACATAGCTTCAATAGGATTTTCAGACAGATCTAATGACTATTTTGATAGAAAACTAACATATCTTGCCATGCTCCGTTTTCCTTTGTAAACTCTTTCCGTTTACACTCCAACTGATAGCCTACCCTGTGAGCAAGCCTAACCGATGGGGTATTTTCAGGATTTATATGTAATTCAATTCTATGAAACTCAAGATCATTTAGAACTGCTTCTGTAAACGCTTTGACGCATTCTGTCCCGTACCCACGACTCCAATATTGATTGTTAATAGAGTAACCAATCATTCCCCATTGATAATCGTGCCTTAGAATCGTTACTAATTCGACCTTTCCGATTGCTGCCCCATCCAACTTGCGAAATACTCCTAAGATATACATCTCATCATTTTTAGCTTTTTCTTCAAAGCCTGAAATCCACTTAGAAAACCACTTTCGTGTAAACCTCGACATATCTCTTGGTCTTCCTTCATCAAACTTATATTGTGAAGGCTTCCGCCCATTAAACCCTTGCCACCATTGTTCATAATCTGCCTTACAATAAGGTCTTATGATTAAGCGTTTTGTACTAATTTCCCATTTAGTGGGATCCACCATAACCATCACCCATTACGCCCTCATTTTTTTCTAGCCTTACAATCCATTACGGCAAAGTTGACTACAATCTCATATTCTGGATTATTGATAACGTCAGCTCTCATCCTGTCTAAACCTTTTTTGTAATGTTCATCATGAATTAAAGTAAGTACTGATATATCTCTATTCTCCGCATAAAACAGGTAATCCTTAACCTTTATCTTAAGCATTTGATAATGTGTATTAATTTCTACTTTGAACCCTTTATCCTCCAACATATTAAAGAGATGATTTTGAGTCCAAAACCTCTTTAAATCTTCATTAAATGCTTCAGGAAAATAGTGATAAACCCACCATTCTTTCATGTCATGAATAGAGATATTATGCATCTTAAAAATCCCAAACCGTTTTAATACACGCTCAATTTCATCTAAAGCTTTGTCTTTGTCGCAATAATGATGAAACGCGTAGTTATTCACAATATAATCAAAGGATTCATGATTATAAGGCAGCTCTTCAGCAGAACCTAAACGAAGATCTACTCCACTTACTCTATTTTGAGCTTGATTTAACATATCTATTGATTTGTCTAAACCATGCCAATGAATCGATTCAGTCTGAAGTAAACTCATTTGCTTTTCTAAGTACAAACCTGTTCCACAGGACAAGTCCAAAACATTCAGTTCAGCATTTGTACTAATTAGATTCATTAAATCTTGGTCTACATCTAACTCATCCAGTCTAAATGGATTCTGATCGTATTGTTTAGCCACCTTTGAGAAATCAGTTATTTTCATCAGCGACCCTCCTACCATATTAATTCTGTTCATTACAATTATTCCCTTCAATCTAAAGTAGGAATTTTTAGAATTTAGTTGCGAAATTAATTTTTATTATTTATAATACATATAAATTAATTAGAAAGACGTGAACTGTAGGCCAATGGATTAATCTCTATCTTACTCAATTGGTAAAAGTATGTATGCTTGACCCTCAGCAATTATTTGTTAAGGGTAAGTTCGTCATGCTTTTATCTTTGTGTAGGATAGGGGTCTTTTTATGCTCTCCTATCCTTTAATTCTAGGGGTAGGCTTTTTTTATGCCTATCCTATCTAACCAAGATAGGAGTGTTTATATGTTATTTCATTTAAAAGATTTGAATTACGAACTTATGGACCGAACATTATTTCAAATAGATGAGTTATCTATTCAAAAAAATGATCGAATTGGCCTTATTGGACACAACGGTTCTGGTAAAACAACTTTATTAAAAATCTTAAAAGGAGAATTGAAGCCTACTGACGGCTCGATTACTCGTTACGGTTCCATAGCATACCTTCCCCAACTAAAGCCTAAACAAGAAACTAAAAGCGGCGGCGAAATTACTCAAGAGTGGATTAAACTTATTTTCTCTTTAAATAAAGATTTACTATTACTTGATGAGCCCACGACTCACTTAGATCAACAAAATATTCAGGAACTAGAAGCTAAACTGAAAGACTCTCGTTACTCTTTTGTCATAGTTTCCCATGACAGAGAGTTTCTAGATCAGTTATGCACCAAGATATGGGAGATTGAAGAAGGGAAAATCAAAGAATACAGGGGAAACTATTCCGATTATGAAGAACAAAAGCAAAAACACCTTCAACATTATGAAAAAGAATATGAAAAGTATATAAATAAGAAAAAACAGCTTGAAAATGCTTTAAAAGCCAAGAAACAAAAGGCAAAACGAGCAACTAATAAACCAAAGAAAGTTTCTAAATCAGAAGCTAAAATAACCGGGGCAAAACCTTATTTTGCGAAGAAACAAAAAAAGCTTAATCAAGGTGCGAAAGCAATGCAATCTAGAATCGATCAACTTGACAAGGTAGAAAAAATAAAAGAATTACCTCCAATTCAGATGGAATTAGCTGCTGCCATTCCTGCAACAAATAAAACTCTAATAAGTTGCCAACAATTAGATGGTTCAATTGGAGATAAAACACTATGGGACTCTCCAGTAACTTTTAACGTTCATAATGGAGAAAAAATTGCCTTAATTGGTCCAAATGGGACTGGTAAAACAACATTAATTCATAAACTCTTGAATGACGAACATGTTCAAAGGTCACCTCAATTAAAAGTAGGTTATTTTGCCCAACAACTAGAGCATTTAAATGTAAACCAATCGATATTAGATAGTTGTAAAGAAAGTTCTTCACAAAGTGAAACTTTAATACGTACAGTTCTTGCACGTTTAGGATTCAGACGTGATTCAGTTCATAAGAAAATTAACATACTAAGTGGCGGAGAGCGTGTTAAAGTAGCTTTAGCCAAAATTTTCGTCAGTGATGTTAATACTCTTATTCTAGATGAACCTACCAATTTTCTAGATATTGAGGCCTTAATAGCATTAGAGAATTTACTTAAAGAATATCCCGGAACAATTCTATTCGTCTCACACGACCGGAGACTAGTTGAAAATGTTGCTGAAAAGAGCGTCATCTTTCATAATCAGAAAGTTTATATTCAAGCTGGAACAGAAAAGGACTTTTGGGCATCCCAAGACCAATCAAATACCGATGAACAGCTATTATTGATTGAAACTCGAATTAGCGAAGTTTTAAGTCAATTAAGTATATCTCCCAAAGAAGAACTTGAAGAAGAATTTGAACGGTTACTAAAAATCAAAAACGATCTAAAACAGAATAAGTAGACCCCTACTATAGTCCTGTCATACTTCCATTCATTACTGAATAATGTGTATGGAGGACAACTTCAGAAGGGAGACAGCTTATGGATCAGCGACTATTTTACGGTTTTCTGGCTGCATTTGGATTTATGTTCATACCCGTGCGTACTGATTTATTAGAAGGGTTAGCTAATTTCCTAGACACTTTGCTTTACGTTGTAGGACTAGTTGGCTCAGTGGTGTTTGGTGCGATCTTAGTCTGGAATGCATTTAGAAACTTAAAAAGTGCCACAAAGTAACCTAAATGTCCTCGTTTATTTAATAAACGGGGTCTTTTTTTATGGCAGTTCAAAAGCTCGGCATTTAATACCGATCTTAATTAAGTCTAGTAAACGACCACCTGATTTCTTCCTTGATCCTTCGCCTTATATAAAGCTGCATCCGCTTGTTCAAACAACTCATTATCGGTTATATTCGCATTTTCTGAATAACTAATCCCTACACTGATTGTTAACTCCCCTTGTGATACTCCTGGCACTTTTAGCTTCAACACCCTTTCTCTTAAATTATTGGCGGATTGTTCAATTGCCTGTAACGTTTCACCTCGGCAAATAGCAACAAACTCCTCACCGCCATAACGAGCAACAAAGTGGCTGTGTTCAGAGAAATGCTGGTTCAGTAATTCGGCGAATATTTTTAGACAAGCATCACCCATTTGATGTCCGTACTGATCATTAATTTTTTTGAATAAGTCTAGATCAATTAACATGAGCGATATCGATTCGTTATTTTGTTTTGCTTCAGCCAAATCTTTTTCTAACACATTCGCAAAAGAGCGCCTGTTTGGAATATGTGTGAGTTCATCAAGGTAGGAAATCTTCTTTAAGAAACGATTCTTCTCAACCAATTCTTTTTGGGATTGTTTAAGCTCAGCCGTTCTTGCATGAACCTTCTCCTCTAACTGAGTATTTAAAGCTTTTAGCTCATTTGAAGACTGTTTGTATTGCTCAACAGTTCTTCCATGCTGAATGGCTAATATGACGGTCTGAATGAACAAGTAGAATAAAAACCCGATTGATAAGATTGGTTCAGTTGCAATCCATTCATTGTAATAAAAGACATCGTTGGCAGCTGTCATTAGTAAAACGAACAAACCGATAATATTAATAAATGAGTATGCTTCATTAGCTCGATAAGCCTGCCAAACCACTTTAAAAATATAAACAAATCCAACCACTAACGTTAATTGGAAAAGCAATAAATAATGAGTGTATACGTAGCTTGGCGTCAGCAATATAACAAAAGAAACTGCCAACACACCTATAAAATATATACGAGTAAACGTCGTATTCGCTTGCTTTGGATACATGAATGAAATTACATACGAAAACAATGGTAACAACCATATGAAGGATAAATACTCTAATTTCATAGACCATTCCCAAGAAAAATTGGGAAAGAAATAAAAGATTAATTTGTCACCTTCCAAAAGCAACCGAACAATTACAATGAGCACAAGCAGTGAGAAAAATAGATGATATCGTTCTTTCCGCTGAATTAAATATGAGAAGATATAATACAAAAATAAAATTATTAAACTACCACAAACAATTAAGGCTAAACTTCGGTCAAGCATGAAGGACCTTGAAATTTCATCATGCTTCCCTATTAATATTTCTTGTGATAAACCACCCGTACGTAAATAATGGTTGGATACTTGAATGGTCAAGGTAACCATTCGTTCATTTGATGTGAAATCCAGCATATGAGCGCGTTTAGCTGGAATGGTTGATGCACGGTCTAAGTCAACCTTACCTTCTTCCACCATCAATTCATCATTAATCCAAACTTTATAAGCGTGGCCTAAATTCGGTATGTATAGTGACAATAACTCTCCGACAAGATCTGGAGGGAGATTAAAATCAGTTTGATACGTGCCAAAATCATATTCTTTTGTAGAATGAGGGACATCTATTAATCGAACATCAAATCCGCCAAAAACCGATGCTTGGGGACCTACTAGTTGGTTAGGGTAATACATCCATTGGCCATTTAGTGGAACCATATCTTCTGTTGAGAGAGCACTGGTTAAATTAAACTGACCACCAAAGCCTCGCACCTCATCATCTTCACTCATGACAGACCAAAACCAACCAAATAAAACTAAAATTGCTGGTATAACAAGCCACTTAGCCTGCTTCATTTAAGCACACCCTTTAACTGTCTGTTTATAGTACTATTTTACCATAATTACAAAATATTCTTAACAGAAATCAAATACCCTCATTTTATTACAATTAACAATTTTTAAAAGTATATTCCCATTTTTTTCTGACCACATTGTTATTGAGGTGATCAAATGTTAATGTTAGTTGTCTTACAATTAGTACTCATCGGTGTTTTAATGTGGTTTTTAAGAAAAGAACAAAAAGATAAGGATGCTAATGCGGCACGAAAAATTGAACAAAGTGAAGAAATAAAGAAAACCATAGCGATGGGCTTAGCTTATCGATTTAATTATCCCAGGTCGCGAAATGAAGATGACGAAATTGTATTTGAAGGCGGCACGGATTTATTTTTAAAACAAACCCCTTTAGAATTTGAAGACTTTGTCGCGCGGATTTTGAAAAAACACCTTGGCGGTAACATTTACACGACTCCCGAAAGTGATGATCATGGCATTGATTTTGAACATTATTTAGAAGGTGAGTTATATTTGGGGCAAGTTAATGTTTTTAAAGATAATATAGGAGCAGGCCCTATTGCCGTGCTTCACTCAAACATGATTAAAAGCGGCGCAAAAGGAGGCTATGTGATTACAACCAGTGGATTTACGGATTCCGCTCGAGAATACGCAAGTGAATTAGATATTGAGCTTATTGATGGAACGACCTTAGTTAACTACTGGCTTGATACGATGGATTCACATGTTTACGAAACAGATGGAGAATTAGCTTAATTAAAAACTCACCATAAGTTATGGTGAGTCAAATTACATATAGTGAAATTTAGCTTCAATTCTAGCTTTTATATCCATTTGACCAGGCTCAATCGGCGTTCCTCCACCAGATTCAGCTAATGCAAACGTTTGATAAGTAATCGGTGAATCACTTGATAACTCCACAACTTTAACAGGAACTAAATCAAGATCTGTATTCATAGCTTCTGCCAACGTTTCCGCTTTCCCCACTGCATCCTCTAATGCACGTGTTAATGCTAATTGATAAAAGACTTCTGGGTGACTAACAGAGAACTGAATATCTATTACTCGATTTGCCCCAGCCTCCACTGCTGAATCAATTACTTGGCCAACACTGCCTATTTCATCAATCGTTACACTTAGCATATGTGAAACTTGGTAACCTCTGAATTGCTGCACACCTTCAACATAGTCATATAGTGGCTGAATGGAATAGTCGACTGTTTGAATTTCTTCTCTTGGAATTCCTTCATTCATCAGAGCTTGAATAACCTGATTGATAAAATCAGCATTTTGGCGCTGAGCGACTGACAAATTCTCATCCTCAGTCACAACTCCAAGAACCACTTGTGCAACGTTCGGCTCTGTTGTAACAACCCCTTCTCCCATTACAGCTAGTATACGTTCGTCATGTCTTTCCTGTTCTACCATAATAATGGACCACCTAACTTTATAAAAGTTCTTTCATACTATTTCATGCCAAATTAGTTAGGTGTGTGACGATTTTACTTTAAGACAACGTCTGTTGAATTCGATCAAGTTCTTGAGCGATAATAATGATTTGCAATAGATTAACAACAAATCCCGAATAAAATATTGATTTCCACCATTTTTTCTCCTTCACCTTTACTTCATAGAACATTAGAATCGCAGACATTGTAATGACAAAGAATGCTAGAAAATATTTTAGCTTCAAACCATTTATCGTTTTTGCCACATAATTCGCAACTCTAGGATTAGGTTCATCTTTAAAGTCTTTAGTAATTATTTCATCTGTTTGTCCTAGCCAATTATACTTAATAACTGTCAATTCATAATGCTCCTTAGATATTACATCATAGCCATTTGGCATAAATGAATAATTGTAAACTAGTACATAACATAAGCCCAAAAGGCCAATTGTAATTAGAAAAAAAGATATAACTGTTTTTAATTTCGGTTTCCATTCAACTGTCTTTGCATTCAAAATATCACTCCGAATCATCAAAAAATTCCATATGCTGTTTTTCATTCCTGTAATACTCTAATCGATCATTTAAATCCCCTGTGTGGAACTCAAACTTATGACCATCGAGATCAGTAAAATATATAGACTTTTTATCTTTTGGATCTCGAGCACGACCCATCAGTATATTGACACCTAGATCTTCTAATCTTTTTATTGCCTCTTCAAAACCTTCGTCTTCTATAGAAAAAGCTATATGCGTATACGAATGATCAATCTCTTTTCGCGGAATATCTTTTTCTTCATTGAGAGCGATCCACATGCCATTTAAATCAAAATAAGCCGTTGTTCTCCCCTTAACTAACAACTTAGCCCCAAATACGTTTTCGTAAAATGTAATTGATTTTTCTAAATTTGATACGGAAAATAATAAATGGTTTAGACCTTTGATGTTCAAGAAAATCACCTCATAAAAAACGTCCTCTATTGTGACGTTTAAAATTCTGATTGTTCTAGTACTATTGAATTCTCTTCACCAGTACGTGAATTAATGGCACATTTAAAATCGCCATAGTCGAGGATTAGATATTCTTCCCCTTCAAATATCTGCGTTTTAACCAGTTCACCTTCCAGCCGCTTAAACGTTTCAAAATGTACAAAAGCGTGTTTTAAGTCGTCTGCTGTTAAGTCTAATGTCTCTGTTACCGTTTCTGAATTGTATCCAGCAAACTTCCAGGCATCATCTTCATTAACATAAGAAACATCAAACCTCATGGTCTCTAAATAACCTTCATCCCCTAATTGAATATAACTTAACGTAAACTGATCTTCAGTAAATTCTTTTAAATAAAAACGAGTGTTCATTCCACTGGGATGAAGCGCTTCATACATATGGTTATTCAAAAAGAACTCTTCGAAATAAGTGACAGCCCACTTGTCAAGAAATGATTTTGCAATATATGGCTTTAAAGCATCCTTGGTTGTTGATACCCCCTCTGTATAAGCATCTGTTTTTGGCTTAACTCCGAACCATTCTGAGTGATTCATCTGTAGTTCTTGCATCGTTTTCATCATATTTACTAAGTTGTTGTTAACAATCGTTTTGGCTTCGCTAAGGCCAATCACAGGGCTTACAGCAGGGTCACTTGGTGATTTTTCTATTTCACCGATTACTTTCTCTTCGCTCACTTGCCTTGGCTTTTCAGATTCATAGTCTATTTCAGGTTCAGTGTGATTTGGTTCTATTGGCTCTTCTGAAACATCTACCTGCTCCTGACAGCCCATTAAAACCACGGTTATCATGAATAAACATAAGAACCTTACTGAACCACCCCCATAAGAACCACCGATTTATTTGACCTTATTCTACTTGAAAGTTTTTCTATAAGTCTATGTTTTTTACAGTTTATCCAAAAAACCGACTAAGGTCATATAAATATCCCTCAAATATACCTATCTATTAAGACGTTAATTTATAAAAGAAATTTTCAATTAATACCTTTAGGTTTAGTTAACTATAAATACGTATTCCATCACTTACGCTTATTTTCTGCTGCTTTTAGAAGATATCTAATGCCCTTTCCAGCCAGTGCCTCATTTTTGTAGCGGGGTAATACATGTAAATGTGCATGGAAGATCGACTGTCCGCCAACTTCACCGCAGTTCCAACCGATATTGTATCCGTCAGGCAGATAGTTGTCATCCAAATATTGTTTGACTTCCTGTAATAATTCAAAAGTCGATTGCCATTCCTCTTCTGTTAAATCAAAAACAGTTTCCCGATGATTCTTAGGAACAACCACACCTGCCCCTTCAAGTGTAACTCCATGTTGCCGAAAGTAGTCTAGTTGTAGAAAGTAGCAATGATCATTGCTTAAAACGATTTTCTGTCTTGGATCTAATTCTGTATAGCAAAACACACATTGACTAACTATTTCCACCCATGCCACGTCCATTCATTTGTAATAAATTTGTTTTCAACTGACTTCTATCCCGAACCAAAAATATTAAACTCTTACTACACTTCGAGATTACTTTTACTAGTTCCTTTTAAAGACTAAAGATTTTGTAATTTTATGTTATTATAACCATAAATTATAAATGGAAATGAAGTGATCACATGTCATTAACCATTCAAAAGCCAGAACTCAATCACGCTGAAGCTATTAGCGAGATTTGTTCGAAAGGCTGGCTTCAAACCGTTAAGTATTTATCAAATGAAGACTTCAAACAAGATAACATTGACTATTGGTATAACATAGACAAGATTCAGAGTGATATTAAGAGTGGTGCTTACACACATGTTGCGATGATAGACTCTAAGGTTGTTGGTGTCATAGGCGGTGGTATGACCGGTGTTAACACTAGCGAAATATTCGTTTTTTACATGAATCCTGACTTTCGTTACCAGGGAATCGGTAAGAAATTACTTCAAGCTTTAACCTCTGAACAAGTCAATCAAGGTGCTATTGAGCAGTGGGTATCCGTTCAGGATCGTAATCCATATGGGATTCCCTTCTATGAATCTCGTGGTTTTGTTCCGAGAAATAGAAAAGTAGTTTATACAGAAGGAGACGACCAGTTAGTTTCAATTCGCTATTGGAGGAGCCTCAAATCGTTTGTTTAGTTTAGGTTAAAAACGGTTAATTAACACATAAGCAAAATTTACTTGCAATGTACTCAGAAGTAGTGTTAATATATCGATAATTTAACCTAAAAAGGAGGACAAGACATGAAACGCGTAACGTTAGAAGACATCTATGTTCATCCAATAGTTCAAAAGTATGTTCGCCGTTCAGGAATGGCTCATGCGATTTCGGTCGCTCATAAAGCCTACGAATTAGCGACCAAGTATAACGTTAATCCTGAACTTGCAGTTAAAGCTGGATTTTTACATGACATCGGTCACTACACTTGGTATAACAAGGGCGAATGGGATTATGAACAATACAAAGCCTGTGATATTCATCCTATTAAAGGAGCCGAACGTGCTCATAAACTTCTCGTTCGCCTTGGTGAAGATAAACAAGCTGCTAAAGAAATCGCTCACGCCATATTATTTCACACAGAATCTGCATTACCATCAGGTGATTTTAACCGTTCGCCATTACAAGAAGTCGTCCACCTAGCTGATGAGCTAGATAAACAACCGAATGATGCCCATCACTATGAGCAGATTAATCATCAAGAAGAGTTGAAACAGATCAGACAGTTAGATGATCAGTTAAGTCATACAAACGTTTTAACAGGCTCATAATAAAAGCATCTGCCCATATGAACAGATGCTTTACATATTAACTTCCAAATACAGGCCAGCCTTTTTGTTGCGCAAGCTTTTCCATATCTTCATCTGGGTTAACGACAAACGGATAATCAACCATGTCCAATAATGGCCCATCACTCTCACTGTCTGCATAAGCCCATAAAGTCACGTCATCAACTGTTAACCCTCGATTTTTAAGCCACTCTTGAACCTTTTCAGCTTTCTTATCTCCATTTACGATATCGCCCATTTTTCCAATAGCGATATTATTCTCATCATAAAACAGCTCAGACCCTATTATATCAGCATCTTCTAAACCAACCGCTTCTCTAAAAGCTGTCAAAAAGGGGTTCAAGGCACCAGAAAGAATCACAACCTTGTCCCCATTTTCAATATGCTGTTTAACCTTTTCAACTAAAGGACGGTTGACTCTTTCTAGATCTCCATTCGCTAATGCGTAGAAAAAGCCTTCTAGTTCCGACTTCGACTTTCCTTTAAACGATTTAACAAACGAACGAAAGAACATATGCTTTGCAGGTTCCTTACCGCTTGTTACAAGCTTCCCTAATGCTTTAAGCGTTCCAAAACCTACAACTGCCCACTGCTTTGCTCCATACTGTTTTTTCGCGACATCAAACATCACTTTAAACGAATTACCTTGATACAACGTGCCATCGAAATCAACTGTAATGACTCTCACATGAACACCTCTACATTGGTTAATTTGTTTCCATTTTAGCATAAATTGGGAATGATGCACTTATTATTATTCACTAAGTCAAATCATTTAAGTAGTTGTCCCACTTATAGAAGAAAGAAGAGCCCCTTATTGGAGCCCTTCTGATGGGGTAGTTATGATGCTAGCTTAGCAATAAAAAGATGCACCAACGATAATTAGAAGGATAAACAATACAACAATTAACACAAAGCTGTCATTGTAACCATAACCTTTGTTCATTCTGAGGCACCTCCCTAATTGATTTCTATTCCATGTTATGTCTAAAAGTCAATTTTGGTTGGGCAGGAATAGGAAGGTGCACAATTTTTTTGTATATATGTCTAAATTAATTGGGTGTCTCTACTGATCAGGAGTTAACTAAACTATCAAGGTCACTCCAACCATATACGAGTTCCTTCAGTTTTTTACCACTAATTTCTAATTCTTCATTGTCTATATAACCTGCTCCCATTAATTCGTAAAAATGCTTTGATGGGTTATCTTCTAACACGAGGACTAGCATGGATGTATAACCTTGATCAACTAGATTCTTGGCTACAGATAAGACCAACTTCTCCCCTATTCCTTGACCTTGATACTCTTTTAATATGTAAATAGCATATAATTCACTGCCATAGTCTGGGTAATTCCCACTACGTTCCTTGCCACCGTTCGCAAATCCAACAACTTTACCATCAACTTCAGCCACGTATACACCACCATGTGGAATAGCCTGACGCCACATGTTCTCACGCTCTTGATAAGAAAGGTTATTTAAATATTCATCTGGGACAATTCCTGTATAGGTTGTTCTCCAAGTATCCACGTGAACCTTGGCCATTCCTTTAGCATCATCTTCAGTAGCTTTCCTAATCGTCATGTCCTGTCACTTCCTTTATTATCTTCGTCTTCAAGAGATTCTTCAAATGGAGATATTATTTCTCCCTCTTTAATACCGTGTTTTTCTCTTAGATATTTACCAACTAATGAGTTGTTAATTCCATTTCTTACAGCAGCTTGAATGACTAGATAAAGGATAAATAAACTCACTAAAAAGAGAATAATTTCAGCCAATCTTTACCCCCCAAATTTTCGACTTTATGTATTCTACTATTTTATCAATACTTTGGTTACCCTCTACTATTATATCGGAGTCCGGTTTTATCGTGTTTAGCATTTGGGTATAACCTTTACGCCCATTAGCCAAATAATGCTTCATACTATTTAAGATTTCATCCGTGCTCTCATTTGAAGAATCTCGAACTATTCTCCTGGCCAAAGCTACATCTAAAGGGGTATCAATAAATATCGCGCAATCTATTAATCTAGCTATTTGTTCATTTTGATAAGCGAATGGGTAATCTAAAATAATATAATCATACGACTGATCTAATGAACTTTGAATATCTGTGTGTAGCGGAGATAAATCCCATTCATTATAATTTGCACCTTGTTCTACCCATTTAACAATATCTTCAGGGCCTTCAACATCATAGGTATCAAAATAAAATGTTTTAGCATTATGTAATTGTTGAACCAACGCCTTAGTCACCGTGGTTTTACCACTACCCGACACACCTGAAATGGCTATAACCTTACTATTTGCGCTCATGATCTACTCCTTTATTACTTAGACTCACGTTTGTTTTTAATAAATTCTTTAAGCTCATCCTTGGAAGGGTATTCAACTATTTTAGAATAGAATGCCTCCATAAAACTAACTAAAAGAGAGTTAATATAAAATCCACCTTAAATTCATTAAGATGGATTCAACGGTGTAATACGTGATTAACTAACTCCCCGCTTCTTTTGCCTTCTTTTTCCCAAACGCAAAGGCTAATAGAAAAACTGTTGCAACAAGCATTCCTAACCCGACCTCATATAATGTTTCAAGTGAGAGTAGTAATCCAATTATGACTGTGCTTGTCCCATAAATTAAGGAAATGATGACTGAGCGCTTTTGATTTTCATTCAGGATGGTAGACATCTTGTAGATGATGAGGTTTAAGATGAAACCTAAGACGAGCGGGATTAAACTTTCCATTAACGTTCCTCCTGACTAGTCCAAATACTCTCTTTTTAATAAACGTATTAAGTAAGGGGCACGGTTTAGAACAAAGAGGCTGACTTTTTTATCTCTTGTTTTATAAGCGGTATTAATATGTATGAGCTGTTTATTTAGTAATTCGTGAAGCTTTTCTAAATCCCCTGTATAGAGAGTGACATTTTCTTTGTTTGTATCTTTGATAAGCTCCCAAAGTAAATGTTTATCTTCCGATTTTAATTGAGTCATACTTTGATAGACATGACGTTCATCTTCTGGGATACGACTCAAAATTCCTCGTTCCTTTTCACTCATTTTATCACTCGCTTATACATCATCCATTTTCTCCCTAATAACTTTATTCTAACCGAAACAAAGTAAAACCAAAAGGAATAATAAGCATGAAACGAAATTGTGATAGAATTTGAGTATAATCACCAGAGTTAGGAGATTTAACGTGAACATGATTGAAACTAAACGTCTATATTTAAGAGAATTGAGCATAGAAGATCTAGATGATCTATCAGAAATATTAATGGATTCTGAAACCATGCAATATTACCCACAACCTTTTTCAAAAGAAAAAGTTAAAGGCTGGATTCAATGGAATATGGAGTCTTACCATCATCACGGACACGGGTTGTGGGGGGTTGCACTTAAGAATAGTGATCAATTAGTCGGTGACTGTGGCATTACCATGCAGGAAATCGACGGTGAAACAGTACCTGAAATTGGTTATCACATTCATAAGGACTACTGGAATAAAGGTTATGCTTCAGAAGCAGCTCTGGCATGTAAACAATATGCATTTAATAAACTAGGCTATGATAGAGTTTATTCTTATACAACCTTAAATAATGTTCCGTCACAAAAAGTCGCTGAAAAAATCGGTATGGAAACATATAAAGTCTTCGAGAAAAATGGTGAACAACAAATCGCTCAAGTAGCATATAAGAAATAGGAGTTTGCTATGACATATAATTGGAGCACTTGTCCAAAAGATATAAGAGAATGGGTATTTTCATTGAATCAAGAAATGAATAACATTGTCCCTAACATAGTAGGTATTTATTTACACGGGTCGATAGCGATGGGAGGATTTGAACCAAACAGAAGTGATATAGATTTAATTGTCATTACAAAAGACGTTTTATCAATAGAACACCAAAGAGAACTGGCTGAATTATTCTTAAACAGATCAAATTCACCGTTTCCCATTGAAATAAGTTTTTTAAATTCATACCAAGTAAATGAATGGACTCATCCATGTCCATTTGACTTTCATTATAGTGAATATTGGCGGGAGAAATATGAGCAAGATCTAAAAAATAACACTCAAGATTTCCTAAATAACGATCCCAAAACAGATGCTGATTTAGCCGCTCATATAACCATATTAAATCATAGAGGCATTTGTTTAGAAGGTAAGCCAATTAGTGAAGTTTTCCCTCAAGTTCCTAAAGCTGATTATATTTCCTCTATTATGTTAGATTACCATGATTGTTTGAATCAAATTTTAGTTGAACCTGATTATTGTGTGCCCAATTTGATTAGAGTTTATTGGTATCTGAAAGAAGGGAAAATTTCTTCAAAGCAAGAAGCTATGAACTGGGGAATAAAAGCATTCCCAAAAAGATATGCACAAACTATTAATCATATTGATAAGCAATTAAACGATAAGGATCTTATTAGTTTTAGAGATTTTATAACTGGTCTAGTCAATCAATTAAGATAATAAAAACCTTGAGCTCATAATTTGGCTCAAGGTTTTACCTATCCTTCACAAGCTACACCGTCACCATCACCATCTAGTCGATGATTCCCATATC
Organism: Piscibacillus salipiscarius; assembly: GCF_042685285.1. Lineage (NCBI taxonomy): Bacteria > Bacillati > Bacillota > Bacilli > Caryophanales > Bacillaceae > Piscibacillus > Piscibacillus salipiscarius. The sequence continues at coordinate 28,646 of NZ_JBHUMZ010000011.1, read as the reverse complement.
CTTGTTGGATTGATTTATTCATAAATTCAGTAGCCTCTTCTGCTGAGTTAAAATCACCACAATCATGATCTTCACTCATATGAGAATAGTGATCATGACCTGAATTATCGGTAGACGACTCTTCATCAGTACTGTCATTGGACGATGTTTCGTTTTCTTCATAGTGATATCCATGGTCATGGTCGGCATGTGCATATCCTTCAATTGACCAGACCCCGATATCTTTCTCCTGTGCTGTCGCTTGTGCTTCGTGGAACTCATCTAGCATGGTTAAGTCATTATACAGATAAGCCGTTCGAGCTAGACCATTTTTAAGAAGCTTCTCTTGAATGGTTTCTCCATTTATGAAAACGTACGCAAGTAACCGGTCATATTTATCATACTTCTCAACACCAGGGACGATTCGCACTTCTTCTCCGCTCAGTTTATCCTTCACAAATTCAGAAGCTTCAGGCCCAAAAGGTTCAACGGGTTTAGAAGGGTGCTTAGTCTCAGGCGTATCAACGAGTAATAACCTGACATCCTCCTTTTGACCGTTCATCTGAACTTCTAGTGTATCACCATCAACTACTCTTGTTACTGTAGCTGAATCTCCTTTTTGTTGATTTTTAGAATTCGATTCTTGCTCGGCTTTCTGACTTTTCTCTTGATTCTGATCCTCTTCTTGAACTTCAGTTTCTTCCTGCTTAGATTCTTGATTGTCTTCCTTTGTTTCTTGATCTTCTTCTATTGCTGTCTCATCAGTTTCTTCTTGAGACGAGCTAGTATCTTCAGCTTCTGGTTCAGTCGATTCTGGACTGCAAGCTGTAATCAACACCATTAACAATATGGGTAAGAACCATTTTTTATTAACAAACATCTATATATCCCCCAAAATTTATGTAATAAAATAAAAAAACATATTAGCTCATATTCTCTATGAAACTAATATGTCATTCCTTAGTATAACATGCGTCATAATCTAGCTTAAGCATGCATATTTTACCATTTTAGTCACATAAACTATAAATACTAAATGACAAAGGAGCTGAGCTATGTTTGGTCATCATCCTGTCTGGGTGAACATTGATCTGCCGACTAAACGATATGTGTTACACAGAGAGTGCACCTACACAAATCGAATTTGCGAGACTCCTTACAAAGGTGTTGGGAGACTTAAGAGAGATGGAGGTTGGATTCGCTTTCGAAATGCAGAGATTGCTATGAAGCGGTTAAAAGAAGAATACGATCAATTTGAGTGCTCTATTCATTGTAAGTAACACCACCTTCAGATAGGTGGTGTTTTTATTTGGTATAATATGGTTTAAAGGGAGGTGCTCAATTGCTATCGAAGTACAAAGAAATTTTTATCTATGCGAATAAAATTTTAGCTAATGACCAGGAAATTGGCAGATTTCGCAAGCGAAAAGGAAGTCCGCATTACATACAAAACGTTTTATACCATTTAGCCAATTACCCAACTGGAGTTGCGGTTGACTTAGAAATTGTAAATCATGATGAAGAGATTATAGGATATATTCGTAAACCATCTGGAATCCGGCCAAAAAATTTCCACATATTCAATGAAGACAAAGAGCATCTCGGTGATGTTCAGACTGGCTGGACCTACAAAAATATTAACTTTATGAACACAAAAGGCGAGCTAATTCTAAAAATGACTGGAGCATCTAGTGGAATTGATTTTGTCGTTGAAGATTTAGAGAAGGACCTTCAATATTCAATACGGAAACGCTCTTTAGTTGTTTATGGTGATGAGCCCAATGTAGGGGGTGAAGGATTTTACATAACCATACCTGATGACCCGGTTCGCACCCTCATGTTAATCGGATTATGTTACTGCCAAATTTACCAAATGAAATAAATGCATAGGGACGACCCTATGCATTTATTATGGGGATAATTGAATTTTAAAAAGAAAACAATAACCCAAGTATAATTCCAATCACTGCTAAAATTAATGAGGCTTTCGCAAAATTCTTCAGGCTTTCATTATGTTTACCCATAGCTAACACAAGTAACGTAATAATATTAACAATTGGAATTGCCACAAGAATTAAAATAAAGACCCATTTACCAATGGACACTTCTTCATCTACCCAATAGTGATCCATCCAATCCCCCCTTAAAATATGGATATGAACCACCTTGAACCTTTAGGACTTTTAAGCAAGGCGCCCTGGCCCAGATAGTTCTTTCTGATAAAACGCTAAATCAAGCCATTTACCGAATTTATAACCAGCATTTTTAATGGTTCCTGCATGTTCGAACCCCAACTTTTCATGAAGTTTGATGCTACCATTATTAGCCGCATCAATGACACCAATCATCATTTTATATTCATTCGCTTCTGCTAGTTCAATGATCTTCCTAAGTAATGCTGAACCAGTTCCCTTGCCAGAACTCTTCTTACTAACATAAACTGAATGCTCAACGGTGTACTGATATGCTGGGCGCGGACGGAAAGGTCCATAGGTCGCGAACCCGATGACTTGGTTGTTCTCTTCGTAAACTAAAACAGGGTACCCTGCTTCAATCTTTTCAAGATACCACTCTTTACGATTTTCATATGTATAGGGTTCATAATCGTAGACAGCTGTCGTTTTTAATATTGCTTCATTATAAATAGTTTGAATGGCCTCTACATCGTGGATTCTTGCTTGTCTAATCATGATTTAAATCCTTTCAGTAAAATGATAATTTTCTCGATTTTATCACATTTATTTACAAAAGAAAAAACGCGACTAACATCGCGTCTTAGGTCTGAGGAGCTGCTTGCTTACCATTGATTAATAAAGTCTTTAATTTTTGAAAACGTTTAAAGAAAAATTGAACAAACGGTCCAATGCCAAATGCGATTATAATGGTTCCAATACCAATCGGTCCACCAAGAATAAAGGCTATAATCATAATTAAAATCTCTAATGAAGATTTGGACATAGCTAAACTTAGCCCAGTTCGTTTGTGTACTGCAATCATCAAATTGTCTATTGGATTTTTAGCAAAATTGAATTGTAAATACATACCGATTCCGCTACCCATTGCCGTAATGCCGATTGCTAAAAGAACATAGCTCATAATAGCTGATGAAATAGTAAAGTTAGGAAAGACAATTAACAGCCAGAAATCGATGAATACACCAATTAAGAAAATTGTAATGACAGCTGCGTAATCAATTCTAGCTTTTAACAGAAAACTATTAATAATCATAAGCGCGATACCGACAATAAAAATCCAAGAACCCACTGTTAGTCCAATCAAGTCGTACAAAGCATAAAATAGGGCATCCCAAGCACCTGTGCCGAGTCCTGATTTAATTAGCATCGTAACTCCGAATGATAGCATTAACATACCAAATAGATAAAATAATATAGAATAAGAAAGTTCCTTCATGATCGTCACCTTTTAAGTTAAATTTCAACTAGCTTATATTAACATATTCGTCTGCTTAGGTACAGATTTTCAAACTGAAATTTATTGGAAAAACGTGATATAATGAAAGTTAGATTGAACTAGGAGTGATTGAATGCCTACTTGTCAAAACTGTCAAAAACAATGGAGCTGGAAAGATAGTCAGAAAGCGATGTTTCAATTTAAAAAAGGAATGAAATGCCCATATTGTGGAGTCACACAGTATCAAACATCGGATTCACAGAAACGTACTAGCCTAGTTGGAATGGCACCTTTATTAGCCTTACCGATTGTCAGCTTGTTTGATTCTTGGACGATCACCATAGTCATCATTCTATTAGCAAGTCTTTCATACCTTGCCGTCATTCCATTTTTTATGAAACTATCTAATAAAGAGGAGCTTATGTGGTAATGTATTTCCCTTCAAAGCGAGACTGGTGGTTAGGAGTGATTTTTTTCGGACTGCCTTTGGTAACCATTTTTGAAGCTATTCGCACTAATTCAACAGAGGGCTTGATCTTCTCAATAATTTTAGCAGTAGCATTATTATGGCTGTGGTTTACAACCGGATATCGAATTGACGGGCAAACTCTTTACATCCATTACGGCCCTTTTAAACGAACCGTAGATATATCTAGTATACGTAAAATCAACAAAACTCGCTCACCTTGGTCAGCTCCTGCATTGTCCATTGATCGCCTTGCCATTTCATATGCTCATGACTTCAGAGTCGCCATTATTTCACCAAAAGATCAAGAAACGTTTATCAATACGTTATTAGTTAAGAATTCTAACATTCTAGTTAAAGATTATTAATTGAAAAACCCAACGACATCAAGAATACCAGTCGCAATAAGTGAAACACCAACTCCGATTCCTGCGAATGCAAAAAAGACTTTCCACTCACGTGACTCATACCAAACCATGAACGCAATAAGAATTGAGAACGTGATTCCAATTACAACGGCTGCTGTAGGGTTTGTAGGTGTAATCCAATCATACCAATTAATACTTAATAACATGGTGCACCCCTCCACACGATTTAGTTTATTTGATTCTATTATACTAAATTTACTGTTTGAATAACTACTTTAAAAGGGATTTGTCTTAATATGACGAATAGTATTAGTGAGGAGAGAGGTGAGTGAACATGTCGATTAGAAAAGTTGGCGGTGTATTCTTAAGAGTGACAAACTTAGAGAAATCACTGGAGTTTTATACGAATTTCTTAGGAATGGAAGTTGCATTTACTGAAGAATGGGACGGGACACCTGAGGCTAATTTAAAAACAACGGAACAAAACCTTTTCTTAACATTAATTGAACAAGATGAGGTACAAGTCCTTAAAGAACCTGTTTTCAACTTAGTTACGGATGATGCCATTGCCATGCACACAGCATTAATAGATTCTGATTTTAATGTAACCGAAGTTGAAAACTGGACATCTGAATACAATCACCACGTTTTATTTGACGTTTATGATCCAGATGGACATGCACTAAATATTATCGAAATGCAGCCAATCACTAAGTAGAGAGCCTATGACTCTCTACTTTTTAATGTTTGCTTAGTATTTCTTGGATTCTTGATTTTTCTTCTTCCTGATCTAAATACTCAAAGAAACCTATTTTATTACCCCATGGGTCTTCAAATGTCCCCCACTTTACTGGAACTTCTTCTCTTGAGAATACTTCAAAATCTGAAATAGGAAATTTTGCCATTATATCAGACTTAGCTTGTTCAAGATCTTGTACGCCAAATCGAATGGGTCTATTATCAGTAGGTTCGCCTTCTCCGATTTGAAGCCAAGCACCGGGAACAACCTCCCACTCCGCAAATCCTTCGTGTGGAACAAAGTCTGGTTTCCTGCCGAAAATCCTCTCGTAAAACTTAAGCCCTTGATCAAACTCAGGAACTCTTAATTGCATGGTTAATTCAAAAATCATCTAATCCCTCCCTGTTTCTAGAACTTCCACTTAATTAAATTTTTTCCTTTAAGAATTTACTTTAATAAGATTTGGTAAACTATTAATAGGTGATGCAAATGAATGAATATGAACTGTATGTTTACGATGAAATACAATCTTGGCGGAGTAAGCTACTAAAGAAATCTGGCTTCGTTAAAGGCTTAACGAAAAAGGCACAGAACAAATTCAACAGCATGATTCCAGATCGAGCACACAAAGTTATTACAGAAGGCATAAAGGGCATGGTAAAAGCCACGTTAATAGGTTCAAATATAACGACTAAAAAAGATCAATACCATCATTTATCGTTACGTGAAAAAGACCGACTTTTAAAAGAGAAACTATCTAATTACAAAAAAACAGCTGCAGCTGAAGGGGCCGGGACAGGTGCTGGAGGAATCTTACTTGGCTTAGCAGACTTCCCTTTACTCTTACAAGTAAAAATGAAATTCTTGTTTGATGCCGCTTCAGTCTATGGGTTCGACACAAGGCAGTATGAAGAACGACTATTCATATTACATGTGTTTCAGCTAGCCTTCTCGAATGATGACATGAGGCGTGAGACCTTCGAAATCATTGAACATTGGGATCAACATAAAGAGCGTTTAGCCGATATGGATTGGCATGTTTTCCAGCAGGAGTATCGGGATTATATTGATTTTGTCAAAATGCTTCAGCTTATACCAGGTCTTGGGGCCTTTGTAGGTGCTTATGCCAACTACAATTTACTTGATCACTTAGGCGAAACCGCTATGAATGCCTATAGATTAAGACTACTGAAGGAAAAGCCTAAAGACTATTAACCATAAAACAAATCAAAAAAACTCCTTTGTGATAACATAATAACCAATAAGATCACACAGGAGGATTTTTTCATGCTTAAAGCAATTGCCCACAAAATCATGCACTGCTACCCAGGAATGGTCGCCATCGTGACGGTATCACATAATGGTGAAGACAATGTGATGGCAGCTGGGTGGCATTCATACATCTCGTTTACACCTCCGATTTACGGAGTCGCAATTGGCCCTGAACGTCATACCTACCAACTTGTAAAAAATGAAGGAACCTTTGCGATTAACTTTTTACCCTTAGAAAAAGCTAAGTTCATTCAAGAAGTCGGAACACTCTCGGGCGCTGATTTAAATAAATTTAAAAAGGGTTATATGTCATATAATCCTGGCCCTCATACCGGAAACCCTATTTTAGATGATGCCTATGTAGCTTATGAATGCAAGACGATTGACTGTAACAGTTACGGTGATCATGACTGGTTTGTAGGAGACATCGTTCAGTTCCATATGGACAAGGCTAAATTCTTAGATAATGGCTTACCTAACTTTGAGAATCTATCTATTCCGCTTTATCTAGGTAGGTCGTTATATACTAGTGTTGAAGAGAATAGCCGGTTTGAGAATCATAGAGTTCAGAAGGAGTAATTCAATATGAAGTTTGTTGCACCAAAGTCTTTTACCTATGAAGCTGGCAATCAAGCTGTTCTTCTACTGCATGGCTTTACAGGAACGACAGCTGATGTCAGGAAGCTTGGTCGCCACTTACATAAAATGGGATACACCGTTCACGCACCACTTTACCGAGGTCATGGAGTTGGACCTGATGAACTAACACAGACAGGCCCTGTTCAGTGGTGGCAAGATGCACTGGACGGTTATCAAACTCTTATGGCGCAAGGCTATGAATCCATCATTGTAGCTGGCGTTTCCATGGGTGGTGTATTTGCCTTAAAGATGGCATTAGAGCTACCCGTTAAAGCTGTGATCACCATGAGTGCACCCATGCATGCTAAAAGCATTGGGGATCTTTCACAAAGAATTTATGATTATGCGTACAACTTTAAAAGGATTGAAGGAAAATCATCTGAGCTTATTGAAAAGGAACTTAACCAATTTAAGCAAAAACCCAAACCGTTTCTCACTGACCTTCAGCAGTTCATTATTGAGGTAAAGGGGAAGCTGGTATCCATTAACGTCCCTACTTGTGTGCTGCAAGGTCTTAAAGACGAATCGATGTACCTTCAAAGTGCCAAAGAAATTTATGATCAGGTACAAACAAACCACAAAGAACTAAAATGGTATGAAGCATCAGGACATATTATCACGGTAGGGCCTGAGCGAGAAGCTGTATTTAACGATGTTGAACAATTTATAAGTTCAGTATAGGAGGCATACTAATGGCTTTAGAACAAGAGGTTATATCTTTATTAACTATTGGATTTATTGTCGTCATAGGAGTGACAGCATTAGTGACAGCTTTATTTTGGTGGTTTAAGAAGTCTCATCACATCGGATACTTATTTACTTTAATTCACTTAGCTGTCCTATCTGTAGCCATTCTTTATGCCATTAATGCTATAAAAATGGATCCAAACCATCCTATGTCTTCTGAAAACATTTCATTACAAATAGGTCTGGCCGGACTATTCTGGGCCTTAAGTATGGCATGCTTAGTTATTGCCGTCATTGGTTATTCCAAAAGTTAATTCTATTTCATTAACTGTTATCTAGCATTAACGACAAATTGGTTAAACTAGTGCCTTAATCAACAGCATTAGGTTCATATCAATATTTTTCAGAAAAATCATCAATTTTAATTGAAGGTATGATAAATTATATATAGCATGTTAGCCTCCACACACCCATATAATCTAATGGGGAACACTGTCATAAACGACAAGAGGAGGACGAACATGTATAAAGTATTAGTGTTAATTCACGTACTGTCAGCAATTATTGGAGTGGGACCGACGTTTTTTGCTCATGTTTTATTTAAAAAAGAACAAAGTGTCGCGGAGTTAAGCATATCACTTAAAACATTTAAAAAGCTTGAGTTCTTCCCTAAAATCGGTGGTTCATTAGCCGTTATCACTGGAATCATCTTATATTTTGTAGGTGATTGGGGAGAAATTACGCAATTATGGCTACTTGGTTCATTAGTTTTATATATTCTTATTCAAGTACTTATGATCGGATTTATTGGGAGGTATACAAGAAAACTAAGAACCTATTTATCAGATCCAAACCGTACAAAATTGGATGCGCTTCCAAAAGAGTATCAAAGTATATTTAATCGTGCTAACCAGTGGTTTTGGATTGCGTCATCTATGGGAGTTCTCATCTTTGTCCTTATGATTTTGAAACCAGCAGTATTGTAAAAAATTACTCACTAAAATTTTTGAGTAGCCCTTTATTTGTGTTCTCAATCATGATAAGGTACGTATTGTCAATTCAACTTATTGTATATTTATAAATATAGGAGGTTTAACTTTTGGCAAAGCTAAAGTTTATTATATTATCATTCATTGGTTTATTTTTCTTTATGGTTCCAATTCAGTATAAAGACGAAACGACAATTCCTGTTGCCATACTAGCTGATTTATTTAAGAACGCACTAGGTGATTCTATTACTCTAGTAGCTGTGATCATCGTGTCTATTTCAGCCATTATGTCGATTGTGGCAAAATTACTACCAACCAAGTTTTCAGAAGACTCCTTTTTAGGTTCAGTCTTTAATGTATCTTGGTTTTGGACAATCGTAAGAATGGCTGGGATGATTTTTATCATTTTTGCAGCATATGAAATTGGTTTAGAACAAGTTTACTCAGGTGCAACAGGAGGCATGATTCTAGGCGACTTAATGCCCTCTCTAGTTGCCGTCTTCTTAATTGCATCATTCTTATTACCATTATTATTAAACTACGGTTTATTAGAGTTCATTGGTTCTTTATTTAAGAAAATCATGCGCCCTATATTTACTTTACCAGGACGCTCAACTGTTGATAATTTAGCTTCATGGTTAGGTGACGGAACAATCGGGGTTCTATTAACGAGCCGTCAATACGAAGAAGGTTATTATACTAAGCGTGAAGCGGCCGTCATCGGTACAACCTTCTCTGTCGTTTCCATTACGTTTACGATTGTTGTGGTGGAACAAGTTGAATTAATGCACATGTTTTTACCCATGTATTTAACCATCTTAGCAGCTGGTTTAGTTGCTGCGATTATCATGCCGCGTATCCCGCCATTATCGAAGATTCCGGATACGTATTACACTGATGAGAAAGGTTTCGATGAATCGATTCCTGAAGGTTACAATTCTTTTACTTGGGGCTATAAACAAGCCGTTGAACGAGCTGAAAAGTCACCAGGTGTAAGTGGTTTCCTTAAAGAAGGTACTAAAAATGCAATGGATATGTGGTTTGGAGTTTTACCAGTTGTTATGGCGATTGGTACACTTGGTCTAATAGTAGCTGAGGAAACATTGTTTTTCACTTGGATAGGGGCACCATTTGTTCCTATTTTAGAATTCTTGCAGATTCCTGAAGCGCAAGCAGCAGCCGAAACTATTTTAGTTGGATTTACGGATATGTTTTTACCAGCGCTCATGATCACAGATGTAACTAGTGAGATGACCCGCTTCATCATCGCTGCATTAAGTGTCACTCAGCTTGTCTATTTATCTGAAGTTGGGGGCGTACTTCTTGCTTCAAAAGTGCCTGTGAATTTCTGGAGATTAGTAATCATTTTCTTATTACGAACACTGATCACATTACCAATTATTATATTAATTGCTCATATGTTATTTTAAACATAGCTAAACCCGCTTGACTAAGGTCAAGCGGGTTTTTAAGTGATTATTATTCTGTAACTTGAGCTGCTTCTTCTCTTGGGCTGGTTTTCTTAATAAAGAATGCTAAAACCCAGCCAGCAATAGATAATACACCTGCAACAAAGAATGACACATTTACACCATGTAGGGCTCCTTGAACTCCCTCATCCGGTATAGTCTGACTTGTCATAATGGAGACAAGTAAGGCAGTACCAACTGCACCTGACATTTGACGCATCGTATTGTTCATCGCAGTACCATGAGGCATTAAACTGTTAGGAAGCTGATTTAAACCTGCTGTTGTAACAGGCATCATCACCATCGCAATTCCTAACATACGTGCTGCATTTACAACAGCTAAATAAAGAAAACTTGTCTCTGGTGTTAAATTCGAGAACATAAATGTGGTCACAACAAGTGTAAACAACCCAATAATGGATAAATAGCGTGCTCCGAATTTATCAAATAACCGTCCTGTAATTGGGTTCATAAAGCCCATCAAAGCTGCTCCAGGTAGTAACATAAGACCAGATTCTAACGCTGAAAAGCCTAACATGTCTTGCATCATAATTGGTAAAATAACAGCCCCACCAATCATAGACATAAATGCAATCATACCAATTGCCGTTGTAAGAGTAAAAATACTGTATTTAAAGATTCTAAACTCTAAAATTGGCGTGTCTAATTTTAATTGTCTTAAAATAAACCAAGTTAACGTAATGGCACCTATAATTAAAGAAATAATGACATTCTGACTCGCAAACCCTGTCTCTGGATTTCCCGCAATACTAAATCCGTATAGTAAACCACCAAAACCTAATGTAGATAAAATGATGGATAGCATGTCAAGTTTAGGGAATGTACGTTCAGTCACATTCTTCAATATGAAATAAGCGACAAGTATATCTATAATAGCAATTGGTAACACCACATAGAACACACTTCTCCAAACGAAGTGCTCTACTAAATAACCTGAGAGTGTAGGTCCAATCGCTGGCGCAAACGCAATTACTAAACCAAACATCCCCATGGCAGATCCACGTTTTTCAAGTGGATAGACTAAAAACATAATTGTCTGCATAAGCGGTAGCATAATACCAGCCCCTGCTGCCTGCAGGACACGTCCAACCATCAGAATCTCAAAGTTTGGAGAAATCGCACAAATTAATGTTCCAACAGCAAAAGATCCCATAGCGGTTAAAAACAACCCTCGAGATGTAAATCGACCGATCAGAAATGCGGTAATCGGGATCATAATTCCGTTAACTAACATAAAGATCGATTGTAACCATTGAGCAGACGCATAATTGATTTCTAGTGCTTCCGCAATTCTAGGCAGCGCAGTTCCTAATAATGTTTGGTTTAATATTGCCACAAATGCTCCCGAGATTAAGACAAGCATTAACGGCCCTCTTTTTATATTGCTTCCTCGTTGTTCATAATTTTTTGCCATACTAAATCCTTCTTTCTATTTTTCAGTCGCAACATTCTATCTTAGCAAAAATTCTTTCGTAAGTCGAAGGATTTAACTAAATTGTAACAAGTTTAATTTAACTAAAGAGAAAATACTTTATACATTAACATTCTGATAGCTTGCAAGCTATTTCTAGGAAAAGACATAACCAAAACATTATAAGTTTCAAATAAAAAACCCGGATTACACCGAGTTTCATGATTTCTCTTCTTGTTTTTCTTCCTCTTTTCTTTTCTTTAATTGTTCGTAACGTTGCTTCTGTCTATAACCATAAGTTGCTGATAAGATTGTTTCTTCACTTTCTAAAGCAGTTCCAAGTGCTCCGATAATAGTAGCAAAACTAGAGATAAGCCAAGCTATGAAAAAGTAGTCAACATAAGATGAGCTAGATCCTACCTGAGATTCTAATGATGGTAATGGTATAAATATGAACACTGAGATTAAAAACATCAAATATAAGTTTATATAAAATAATGTAACAGAAATTAATAAGGTGAATGCTGTTGCTATATTGTAAAGCCATCTTTTTCGGTTATGTGTGTCATGTCTAGGTGATTCCCAAAGATTATGCGCTAACATAATCCAAGTAACCATGGCAAAAATCGAAACAACACTTAACATCGCTAACCGCCAAATTTCATAATCACTTGTTAAAGTCCATAAAGTCGGGAAAACGAGTGCATATGCACCTGTTGCGAAAGCCACAACTAAAACTTTTACAAATGCAGGGAACATTCTCCATGGTTGATTCGCTCGAACCATACCTGTTAATATTCTAACGCCACCCCAAATTTTAGAAGGGACTGTGAAACGAACATCAATGTTATGTTCACCATCTTTAGGAACTTCCCTTTTTATAGGCGAAAACTTCTCAAAACCTTTCCGGCCTACTAAGATCCGGCCATCAATGACTCTTAAACCATCTTTACCAGCTTCTTTTATTTTATCTCTAAGCCTCTCATAACCTTCCTCAGAGCTTTCATAATACATTTCATTCACTAATTGAATAATGGAGGATTTAATTCTTTTCCTCATAGGAGTAGACCCAAGTCCAGGAATACTAATAATCGCCACATTTTCTTCTTCATATGCTTCCGAAACAACCACTCTACCATCATGAAATAAAGGTAAATCGGTGAGACAAATTAGGTAGTCAACATCGCTTTCTTTAATATTACTTAGGATTGTCTCCAAAATTTCTCGAGTATCACCAGTCGAACCTGTCAATGCATCTTCTTCCTGTTCAACTTCCCACTCCCACTGATCATTAACATATTGCTTTAATAAAGAAGGCAGTTCGTCCTCTAATTCACATATAACCTCATTCGCAAACCCTGGAGCTGTAATTAATTTCACTCTTCTGTAGGAACTGCTCATCTGCATACACCTTCTTCTATTTTTTTGTATACTATTGTTTTGCACAAGTTTTAGGATTTAAACTACTTTTTTAAATAATCTATTAACGTTTTTAAAAATTAATAAGAAAAACCCCACTAACTTGGATAGTGAGGCCTACAATGCTATTTAGGTTTTACTTCCCTTACTTCAATAGGATCAACTATTTGCTCAATTTGATTACGATGCTGTTCTAACCAATTAGGGAGTTTTAATTCCTCTCCAAGGTGTTCAAGTGATTCATCAGTATCAAACCCTGGGACATCTGTAGCTATTTCAAACAAAATACCGCCCCATTCACGGAAGTAAATCGATGTAAAATACTGACGGTCTAAAATATCAGTCGGCTGAAGCCCTTTATCTGAAATATAAGTCCGCCAGTCTTGCTGATCATCGTAGTCATCAGCACGAAAAGCGATATGGTGAACAGTGCCAGCTCCCATCTCACCTCTCGGAAAAGCTTTAACAGGAACGTCGATTTTATTACCAATATCACTTTTTGAACGGTACCTTAAGTACATATCCTCCTCAGCTATCTTTTCAAAACCTAAACCTGACTCTAAAAGATCAGCTGTTTTACGAGGTGAACCTGAGTATAGAACAGCCCCTCCAAAACCTTTTATGGCAACATCTTTCGTTACACCATTAAATTCAAATGTATTTAACGGGCCTTCTTCTCTTTCAACTAGCTCTAATTTAAGACCATGTGGATCTTCAAATTTTAAATATTCTTCATTGAACCGTGTTTCTTTCTCAGTTTCTATATGAAACTGGTTAAAGCGCTTTTCCCAAAATGGCATAGCCCCTTTTGGAATAGCGAATGTGGTATATCCAACTTGACCAGAACCAACTCGCCCTTGTGGGATGTTCTTCCAAGGGAAAAATGTCAAAATCGTACCAGGGTTCCCTCGTTCATCACCAAAGTAAAAATGGTATGTGCCAGGATCATCAAAGTTTACCGTTTTCTTCACTAATCTTAAGCCAAGGACCCCTACATAAAAGTCAATATTCTCTTGGGATGGACCAGCAATCGCGGTAATATGATGCACGCCAGCTGTATGTTTATCTGTCATAAGGATGACTCCTTTCAATTTATCTTGAATTCAAGATAATTATAACGCTTGAATTAACTCATTATCAAATAGCCTGTTTATAATTACACATTCTATTCCAAAATAGTAGCTTTTAATTTTTCTAAATCTTTGATAAGTTTATGAAGACTACAGAGATAGGAAGTGATTAAATGGACTTATTTAATGTTAAAGACAAAGTAGTTTTAATTTCCGGTTCAACTAGAGGATTAGGTTTAAGTGTCGCTCAAGGCTTCGCTGACAACGGCGCTATAGTTATTATTAATGGACGGAAACAAAGTGATGTTGATTCAGTTGTTCATGAACTTAAAGAACAGGGAAATCAAGCTAAGGGGTATGCTTTCGATGTTACGGCAAAAGAAGATGTCATAAATAATGTTAATAAAATCGAAAGTGAGGTTGGACCTATTAGCGTTCTAATTAATAACGCTGGAATACATAGACGCAATCCACTTGAGGAGCTAAGCTTGGATGATTGGCAAACAGTTTTAGATGTGAATCTAACATCAGCATTTAATCTTTCGCAAGCCGTCTTTCCTTATATGAAGGAACGTAACCACGGTAAAATTATTAATATAACTTCTCTAAATGCAGAGAAAGCAAGGCCAAATATTGCAAACTATTCTGCCGCGAAAGGCGGACTTAAAATGTTAACAAAATCAATGGCGACAGAATGGGGACCGTATAACATTCAAACAAATGCCATTGGTCCAGGATATTTCCAAACGGATATGACTGAAAAACTTGTACAAGATCCAGACTTTAATCAGTGGGTGAAAAGCGAAGTCCCATTACAACGCTGGGGAGTTCCAGAAGAGTTAATTGGAACAGCCATTTATTTAGCTTCGGACGCATCAAATTATGTCAATGGACATACCATCTATGTTGATGGTGGTTGGCAAGCATCATTATAAGGAATTTAAAACACCCGTATTATGATTCTTTTGAAATCATAATACGGGCTATTTTAATTAAGCCAATCTATCAATTTTGATTAGACCACATTTCGTACGGATGTTGGTCAATTCCATCTGGCGTTATATGTTTAATCTCGATTGACTGATCTTCAATGGGTTTCTTAAGCTCTTCAAGTATGTCAGTGGACGATAATCCATACGGCTGCCCTTGTTCATATGAATAGGCAAAATAAATCTTGTCTATTTTCGCTGAATGCATAGCCGCCATACACATTGGGCAAGGTTGTCCACTTGCGTACATAACGGTTCCTTCTAAAAATGGTGATTTAAGTTTCTCATTAGCTCGTCTAATGACTAGCAATTCTGCATGGGCTGTAATGTCACATGTTTCATTCGTCTCATTTACACCTGTAGAGATGACCTCGCCATCTTTTACTAAGACAGCTCCAAATGGTCTCCCACCATTTTTAACATTATTTTGTGCTAACTCAATTGCCTGGCTTAAATACTTCTCATGTTCCATCCAAACCGCCCCCTATTTCGTTAGCTCGTTAATCGATCGTTGAATCATGTCACGTAGAACAGCTTCATCAACATCATCTAATTTATTGATGTAAATACAAGCTTTTCCCGTTTTATACTTTCCAAATTTCTCTAAGAGGTCTTCCATTTTTTCTATTCCTGACATTAAATATAGACTGAAATTTTGTTTGCGAGGGGAAAATCCTACTAGCATCCATTCGCCTTCGTGGCCTGATTTGTATTTATACTGATACTTTCCAAATCCAATAATGCTGCTTCCCCACATTTTAGCTTCATATCCAGTTGTCTCACTAAACAAGTCCAATAACTTGTATGCATCTTCGCGTTTTTTAGGTTGATCTACGCTTTCAATAAACTCAATAACACTATTATCATTTTGTTTCGTCTTCAGTTCATATGCCATGAAGAAGACCTCCTATATTTTATTCACCTACATAAACGTCTTGATACTCTTCTTTACTGCTAAGTTTTTTCTTCGCATAGGGACATGAAGCAGTGACCTTAAGGTCGTTTTCACGTGCATATTCCACGACTGCTTTAACAAGTTTCCCTGCCATGCCTGTCCCTCTTAATTTTTCCGATACCTCAGTATGGTCAATATCAATTGTCTGATTACCTTTGTCTTCAAACGTTATCATAGCATCTTTACTGTCTGCAGTTCCTACATAAAAGCCTTGATCATCACGTTTAATATCCATTTCATATCACTCCTTTGAGTAAACTTAAACTCATATCTTCAATATATTGATTACGATCCATAAATGTAAATATCGCATACGTTACAACCGCCATAATAGCGATAATGATTATAATGAGAAACACCATTTTCTTCCCATCAAATTTCATGGCACTAACTCCTTCATCACTTTTCTTCTATTTTAACAAGTTGAATTCAATTAACCATTAAAAGCATTTGAATACTCCACAACACCTGATACATTCGTTAATGCTCCTTCTTCTAACTCTAATACCATGAACGCCTCGTCAGGCACATCAAACGGTGGATATATCTCATAGTCAGATGCTTTTTCAAAGCCAAATTTAGGGTAATACTCTGGGTGCCCTAGAACAATGACCGATTTATAACCGTGGGCTTTGGACAACCTTAGTCCTTCAAGACACAATTGATTGCCTATTCCGTTTTTCTGATAATCAGGTAATACGGACACTGGTGCCAAAGCTAGCGAATCATGTTCCTGTTTCCCTTTTATTTTGACTTTTGTAAAAAGGATATGACCTACTATTTTATTAAGCTTCTGATCGATTGCTACCAGAGATAGTTCTGGTACAAAAGCATTCGATTTACGCAAACGATTAACGAGTTCATGTTCATCATGATCACTATTTTCTGCATCAAGAAATGCATCTTTTACGACATTTTCAGTTTCCATATAGTCATTCGGGTGCTCTTGCCTAATTGCAATATCCAAAATAACATCCCCATCTTCATATTTACTAACTATTCTAACATATCGACGAGTGAGTAGCTTTTAATGAAGCGGGTAAGGGAATTGATAAGATAAAACGGTAATCGTTAATAGAATGATTACAAGGTTAATTAAGGAAACCCGATACTCTTTCGCACTTCTTAAATAGATGAATTGTAGAATGATTTGTGCTAGGAAATAGAATAAAACGAATAAAGCTAAAACTTTCCAAAAATCTCCTAAAGAAATGCTCTGCATAAAAAAAGTCGTAAAAATAGTTACGCCCACACTTAAGACATTCGTCATAATTTTATAAGGCTTGGGTAATTCTTCTCGTTCAACTTTAGGTATCCCCGTCCAATACCTCACGAATTTATCAATCAGCACAATCCCAATGACAGTGACTATGAAGATAAAAATAAACAGCTGATTCCCATTTCTGATTCGATCCAGGTCATAAATATATAGATTATCTATAGTATCATTAGCTAGCAATTTACCTGATTCAGAATGTAGTTTTACTTCAACAGCACCTTGATCAATGGCTGTAATAAATTGTTGTTTATCAATAGTACTTTTTAGTTGATATGAAACTGAATAAAAGCTTTCAGCCTGATGATCTATTTCAACAAACTCCTTTGCTACTTCATCACTACCAGGGTAGCCCCCATAAATAGTTGGTTCACCATCTATTTGATTTGCAAGCCACTCATTATGTATATCAACTTCAAATTCAGCCATAATCGGTTCGTTTGTATGGTTTTCTATGTATAACCTTAAGGTTAAATCGTCTAACCATGACGTGACTTTCGTATCGTCTTGAAACGTAATAGCCCCTTCATCTTCAGCACAGCCCATAAATCCTAACAATAAGATTAATAACCACCAAATTCCTCGCATCAAATCCCTACTTTTGTATCACTAAAATTTGTATTCTAAGAGATATTGTAACATGGAAATATTAGTAATAGATTTACTTATAATAAAAAAAGAAAGTCCTTATTTGGACTTTCTAGGTTAATCTATTAATGATTCGATAGACTCGCATTAGGTTTATTATGAACAGCTAATCGCTCAACAAGCTTTGAACTATCCTCGTTAAGACCAGTAATATCTACTTGTTTACCATGTTCTCGATGCTTCAACACTATTTTATCTATAGTGGCAACAGCAGAATCGTCCCAAATATGAGCCTGAGTAAAATCAATTTGAACGTTCTTAACATCTGCTTTGTAATCAACTTGCTTTAAAAGATTTTCTACAGAGGCAAAGAACACTTGACCTTTAATTCGGTAGACTAATGTTTCCGTTTCTTCATTAATAAATTTCTCTACTTTTATAGAAGAAATTTTGGCAACAAAGAATATAGCACTTAATATAACACCTGCTAAGACACCTTTAGATAAATCATGGGTTTTAACCACTGTAACGACAGTGACGATCATGACCGCTGCGTCTGTTTTTGGCATGACATGGATATTCTTAAGTGAAGCCCAGTCAAATGTTCCAATTGAAACCATGATCATCACACCAACCAGTACAGCCATTGGAATCTGTACAAGCAAGTCTTGAAAAACAATGATCAGTAACATTAGGAACACACCAGCTGTAAGTGCTGATAACCTTCCTCGTCCACCTGATTTAACGTTAATGACAGACTGACCAATCATGGCACAACCAGCCATTCCACCGAAAAATCCTGAGACAACATTAGCCATCCCTTGTCCGCGCGCTTCCTTATTTTTATCACTAGGTGTATCCGTCATATCATCAACGATTTGACTTGTGAGTAATGATTCAAGTAGTCCTACAAAAGCTAACGCTAAAGATACCGGGAAGATGATTTGTAAGGTTTCAAATGTTAACGGAATATCAGGAATTAAGAAGATTGGTAACGTGCTCGTAAGCTCTCCCATATCTCCTACTGTTTTAACATTAAGACCTGTTGTCATCACAATGATGGTCATGACAACAATAGCGACTAAAGGCGCTGGTACGGCGCGAGTGATGCGCGGGAATAGATAAATAATCGCCAGTGACCCAATCACTAATAAATACATCGGCCAACTTTCGCCTGAAAAGTGCGTCAGCTGTGATGTGAAAATTAAAATCGCAAGCGCGTTCACAAAGCCTAACATAACCGAACGGGGAATAAACTTCATAATTTGGCCGACTTTTAAATAACCTAATATGATTTGCAAGATACCCGTTAAAATCGTGGCCGCTAATAAATACTGCAAACCGTATTCAGCGACTAACGTCACCATTAATAACGCCATGGCGCCTGTGGCAGCGGAGATCATACCGGGACGTCCGCCTAAAAATGCAATGACCACAGCTATACAAAAGGAAGCGTAAAGCCCAACCATCGGGTCAACACCCGCAATAATTGAGAATGCAATGGCTTCAGGGATTAATGCCATGGCAACAACCATCCCTGCTAATACATCATTCTTCACGTTTCCAAACCAATTATTTTTGATTGTTTGGATGTTCAATCGTGCACCTCTTTTCTATTATTCTAAAACTTGTGCACTGTCCATAACAGTGCTTACGACAAGAACGAAAGTGATTATACCACGTGATTGATTGTAATCATAATCGCATGTAAGCGTATGCTTTATTGAAATACTCCTATTTACTTTAATATTCTACTATTTACTACCCAATTTAAGATATTAATATAAACGTATACCTATATATCTTTAGAATGATAAAATAAAGACAATAAATAAAAAGGGGACATGAAAGTGTACAAGCAAATACTATTAGCCGCTGATGGTTCAGAACACTCGATCCGAACGGCAAAACATGCAGTTGAATTAGCTAGTTTACAAGAAAAAGCTCAAATCACCGTTATTTACGTGATTGATAGTGATACTTCTAAACATGATGTGTTAGAGGTCGGTGATCAACAAACTGTTGAAGCAAAAAGACAAAGCCGTTTAAAACCGATCGAGGATATTTTAGAGCAAGCGCACGTTGACTATGAAGTTGAAATAACAAAAGGGGAACCTGGACCTACGATTGTAAAGTTTGCTAACGAACATAATTTTGATTTAGTTATTATCGGAAGCCGTGGCTTAAACGTGCTACAAGAAATGGTTTTGGGTAGTGTCAGTCACAAAGTGGCAAAGCGCGCAAAATGTCCAGTTATGATTGTTAAGTAGTTAACATAAAAAAAGCTACCGAAATAAATCGGTAGCTCGAGGTCATCTCACCTCTTTAAATGTTCTCTTTTTTTAAATGAGAAAACGGTTAAAAACAATGATACAAACACTAGTCCAAAGCCTAATGTTTGCCATCCAGTTAGAGCCTCCTCGAATACGACCACTCCAACTAATACCGCAACTACAATTTCAATAGAAGACAGGATCGTTGCTTTACTTGATTCAATATAGGATAAACCAATTGTGTAAATCAAATAAGCAAGTACTGTTGAAATAATCACAATACCAAATAAATTCAACCAAACGTCTCCATTTAAGAATTGATGCTTGTGCTGCCAAATTTGACTAGTTGGCAGTAAAAATACGCTCCCACATAGCATCGCATAAAACGTAATCGTAAACGGATGATACCACCTGCTTACATTTTTCCCTAACAAACTATAAGTTGAACAGAAAAAGCCAGCTAACAACCCGAACATAACTGTTTTTAATGTTAAGGAAAATTCACCAAGCGGTATGAATTTGATTGCAAATGCACTTCCTATGATAGTTAGTATAATCGCTGAAATTTTAGCTAGAGTTAAAGATTCTTTGAAAAGAATTTTTGCGATGATAGCTGCGAAGACTGGAGAGGTGTAGACAAAGACGACTGCAACTGAAAGTGATGATAATTCCATGACTTGAAAATAGAACCAATTGAAGAAGCTGATACTAAAGAGACCCAAACCTATAAAATAAGGTAAGTCTATTAGTCTAATCTTTAAATAACTTCTTGCCATGGTCCACAACAAGATCAATAAGATGAGACTCGACATAGTTAAGCGTAGGGTGACGACTTGCCAAGGAGAAAAACCAAAGGCATATAGATTTTGCACGAACAATCCAGTTAATCCCCAAAATGACGCACCTAGTACCACCATGCCATAAGCGATCGTTTGATTCATTCTCATCGTAAAACCCTCCCTTTTCTCTCTATCTATCAGGTTCAGGTTAAACTACTAAGAGTTTGTTCTGGCGAGTTAATCTTACAACGCTTTTCCATATAAAGCAATCTTAAACTATTTCCAATATATATTATGTAGATAAGGGAAGATATATTGTATAAAATAATGCCTCAGCTGGTGAACTGTTCATATCCGAGTGCAATTTGTTCGTATTCGAAGCCTTACTGTTCATATTTGAAGCCAAAGTGTTCGCATCCGAGGGGGATTTGTTCGCGTCAGCCGACGAACTGTCCGCATTCGAAGCTGAAGTGTTCGCATTCGAGAGAAAACTGTCCGCATCCGTGAGAAAACACTGGGCCGACTAAACTGATATAAAGGAAAATACAAGTCTAGCTAATAAAAAAAGAACCAATCCCATTGAATTGGTTCTTTTCACCCTAGTTTATTCTGTCAATCCTGGTTGTACTCCATCAGGTATTGGACTCACATATTTTTCTTTTCCCGCGATTTTGCCGTGTTCTTCTTTTGCCTTTTTTAAAAGCTCTGGATCCTTCATAACATCTAGTGCTGTGGCTGCCATAATTTTACCTGCATACAACATCCCTTTATGACCAATTGAAGTGCCCACTTGAGATACGGCTTGCCAAGAATGAAGTGCCGTTCCATTAGCAAAGCATGTCGTTAAAACTTGAGTGGTTGGGGCAATCCAGCTGACGTCCGATACATCTGTCGATCCTGTTGAAGAATCTTGATCTTCTAGACCGATAACCTCATCTGTTAATGCTAATCCTTCAATCCCTTTCGCCCATAAGGTGTTCTTCTCTTCTTCGGATAACGTTTGACGGATTGCTACCGCAAAAGCTGTCTCATCTTTAGAAAACTTCGGTGGATCTAGTTTGCGCAGGTTTTCATCTAACACTGCATCTAATGTATGATTCTCTATCATGTCTGAAGAGCCACTATCAAAAACAATCTCTAGTTCCGTTTCAGTCATTAATGCTGCACCTTCAGCGATTTTACATACGCGTTCGTAAATACTCTGAACTTGAGAAACTCTTGGTGCTCTAATTAAATAAAGAACCTCAGCGTTAGATTGAACGACGTTCGGCGCATCACCACCTGTGTTTGTTACAGCATAGTGAACGCGAGCTTCAGGAATAATATGCTCTCTAAGATAATTCACCCCGATATTCATAAGCTCAACGGCATCAAGCGCACTTCTTCCTAAATGCGGGCTCGCTGCAGCATGAGCCGATCGGCCTTTAAATCTAAAATAAACTTGATTTATAGCTAATACATCCATCTTAAAAACAGAATTAATTGGAGCTGGATGCCAACATAATGCAAAGTCTAAATCATCAAAGATGCCCGCTTTTGCCATAAAAGCTTTTCCGTCCCCAAACTCTTCAGCAGGGCAACCGAAATATTTTACTGTACCAATCACATTGTTTTCTTCCATATAATCTTTGACTGCGACCGCTGCAGCAAACGAACCAGTTCCAAGCAAGTTATGGCCACATCCATGACCATTTCCACCTGAGGCAATTGGTTTATATTCAGCTATTCCTTTTTCCTGGCTAAGACTAGGAAGCGCATCATACTCTCCTAGAAAACCAACAATAGGTTTTGCGCTACCAAATGTGGCAACAAAAGCAGTCTCAATCCCACACACACCACGTTCAACTTCAAAGCCTTGTTCCTCGAGTTTAGAGATAATGTATTCTGAGGAATGCTTTTCTAAAAAAGCCGTTTCCGCGAACTCCCAAATTCGATCACTCATGTCAGTGAACAGGTCACTTTTTTCCTCAATCAAACGATGGACGGCTTGGATATGCGACATCTAATCACTCCTTATGAATAAATTCCAAAAAAGTCTGTAGCAAACAAAAGTACGATAAACGTAATATAAACAGTAATATTTGAGATCGAGACGATAAACCGTTTAGATTCCCGTGCGTACTTCCATTCCATAAGTAAATCAATGGTCGAGCTTAAAATTGGATATAAAATGATTAGAGTAATCGGAATGAATACTATTAAAAACCCAACGATATAAAGACTAAATAAAATCACTAAAATTATTAGATATATCATTAAAAACTGTCTATACCGTTTTTTATGTTGATCGTTAATAAAGCGTTCTTTACGTATTTCGATTTTAAACATTTTAGTTAAAATCATTTCTACGATAAACGCTGATATAAATAAGGCTGAAAAAATCAAAAGAAGATCAATAAAGTTCATATGTACAACTCCTACATGTCGTTATTTCGAATACGTTTTATATATTCACGCACGTGCTGTTCTTCACTTTCATTATAGATGAAACCTAAGCGCTCTGCACAGGAAACAGCGGTGTCGTGAAACAGGTCTCCCATCATTTCTAGTGCTTGCCAAATCTCTTCTAAATGAGCTTTTGGAAAAGTGTCTATTAATCTATTCCACGTCGGTTCATCTAATAAATCCTTTAGATCTTTACTGAATTTACCTGTACTGATCTTAAAATCGTAATCAATCGCAATCGACCAGTCTAGCATGTTCATTAATGCGTGACGGAGAGGTCCTTCTAAAACACCTTTTGCATAGAGTACTTCCTCTCGCCAAAGCCCTTTGGCCACATAAGGCGTAACCCACCAAAATTCATTACAAGTTGCTTGAAACTCTTTTTCACTAGGCTTCGGAACATGATAGTCACGATCAGATGGTGGTGGTAGTTCAGGCGTCAAGCCATCCTTATCTAGTAAAATTTCTGTTAAACTTTCAGTCGCTTTCATAATGCCAGATACTTTGTTAGTAGGTACGAGATTTAGATCAATCCTGTTACCATCTTGAAATTGCATTAAGTAAGTTAGGGCATGATTTTCATTTTGCCATGGTGATGGGCTTGGTTTTTGCATAATGACTCTCTCACCAAAACGATCGATCCAGTCAGTATCTTCTTGAAAACTATCGATCTCTTTTACTGCAAAAACGACATCAAAGTCCTGCATGATGTCACGCTTAACATTTGGATTGACGCGTGAACCATTCATCCAAACCGCTCGAATTCGATCGTCTTCTTGAGCTGTCCCTAGAATTAAATCCATCATTTCTGTTTCGTTGCGCATGTATTACTTCCTTTCAATGTCATAATCGATTTTTAGAAATGGTAATCCAAACAACCACATGCGGTGTACAGCTTTAAGCTTTCCTCGTTTAATTTCCCATACTTCAAACCGTTCGTTTATAGGTAGTTTCATAACATATTCTCGAAAAGCGAGGTAAATCCCTACTTCTTCACTTGATAAAATGAGGCGACCTTCATGCTGGTGAAGATTCAATATACCAATCATGGTAGACCAAGGTAGTGGCAAGGCAATATTCATATAGGTGTTTTCACCATCTGTGTGCTCTGAATATAAAGCAACGAATGTTGTATCCCCTTTAATCTTTCTAACCCAAGCCCTAACACGTTTTCTTGAATCTAGTTCAGGTTTTAATAGATGAATACCACCATCCATCTCAACCCTTTTACTAGATAGAGGTAAATTGATTTGTTGTGTGTGACGGCTTAGCATCTTATAAATCGCTGCAAATGGTTTAAACCAAGAATGCCATTTAACTTTAGCCCAAAGCCGGTAATCTGATGTATTTTCATAAAAATCTTTAATCGTAGGAGCAAGGTTTAGTTGGTAAATATCCATATGATCTACAAGACCATTAACTGATGACTCACTTGTGATTTTCCCCTTTAAAAAGTCTTCTCCTATCATAAATTCCCCGCGAAGTTCACTCACTGGAAACCTGGACTTTTGATCAGCTTGCTTTGGCGTAAACATTGATGTCATAATTGTGCCAGCACCTGCAAATAATACGGCATTCGTCACACCATGAAATTTAAGCATAAAGTCAATCGTAACCGTTGAATTGCCTGACCAATTCCCGTACGCATATAAAAGAGAAAAGATAATCGACACGCCAATTGCGATAAACGTGATCCGAAAAAGCCACTTTTGAGCTGGTCCTATAAATTTTATAAAAAAAGTAAGACCTATTAAACTATAAATCGCAAAGATATAAACTAAAACAGATAAAAGCTCAAGTGTTGTTGAAAACGTAATACCTAGAGCGACTAATACAATGGCTACTATGACCGACCATGCTGCCCACTTATATAACTTAGGCTTACCCAACCTGCCTAATAGCCCCGTAAAAATAGGAAGTAGAAATCCAGCATAGTGAAAGTGAATAGCTGTTAACCAAGTAATGATTGGACTAAAACCAGTATTAATTCCCGCTTCATAAGCTAAAAACCATATACCTCCAATCGCAAGAAACACCATGGCGACATCTATTAAAATTTCTTCAATATGAGTAAATCCTCTATGTAAAAATCGATTGAAGCCCTTGAAAGCAATTAAAATAGTATACAATAAGTAAACTGCCGCCAAAAATGCGTGCCAATGAGTATCAGGTGTGACCTGAATGAGTATAACGGATAAATACGCAAGCATCGCTATCCAAATAACGATTTTGCTAGATTGTCCGATTGATGCAAGAACGATTGGCACAAATACTAGCTGAGCTGTTGTTAGGATTAAATAATACCACTCATGTGGTGTGATCAGGGCGATAACTCCCAACACAACAATATTGATGAGTCCTAATTTATGTAAGGTCTTCACTTGTAAATTCCCCTTTATAATGAAAAAGTTGTCCAAGGATTGGGTTATTTACCTGAACGGAGATCCCAAACTTCTCTTTTTCATCATGATAATCTTCTTTGACAGTTGCCACCCCTTGAAACCATTTCGGTAATGGAACCTCAATGGATCCTATGACGAGTCGTTGTTTTAATGAACGGATGAGTAACGCTCCATCTTCAACACTAAAGACTAAATCAGAATACATCAAAGGTGGTTCCCCCAAATAATCCTTAATTACAAGACGTTCTTCATCGAGGCTCATCAGCGCGTTAAAATACCTTGTCTGATGAGGAAAATAAAATGCCCGCTCCCAGTAAATCTGCTTACCGTTTGAGCGTGGTGTATTGTTAATCATAAACGGAACTTGACTACCTTGTTCAGGGAAAAGAAGCTTGCGCTTTGTTAAGAGCTTCATCATAGGTTTTAAAAACCATGGCGCTCCTTTGATGTCAAGCATAACTCCTTTACCAGTCACAGGTTTCGTAGACATCAAGGCATATCTTTTTTGTAGCATAGAGTGAAGCTGATTAAATTCATCTCCTAAAACTTGCTTATAAATCGACATATGGACTCCTCAATCCGGTTTTCTTTTGCAATTCTTTGCTGTTGGTACATCTTTACTGACTAATAACCCAATGGCAGAAAAGACAACTAAAGCGAAATTAAACGTCAGCGGATTAAACGGATGTATTAAGTTAGCTGGTTCTGCAATGGCAGCTGATAAAGCCAGTAAAGGAAAAACGATTAATTGCAACTTTAATAAATGTTCTTTTTTAGGATAGAACAGCCAACTTAACCCGATAATTATTTCACCAGCGCCGACAACATAATTTAACCAAATCGCCTGAGATTCTGATATCGGCAAAGCACCTGTTGTCATTGAGACCTCTGTTGGGTGCATGAATAAGATTTTAGGGACAAGCCCGTGATACGTCCAGACGATAAAAAATAAAATAGCAATAAGCCATGTACTAAAAAACCGAACATACTGTACTGAAGGTGTTTCTCCTGTTTCAAGCCATCGCCGGGCTACGTCAAAGCTAAGTGCTGTTGCCCAGCCCATCATAGGGCGAAAGAATAAATCAATTAAGTTACCTACTTTTCCCCAGTTTGTGCTGTACTGATACTGAGTTAAAAATTGGATTGTTCCATTAGGCTGAGGATTGTACTTCCAGTAGCCTCTTCCTTCCTTGATCAATGATAACTTTTGCTTCGTTCCGAAATGTAGTGAAGATGTTTTGGAGCCATCTTTTGCATCTGCATCATGTGTTCCAATACTCTTCCCCCACCCTTTTATAGCAAGGCCAAATCCTATATTCGTCTTATATGTAAAGAGTTGCGGTTTGTCATCTTGTTTAGGTAAATAGGTTATTGAAGAAAATCTTAAATCCCATTTCTCATGCTCGTCAGGTGTTTGCGTCACGCGCCAAAGCTTGTCCATCTCTGACTTAATAGGAATTTCAACGTATATTGGATTCTTCGCCATAAAACCCCTCCTCGTCTACTTATCTCTATTCTACCATTCTATTCAATTGAAGGATGTTTGACGTTCTATCTCGTATATTTAATATAAAGGAGATGCTGCTCATGCGAGGTAGAGAGTTAACTAAAGTGGTAAAGCTTTGTGATGGGAATGGTGAGTTAAACTCTAACAGCATTGGATGGGCTCGTCATCCCATCGTTTATTGTAATGTTCAAGGAAGCTTTTTACGTAAAAAGAAATGGAATTATTGGTGTATGACAAGTCCGGATGCGTTATTTTCCATTACCGTTTCACACCTAGACTATGTAGCCGTTATATTTGTTTATGTATTTGACCTTAAAACGATGAAGTTTAATGAGCAATCCGTCCTAATCCCTTTTGGACGTTTTGTTAATATGCCAGATAATGTTAATGATCCTATTTACGTTGAACATAAAGGAATTCGCGTGAGTCTTCAAGATACCAATATAAACGTATACTGGCCGAATTTTTATGAAAGCAAGCCATTACAGGCCCAATTTTCGATTAAAAAAGAACCCGAGCAAGAATCGTTAAACGTCGTCATACCTTGGGGCAAAAATCAGTTTCAATTCACGTCAAAACAAGTGGGACTGCCCGTACAAGGTAAAGTAAATTGGTCACAAGGAGAATATGTTTTTAATTCTAATCAGTCATTTGCAACGCTAGATTTCGGCAGAGGCAAATGGCCTTACCGTTCAACTTGGAATTGGGGAGCCGCTTCAGGTTACTCAGATAATCATAAAGTTGGATTGAACCTTGGTGGCCAGTGGACTGAAGGTACTGGGCAAACAGAAAATGGTATAACCATCGATCATCGATTACATAAAGTTCATGATGAATTAGATTGGATCTATGACCAACAGAACTATATGAAACCTTGGATTATTCAAACTCCAAATAGTCATCAAGTAAAACTCATGTTCGAACCGATTTTTGAACGCGTTTCGAGAACCAATGCCTTGATTATACAATCAGAAGTCCACCAGATGTTTGGTTATTATCATGGAACCATTGAAACCGATCTGGGCCACAGTATTGAAGTTAATAAGATATTTGGCTGGGCAGAAGACCATAAAGCTCGTTGGTAGGCTTAATATCTGATATTGGCGTGCTATCTGGTAGCCATAAAAGTCTTTGTTTCCACAAATATAAAAGAGGTTAGAACAAAAGTAATATAGCTTTTCTATAAACGAATATTGAGTGTTGTTAGCGTAGTCAAAATGCAAGACTCCTGGTCGGCTAAGGTCGGCCACGTCCTGTGGCCAACGCCGACACTAGATCGTCCAGATCGTCGCAGAACAGCACGAGCTGAAAATCACGCCAAACGAACGGGAGTGCGTTTGGGGAAGCCCGCGCCGTGCCTGCGGAAAGCGAATCATTTTGACGCAGCTCATAAAAGTTATCACAACAAGAGCACCTCATGGGATCTTTTCCACCAGATGCAATAACCTTCTCACGATAAGTTCTTTTTGTTAAGGATTTCTTTATTTTAACT
>NZ_JBHUMZ010000010.1:0-97077 GCF_042685285.1 Piscibacillus salipiscarius | reverse complement strand
ACGAATTAGGATTTGCGTTCATGGCGGTGAACTTAAGAAAGTACACCGCCATGAACACTAAAACAAGTTTAAAATATTATAGTCCTAGCAAAAAAAGGCGCCAAAACATAAACTTTTCATGGTTGGTGCCTTTTTTACGTTATTTTAAGCTAGTTATGTCCCAGCCTCATTTTCTATTTTATATTCAATTTATTCAGAATAGCGAAAAGGCGAAGACTCCTAGGGGAATAAGCACGAGACGAAAATCACGCGAAACGAGCTGAGCAAGTTTCGGGAAGTTGAGTCCGTGCCCCCAGGAAAGCGTCGCCTGTTAGCGTATCATACGATCTACTATTGAGAAACAGGTAATAATACAGTTAATAACACCAAACATGCCTTTTTCGTTTAAATCTGACAAAATTTCTTATATAATGGTATAGGTATGAATCGTGTGGTTATTCTTATTATAAAAGTTGAATATAAATTATAAATGTTATAAACTGATAATGAGAATAAATTGAGAATGACCATCAATTTTTAATATAGAAAATGGAGGTATTATTAATGGCAGCATCAACTTTAGAAATTAAAGATCTTCATGTCGAAATTGAAGGGCAAGAAATCTTAAAAGGAGTTAACTTAACCATTAAAGGTGGAGAATTCCACGCAGTGATGGGACCAAATGGTACTGGTAAATCAACATTAGCTAGTGCAATTATGGGTCATCCAAAATACGAGGTGACGAAAGGTCAAGTCCTTTTAGACGGAGAAGACGTATTAGAAATGGAAGTTGACGAGCGTGCACAAGCAGGTTTATTCCTAGCTATGCAGTACCCAAGTGAAATTAGCGGTGTAACAAACTCTGACTTCTTACGTTCTTCTATTAACGCACAGCGTGAAGAAGGCGATGAAATTCCATTAATGCAATTCATTAAGAAAATGGATGACACAATGGATTATTTAGAGATTGATAAAAACATGGCACAACGTTACTTAAATGAAGGTTTCTCAGGCGGTGAGAAAAAACGTAACGAAATCTTACAATTAATGATGCTAGAACCAGCGATTGCAATTTTAGATGAAATTGACTCTGGTCTAGATATCGATGCATTAAAAGTTGTATCAAAAGGTATTAATAAAATGCGTAACGAAGAGTTTGGTTGCTTAATCATTACTCACTATCAGCGTCTATTAGACTACATTACTCCAGATCAAGTACACGTAATGATGCAAGGTCGCGTTGTGAAATCTGGTGGTCCAGAACTAGCTCAACGCTTAGAAGCTGAAGGTTACGACTGGATTAAAGAAGAACTAGGAATTGAAGATGAAACTGTAGGTCAAAACGCGTAACTAGAGATAGGAGGTAAAAGGATGACAGTGGAAACACAGCTACCTTATGATAAAGAATATATCACGCAGTATTCCGAGCGTCGTAATGAACCTCAGTGGTTCCGCGATCTACGTCTTAAAGCAGCGGAATTAGCTGAAGACTTACCGATGCCAAAACTAGAAAAAACACGTATTCGTGATTGGAACTTCACAAGTTTCAAGCATGACGTTGAAGGAGCTAAAGTTGAGAATTATGAAGAGCTACCTGAAAAAGTTCGTGTTTTACTCGGCGAAAAGTCAACAAACGATAACTTAATTATCGTTCGTAATAATGATGTGGCATATGCCTCATTATCTAAAGAATTAGAAGATCAAGGTGTTATTTTCAAAGATATTTTCACTGCCATGAGTGAGAATGAAGATCTTGTTAAGAAATATTTCATGCAAGAAGGCGTATCTGTTGATGAAAATAAGTTAACAGCGCGTCATGCAGCTTTATTAAACAGTGGAGTTTTCCTATACGTTCCTAAAAACGTAAAAATAGAAAAACCAGTTCAAGTTGTATTCTGGCAAGAAGACCCAGAAGCAGCACTGTTTAACCATGTATTATTAGTTGCAGATCAAAATAGTGAAGTGACGTATGTTGAGAACTACGTATCTCAAAATAAAACTGAACAATCAGTTGCGAATATTGTAAGTGAAGTTTTTGCTTTAGATAACGCTAAAGTATCTTACGGTGCAGTTGATAACTTCGAAAAAGGTACGACAACTTATGTAAACCGTCGTGGTACTGTTGGTCGTGATGCAACATTAGAATGGGCATTAGGTCAAATGAATGATGGTAACACAATTTCAGAAAACCTAACTCACTTATTAGGTGATAACGGTGTATGTAATGCTAAGTCAGTATCAGTTGGTCGTGGCGATCAAAAACAAGACTTTACAGCTAAAATTGTTAACCATGGTAAGGAAACAGACGGTTATATCTTACAGCATGGTGTTATGAAAGATAATGCATCATCTATTTTTAATGGAATTGGTAAAATTGAACACGGCGGTACTAAGGCTAACGCTGAGCAAGAATCACGCGTGTTAATGCTAAGCCCTGGAGCTCGCGGAGATGCGAACCCAATTCTATTAATTGATGAGGATGATGTAACAGCTGGTCACGCAGCATCAGTCGGACGCGTTGATCCAGTTCAGTTGTACTATCTAATGAGCCGTGGTATCTCTCAACAAGAAGCCGAGCGCTTAGTCATTCACGGTTTCTTAAGCCCTGTTGTAAATGAGATTCCAATTGAAACGGTTCAAAATCAGCTACGTGAGGTCATCGAAGGGAAAGTTTATTAATGTTAAATGAAACAGTTCGCAAACAGTTTCCGATTTTAGATC
This sequence comes from Piscibacillus salipiscarius, assembly GCF_042685285.1. NCBI lineage: Bacteria > Bacillati > Bacillota > Bacilli > Caryophanales > Bacillaceae > Piscibacillus > Piscibacillus salipiscarius. Next base: position 94,377 of record NZ_JBHUMZ010000010.1, on the reverse strand, counting down.
AGAAGGTTAACGAACATTCATTAGTTTATTTAGATAGTGCTGCGACGTCTCAAAAACCTCAAACTGTCATCGACACGGTGAAAAATTATTATGAGCTTTATAACTCAAATGTTCACCGTGGGGTACACACCCTTGGTTCGAGAGCAACTGAAGGTTATGAAGGCGCACGTGAAAAAGTAAGAGAATTTATTAATGCTAAAAGCATAAAGGAAGTCATCTTCGCTAGAGGTACGACAACGGCGATTAATACAGTCGCCCACAGTTATGGACGTGAGAACCTATCTGAAGGTGATGAAATTGTTTTAACCAAAATGGAGCACCATAGTAATATCATCCCTTGGCAGCAAGTGGCGAAAGTAACTGGTGCAACATTAAAATATTTACCACTTCAAAAAGATGGTACGATCTCGTTAGATGATGTACGTGAAATGGTGACAGATCGAACTAAAATAGTTGCGATGTCTCATGTTTCCAATGTACTAGGAACAATTAATCCGATTAAAGAAGTCGCGAAAATTGCTCACGACAATGGTGCTGTCATTGTTGTTGATGGCGCACAAAGCGTTCCGCACATGAGTGTCGATGTTCAAGACTTAGATGCTGATTTCTATGCATTTTCAGCTCATAAAATGTGTGGTCCAACAGGTGTAGGTGTTCTATATGGTAAGCAGCACTTACTTGAAAACATGGAGCCAGTTGAATTTGGCGGGGAAATGATTGATTTCGTTAACCTATATGATTCAACTTGGAAAGAGCTTCCGTGGAAGTTTGAAGGTGGAACACCTATTATTGCTGGAGCCATTGGACTTGGAGCAGCTATAGACTTCTTAAATGAAGTGGGCATGGAAGCCATTGAAGAACACGAACAAGAATTAGCAAAATACGCACTAGAGCAAATGGAACAAATAGATGGCATCACAATCTACGGTCCTAGAGAACGAGCTGGCTTAGTAACATTTAATTTAGATGATGTTCACCCACATGATTCGGCAACGGCACTTGATTCATTAGGTATCGCGGTTCGCGCAGGTCATCACTGCGCACAGCCACTAATGAAAGAATTACAAGTTGCTGCGACTGCAAGAGCTAGCTTTTATCTGTATAATAGTAAGCAGGATGTAGATTTACTAGTTGAAGGATTACGCAAAACAAAGGAGTATTTCGGTGATGTCTTTTAATAACTTAGATACACTTTACAGACAGGTGATTATGGATCACTACAAGAATCCACGTAATCGCGGGAAACTTGAAGGTGATCACATCACAGTTGAACTGAATAACCCGACTTGCGGTGATCGAATTGATTTACAACTTAAAGTCAATGACGGTATCGTAGAAGATGCAAAATTCGAAGGTGAAGGTTGTTCAATTTCAATGTCGTCAGCTTCAATGATGACTCAAGTCATTATCGGGAAAAACGTTGAAGATGCAGTTAAAATTTCAAAAATGTTCTCTGATATGATGCTTGGTGAAGAAGTTGATACAGCAGATTATAAATTAGAGGATTTGGGAGACATTCAAGCTTTACAAGGGGTCTCTAAATTCCCAGCAAGAATAAAATGTGCAACATTAGCTTGGAAAGCTATGGAACAAGGTGTTGAAAAAGAAGACGAATAAGGTCGTTCTTCTCACCACCTAATTATTTAAAGGAGGGGTACTACATGGCTAAAAAGGCACCAGAAGTAGGCGATTACAAGTATGGTTTCCATGACCGTGACGTGTCTGTTTTCCGTACTGAGCGTGGTCTTACTGAAAAAGTGGTTCGTGAGATTTCAGCGAGAAAAGATGAACCTGAGTGGATGTTAGAGTATCGTTTAAAAGCTTTAGAAAAATTCTATAGCAAGCCAATGCCACAGTGGGGCGGAGACTTAAACGAATTAGACTTTGACGAAATTACGTACTATGTTAAACCTTCTGAACGTACTCAACGTTCATGGGATGAGGTACCTGATGAGATTAAGCAGACGTTTGATCGTTTAGGGATTCCAGAAGCAGAGCAAAAATACCTTGCAGGTGTATCTGCACAGTATGAATCAGAAGTTGTATACCACAACATGGAGAAAGAATTAGAAGAAATGGGTGTTGTATTCAAGGATACAGATACAGCACTTAAGGAAAACGAAGAACTTTTCAAAGAGTACTTCGGTAAACTAATTCCAGCTTCTGATAACAAATTCTCAGCACTAAATACAGCTGTTTGGTCAGGTGGTTCATTCATCTACGTACCGAAGAACACGAAGGTTGAAACGCCTCTACAAGCGTACTTCCGTATTAACTCAGAAAACATGGGTCAGTTCGAACGTACGTTAATCATTGTAGATGAAGGTTCTTCTGTACACTATGTTGAAGGTTGTACAGCACCTGTTTATTCAACTAACTCACTACACAGTGCGGTCGTTGAAATTTTCGTTAAGAAAGACGCATACTGCCGTTATACAACCATCCAAAACTGGGCAAACAACGTTTATAACTTAGTTACAAAACGTGCTTCAGCAGATGCGAACGCAACAATGGAATGGGTAGACGGTAACTTAGGTTCTAAATTAACAATGAAATACCCAGCTGTTCTTCTTAAAGGAGAAGGCGCTCGTGGTATGACATTATCAATCGCGTTAGCCGGTAAAGGTCAGCACCAAGATGCAGGTGCAAAAATGCACCACTTGGCACCAAATACCTCATCGACAATCGTTTCTAAATCCATCTCGAAGCAAGGTGGTAAAGTAACGTATCGTGGTATCGTACACTTTGGTAAAAACGCTGACGGCGCACGCTCTAACATTGAGTGTGACACGTTAATCTTAGATAATGAATCAACATCAGATACAATCCCTTACAACGAAGTTCTAAATGAAAACATCTCATTAGAACACGAAGCGAAAGTATCGAAAGTATCTGAAGAACAGTTATTCTATCTCATGAGCCGCGGTATTTCTGAAGAAGAAGCGACAGAAATGATCGTCATGGGCTTCATCGAGCCATTTACAAAAGAACTTCCAATGGAATATGCGGTAGAAATGAACCGTTTAATTAAGTTTGAAATGGAAGGGTCAATCGGTTAAGATTTAATAACTCTTGATATAACTCAGCTTATATCAAGGGTTATTTTTTATTTTTCGCTTAGTTTAAAGGAAACCACTAATTAATCATAGAAAATAGTTTATAGGTTATTTCTTTTACAAGTCATGCATTATAGTTTTGGGTTAGTAAGTTTTAAAATTAAGGAGGAAAGTACGTGAATTACTATGATACGTTCATTTTAATTTCTGATGATTGTTCCGTTTCTGAAAGCAAGGTTCCAGAATCCAAACGAAAGAAGCAAACAATAGCTGAAATCGAGTATCAACTTCTTAATGAGGGACCAGGTATCTATACTCAGGATGAATTGCAATTTGAAGTGCATATGAAACACAAAAGAATTCCTGAAGATCGGCGTAAAGAAGAAAAGGCACGTTTCTTAGCTAAAAGCCGTGCATGTATGAGGACTTCTGCATTGCCAAAACGTTTTGGCTGGGGGATTTATTTTGACTCTAATGGGAAAGCAGAATTAATCCCGGTAGAGTCTAAGAGGTATCAAACACTTAAAGATAGAGAAGATATCAAAAAATTAAAAGCTATGAAATCTAAAAGGTGAATAATAAAGAGGAGGATTCATAATGGATGTTAAATTTCCAATAGGGGAATTACAAGTTCCTAATAACGTTACATTAGAACATGTTCAAGAATGGCTAAAAGAAATCGAAACTTACACAGAACGATTAAGAGAAACGGTTGATTCATTAAGTGAAGAAGAATTAAGCAAAACTTATCGTGACGGTAGTTATACAGTTCGTGAGCTCGTTCATCACATTGCAGATTCTCAGTTAAACATGTTTCAGCGTTTGAAGCTGGCTTTAACAGATAATAATCCTACCGTACCAGCTTTTGATCAGGATAAATGGGCCATTCAACCAGATACAAAGCTTCCTGTTGAAAGCTCGATTAAGATGTTAGAAGGCATTAATGAACGCATTGTATCTTTAGGATCCAGTTTAACTGAAGAGCAATTAGATCGAGCATTTACTCATGAGGTAAATGGTGAAATAACAGTCGCAACTAAAGTAGCAAAGTTAGCCTGGCACGAAGAGCATCATTTAGCTCATATCAAAATTGCGCTATCAAAGTGATATTATCTATTTATAGATTAAACAAAACAACAGGGAGAGAATTTTTTTGCACATTAAGAAGGTTATATTAAGAACTAGGAACATTGAAAGTATGAAACAGTTTTACACAAAGACTCTTGGAATGACTTTGAACGAAGAATCCGAAAACAGGTTTCAAGTTTTAGCAGGTGCTAGTCTATTGGAATTTACATCCCATAATGTTAAAGGCAATCCCTATTACCATTTTGCATTAGATATCCCATCTAATAAGTTTAGTGAAGCTAAAGCATGGGCAAAATCTAAAGTAAAACTAAATTTAGAAGATGGAGAGGATGAAGCAGATTTCTCTCATTTATCTGCGCATTCCATTTACTTTTATGATCCTGCGGGAAACATTGTTGAGTTTATTTGCAGGCATTCTTATGCTGAAAAAAGTGAAGTTCCGTTTTCTGCAAATAGTATTTTAAATATTAGTGAGATGAGCTTAACGGTTGGGAATGCCGTTACAACTGGCCATCAACTAATGGAACTAGGACTTAACGAACGTGATGGTGACCCAATAAGTGGTTCGTCATTGAATTTTATGGGTGAGAATTCTAATGGTCCATTTTTATTATTAATACAACCAGGTAGAAGATGGATTTTCTCTGATAAACAATCCGAAATCCACCCTATTGAAATGACGTTAGATACGAATGAACGTTTGATTGTTAATGATCATCATGAATTTTTAATCGCAAAAAGTCGATAAAATTAGTTTAAGGGTCGATATATCATTTCTTTTCCCCGTTCGGAAAAATTCAGGGTCGATATTTTCCAAAATGGGGTCGATAAAAACGAAACACCTATCCATGTCATGTTACATTCTTGCGATGGGTGTTTTATTTTTATTCTCATTAATCTATGCTAATCTTATATTAGAAAGAGGGATTGCATATGATGTTTATAGTCATGCTTGTTATTGGGCTTGCAAGTGCGTTTATGGGGAGTTTAGTTGGTTTAGGCGGCGGATTAATTTTTGTACCATCCTTACTGTTCCTATCTAAGTTCTCTGAGTCATTCAGTTGGGTAACACCGCAAAATGTGGTGGCGATGTCTTTATTAATTATGATCTTTACCGGGTTATCATCCACTCTTACATATTTAAAAAGTAAACGGGTAGACATTTATAGTGGACTTGTTTTTCTAACCGGAAGTATCCCCGGGGCTTTAGTTGGCGTTTGGTTAAATAGTTATGTTAATATTGATTCCTTCGAGCTTTATTTTGGAATTCTAATGCTAATTCTAGCAAGTTTATTTTTTGTAAAAGATTATTTACTTCAATTTGCAAAGGCCCGTGATGTTAAGGGGAAAAAGTTTTATGTTCACCGCGAGTTTAATTTGGCTGGTAAAAAAGTTGAGTATTCTTATTCAATCATTTTTGGCATCATCATCTCATTTTTCGTCGGTATGATTTCTGGTTTGTTTGGCATAGGTGGCGGGTCGCTGATGGTGACGGCCATGATTTTATTCTTTAGTTTTCCAGCGCATATTGCGGCACCGACGTCTATGTTTATGATTTTTGTTTCAAGCATTGTTTCCTCTAGTGCACACGTAGTCGCTGGTAATGTGATTTGGGAGTACGCAGTATTAGCTGTGCCTGGAGCATGGGTAGGCGGAGTACTAGGAGCAAAGGCAAATCAACGGTTAAACAGTCAGGTGCTTGAATGGATATTACGTTTGTTAATGATTATAATTGGTATACGGCTCATTATGTAATTGCCAATGAAGGAGATGGAGTATGAAGGAAACGCTACATTTATATTTTACTAGCGATCTACATAGCCATTTTGAAAACTGGCCTAAAATTATGCATGACATAAAAGAGAGAACTTATAAGCATCAGTTTGATCAAGAGTTTTATATGCTATTCGATAATGGCGATCATTTGGATCGATCGCACCCCATTACGGAAGCATCTTTAGGCAGTGATAATGTAACACTATTAAACGAAGCTAAGTTCAATGTTGCAACACTTGGAAACAATGAAGGTATTACTTTACCTAGTGACAAACTTTATCACCTTTATGACGAAGCACAGTTTGATGTCGTTTGCGCCAATGTAGAACCTAAATATGAGGCAAACCCTAAATGGCTTAAGCCATATAAAATCTATGAAACACCATCTGGTATTAAAATTGGTGTTTTGGGGCTAACTGCACCATTTCAAGCCTTTTACGAAAAGTTGGGATGGCAAACGCATGATCCATTTGATATGTTAAAAGAATATTATAACGAAATTCGTAAGCAAACAGATGTGTTCGTGCTTTTGTCTCATTTAGGGATTAATTCAGACGAATCTATCGCAGAACAGTTTGATATTGACGTGATTATGGGTGGACATACGCATCATTTATTAAGACAAGGTCAACATCATTTTGGAACGTTAATTACCGCCGTCGGAAAACATGGGTATTACTACGGAGCTATTTCGTTAACATTTGATCATCAAGCGCAGAAAGTCATCAATTCTGATGGCCATGCTGTAAAAATCGAAAATGAGGCGGATGACCAAGCATCACTTCATTTACTACAAGAACTTAATGATAGCGCAAAGTCTAAACTTAATCGAGAAATTGCGAATCTAAGCAGGCCTTATCCAATCAATTGGTTACAAGAAACACCACTTATGAAAGCATTTGTGAACACCTTAAGAAAATGGACAAAATCTGATTGTGCTATGCTAAATTCGGGTGTTTTATTAAATGGTTTTGAAAAGGGAACAGTCACCAGAGGCGATGTGCATCAAAGCTGTCCACATCCTATGAACCCTTGTACGATGGTCTTAACTGGCCGCGAATTAATTGAAACGGTTAGAATGTTTGAACAAGACCGCTTTATTGAGTTTGAACTAAAAGGGTTAGGTTTTAGAGGCAAACAAATTGGTAAAATGGTCTATTCAAATATTGAACTCGATTACCATCATGACACGAATTATGTGGAGACAGTCTATGTAAATGGTGAGAAAGTAGATCCCCACGAGACGTTCACTGTCGCAACTGCGGATACTTTTTCTTTTCCTTGGTTAGTTCCTCCAATCTCATCGGTAAAAGATAAACATTATTTTTTGCCAGAGTTTTTACGCGATATTTTAGAAGAGTGCCTATCTACCTTAAATTAGAGGTCTGACAGGCACTTCTTTTTTTTGTCTTCATACGGTATATGAGAAGGAGGAGGAGGATAATAAATGGTACATGTAGAACCGATTTGGATAGATGACGTTCCTTTCACATTTGTTCATGTTGAATTACCGAAAACAGATTTATTAGTGATCTCAAATGATATTGGTTACATTATGTGCGGGGCTTTAGATGTTGACCTATTAAATGCAAAGTTAGCCGATCGAAAAATAGTAGCAGGTAGAGCAGTCGGTGTCAGATCGAGGGATGAACTACTGTACGCCCCTTTACAAAAAGTGACAAACTACGCAAAAGAAACTTTTGGCTGGGAAGAAGGTATGATTGGGAAGCAGGCACTCCTTCGGTTAAAATAAGTCATTGAAAAAATTGTCATAAAAGCTTATGATAGTTAAAAAGATGTCTATTTAAGGGGAAAACTATGAAAGCTGTAACAATTGATGCACTCAGGCCAGGAGATCAGCTTGCAAAACCAATTATTGACGCTTATGGTCGCATATTATTACAAAAAGAAGTTATTTTTACCCAAAAACTAATAAAGCGGTTAAAAGAGTTTAATTTCCGCTATGTTTATATAGAGGATGCCTTATCAGAGGATATTATGCCTCAAAATATTATAGATGAACAGCTTCGTGTGGAAGCGATTTCTAAAATAAGACAGACGTTTAAAATTTTTGATCAGTACAACGAGAAAGAACATAAACAATATGTATTAGAGCGCTCTGTTAAAGAAGTTCAAGAGACGGTTAATGAAATTATTAACGTTGTTAATGAACATGATGAAATACTTTCCATTATGTCAGATATTTTTATGTTTGATGATTACTTATATAACCATTCTGTCAATGTAACCGTGTATACCCTTGTATTAGCGAGGGAACTTAACTTTTCAGAGCGACAGATTGAAGAAATTGGAATTGGTGCGATGCTGCATGATATCGGTAAAATGCACGTTCCAAAGTCAATTATTGATAAGCCAGGAAAATTAACGGACATGGAATTTGAAGTCGTAAAAGAACATACAACATACGGGTATGAGATTCTTAAACAGTTTAAACAGATTCCTCAGGCAGTGGCTAATTGCGCTTATCAGCATCATGAACGGTTGGATGGTAGTGGTTATCCACTAGGTCTTAAAGAATCTAATATACATGAGTATGCTAAAATCATGGCCGTATCAGATGTTTTCGATGCGGTCACATCCAATCGTGTTTACCGAAATGCGTTTTTGCCTCATGAAGGTCTTGAGATTTTGTACTCTGGAAGCGGAACTCAGTATTCGCAGGAGTATATCGAATTATTTAAGCGGCATATTTCAATTTATCCTAATGGTTCCTACGTAGCCTTAAGTGATGGACGCAAAGGAATTATTGCACACCAAACGAAAGTACCTGATCGACCTGTTATAAGGATTTTGGAAGAACAAGAGCATGAAATACATACAAGTCAGGTGTATGATTTGAATTTAGCTTTTAATCCATCAGTCGTCATTACGGAGTGCAATACAACACCATCTTAATTTGTACATATCAGAACCCTCTCGGACATAAAATGTTTCGAGGGGGTTTTCTTCATGCGCATCACACACCGATCTAAACCTTTTAAAAAACGAAAACCTAAAACATTTGGACAGATTATCATGTTTACATTCGTCACTTTAGTCATCTCTCTCGTTTTTTCTATATATATAATTAATCGTGGGATTGAACCGACGTTAATTGATATAGCCGAGACTCGAACAGGCCAGTATGCTCGTGAAGCCATCAATGAAGCTGTTAGTCAGAGGATTGCTAAGGATTTAAGTGCTGAAGACTTAGTTCAATTTGAGACGAATAATGATGGAAACATTGTGTCCATGAGCTGGAATTCAGTTGTCGTCAACACCGTTTTAAGAAACGCGACTTTTAGAGTGCAAAATTATTTAAAACGATTAGAGCGTGGGGAAAATCCGATTGGGAACTCACTTGATTTTGACATTGAGGAAGAAGAGGATGAAGTGATTGAGCCAGATGAAACGAAAAAGGACCCAGCTTTAGTTGAGATCCCTATTGGTCAGGCGACTGGTAATACACTTTTGGCCAATCTAGGACCCAAAGTTCCAGTTAACTTTAGTGTCATTGGTGATGTGCAGCCAGATTTTATCACAACACTCGAAGAATATGGTATTAATAATGCTTTAGTTAGATTAGAAATTGAAATTAAAGTCAATGTTCAAATTGTTATTCCATTTTCTACTAAAACGACTGAAGTAGTGACGACGATTCCTGTTTATGTTGGCGTGATTCAGGGCTTAGTTCCTGATTTTTATAGTAAAGGTGGTAGTAATAGTAACCCACCGAGTATTTCAATTCCATATAGTGAATTTAAAGAAGGAGAACAATTTGGTGGTTTACAAAATTAATAATTCTGTGCTATATTAACAAAGTAAAATTTTAAAACAACTAGATAAACCTTATCAATCGATGAGGTAGAGGCGCAACTAACAAGAGTAATGTGCATGAGGATGACAACGATGACTGTACATGAAAGGGTTATTTGCCGAAGCATTTCATTTTCGTCAAGAAATGGGTGTTGGTGTATATCTGAAAAAGGTATATACTCTCGCACTTAGCGGGGAGCTACTGATCGAGAAATAACCAGTCTGTGTGAAGTAATGGTAGATTTCTCTATCATTACTTTTTTTATTTGGAATAAACTTGTACTAATCATATTTTTTAGGAGGAATGTAAAGATGGACTTTGTCGGCACTTGGTATTCACTGATTCCGCCGATTGTGATGATTTTACTTGTTCTGTTAACGAGAAAAGTATTATTATCACTTGGAGCTGGAATTGTTGTCGGTGCTTTAATGATTGAAAGCTTCAACATTAAAGACACAATCGTCACCATTTGGGCATCATTTAGAGATTTATTTTACTTAGGTGGCATGAATTTATCTCCAAATGGCTCTTTCTCATTAGGGGAATGGGATATGTGGAGTGTTCAGCTCGTCTTGTTCTTACTATTGTTAGGAATTTTAATCGCCTTCTTAACCGCAACTGGTGGTGCAAGAGCATTTGGTAATTGGGCTATCCAGAAAATTAAGACAAGAGAAGGTTCACAGTACACAGCTGGTTTATTAGGTCTCGGAATTTTTATAGATGACTATTTTAATAGTTTAACCATTGGACAGGTTTCCCGCCCAATAACGGACAGACAAAAGGTTTCGCGTGCAAAGTTAGCTTACTTAATTGATTCAACGTCTGCACCTGTTACAGTGCTATCGCCTATATCTAGTTGGGGTGCTTACATTATTGGGATTATCGGCACGATTATCGCTGATCAATCCCTAAATAACTACACCGCGTTCAATTCATTTATTGGAACGATTGGTTATAACTTTTACGCCATTGCAGCTATTATCCTAGTATTCTTAGTTATTAAAATGAAGCTAGATTTTGGTCTGATGAGAGAACACGAGGTGCGTGCGCAGCAGTCTGGTGAACTAATTGATCCATTGCGTTCGGATGTACCAGGTGACCTTCAGGATGATGTTAAAGAAAATGATCATGGAAAAATATATCATTTAGTACTACCAATTTTAGTGTTAGTAGCTGTGACTGTCTCGTTAATGATTTACACAGGGATTCAAGCAACTGAAGGTGAAGTATCGGTGGTTTCAACATTTGCCAATACAAACGTTAACTATTCACTTGTGATGGGTGGTTTATCAGCAGTTGTCGTTGGAATCTTATTCTTCTTAATTCAATCTGGAGAAAAGTCGAATTTCATCAGAGTCGTTTGGGAAGGTATTAAGGCGATGTTGCCTGCAATTTATATTCTAGTGCTAGCATGGATGATTGTTGGTGTAATTGATGGCATTGGAACAGGTGAGTTTATAGCTGAAAAAGTTAAAGAAGCGGAGTTTAATGTTGCTTTCTTACCGCTCATTATCTTTATAGTAGCAGGACTAATGGCATTCGCAACTGGTACATCATGGGGAACATTTGGTGTCATGCTTCCAATTGCTGGTCAAATCGCGGCAACGACTGACCCAAGCTTCTTTGTTCCTGCATTAGGTGCTGTCTTAGCAGGATCAGTATTCGGGGATCACTGCTCACCAATTTCAGATACGTCTGTACTATCATCGACAGGTGCAGGATCGAACCATATTGATCACGTGTTAACTCAAATTCCTTATGCGATTCTAGCAGCTTTAGCTTCAATCTTTGGCTATCTAATGTTTGCTTTTACAAGCTCTATGATTCTAGGTCTACTTGTAACGGTTGGTACTTTAGTCTTAATGGCGTACCTGGTTTACAGGAGAATATCAACTAACTAATATAATGAAGGAAGCGCAATGACAACCGTCATTGTGCTTTTTTATTGTATAAATATGTTAATTGAAATTTCTGAAAAAAACTTTGACATGCTCTAGGCCATTGGTTACAATACTTTATATACACTTATGGTCTTAATAGTCTGAATATATATAAAATTCATTAAAATTAAGGCCTGGGCATAAACTTTTATAAACAAACTGAAAGGGGAGTAAGAGATGGAAAATCGTGCTCAATGGGGTACAAGGCTAGGGTTTATCCTAGCAGCAGTTGGTTCAGCTGTTGGACTAGGTAACATCTGGCGTTTCCCAGCAACAGCGTATGACAGTGGTGGAGGTGCCTTCTTCATTCCCTACCTTATCGCTCTATTAACGGCGGGGATCCCACTATTAATTATGGAATTTTCATTAGGTCATAGATTTCGCGGATCTGCACCGTTAACATTTTCTCGTATGAATAAGAAAACAGAATGGCTAGGTTGGTGGGCCGTATTTGTGTCGTTTGTAATCTCAACTTATTACGGTGCAATTATTGCTTGGTCAATCATGTATGCTTATTTCTCATTTGGACAAAAGTGGGGAGATTCACCTGGGGCGTTCTTGTATGAATATTTAGGACTAACTGATAGTAGTGGTGAATTTCTAGTAAGTGCTGGTCAGACAGGTTCGTTTGTACCAGGTGTCTTAATACCTTTACTCTTTGTTTGGGCTATTGTACTATTCGTTTTATTTAAAGGTGTACGTAGAGGTATTGAAGTTGCAAACCGAATCTTTATTCCAACACTTGTCTTAGTATTCTTAGTTATCGTTATTCGTGCCATCACACTTGATGGGGCAGCGCAAGGTTTAAATGCATTCTTCACACCTGATTTTTCAAAAATTTGGAGTGCTGAAGTTTGGGTAGCTGCTTACGGCCAGATCTTCTTTAGTTTATCAATCGCCTTTGCGATTATGATTACTTATGCAAGTTACCTTAAGAAGGATTCTGATATTACGGGTAACGCATTTATCGTAGGTTTTGGTAACTCAAGTTTTGAGCTACTTGCAGGTATTGGTGTATTTGCAACATTAGGTTATTTAGCTAATGTATCAGGTGTAGCTGTTAGTGAAGTTGTAGATGGTGGTGTAGGTTTAGCATTCGCTGTCTTCCCGACGATTATTAATGAACTGCCAGGGATGAATGGATTCTTCGGTTTCCTATTCTTTGCGTCATTAGTACTCGCAGGATTGTCATCACTCATTTCGATTGTAGAAACTTATGTAGCAGGTTTCTCTGAGAAGTTTAATGTCTCTAGAAATAAAGCTGTTTTAATCGGTGGTGGTCTTGCGACATTAGTGTCACTACTATTTGCAACTCAAGGCGGCCTGTTCTTCTTAGACGCAGCTGACTATTTCATTAACCAGTTTGGTGTCGCGTTTATCGGCTTAGTTGAAGTTGTAATGGTTGTGTGGGTTTTACGCAAACTTGGAAAAATCCAAGAACACGCAAACAGCGTATCTTCTATAAAACTAGGATTATGGTGGAAGGTCTCGCTAGGCTTCATTACACCAATCATCTTAGGTTACCAAATGTATAAACTGTTCGAGTTAAACTTATTAAAACAGTTTGATACGGAAAATGGTAACTATGAAGGTTATGCGGATGCCTTTATTTTATACGGTGGCTGGTTCGTAGCAGCTGGCGCGCTAATATTAGGTTTACTATTAACACTTAAAAAGTGGAACCCGGAGCTCTTAGGTGAGTCTGCATATTCATCAAAGGAGGATAAAGCCGTATGACATTAGAAGCAATTGTAGTCATGGTTATTGGTATGGTGATTATTTGGGGAGGCTTAGCAGCAAGTATTATAACAGCTGTTAAACGATCAAAAGAAAATTAATAAATGAAGTGAGCAGATTCAGGTCTGCTCACTTTTTTTGTTTGCAAAGAATTAACTTGAAGTGAGTGAATTAAATTGCTTCATAGATGAGGTTCATTTAATAGAAATGGGAGTTACGTTTATAAAATGTGAAGTTCTGTTCATAGAATTAGAAAAGCCGTTCATAGAAGAGGAATTTACGTTTATAAACGAGAAAGTTCCGTTCATAGAATTAGAAAAGCCGTTCATAGAAGAGGAATTTACGTTTATAAACGAGAAAGTTCCGTTCATAAAGCGCTGAAATCCGTTTATAGGAGCAAAATGATTAAGATGAATTGTAGCTATTTAGTCAAAAAGAACTATTTTAAATTGACGAAGGCTGATATCAACGGACTTAGTGAATTAGTTAAAATTAATTTTATCAAAAAGTGTTGCATTTTTCTGAATATAAGAATAAACTGTTTTATAACAGAACAAATAATAATATATTGTAATGTAACAGAAAGGAGTTTTGCAGATGAAACACATTTGCCAAGAGTGTGGTAAGCCAGTAGATGAGGGTGTAGCACTTTTAGAATGTGATTACTGTCTTTCAAAAAAGGAAGATTAATTTTTTTGCTGTAGTTGTTATATAACAATAACTAAATGTAATTTATGTATTAAAACAGTAGGAGGGTAATGGATTGATTGAGAATGTTAAGCAAGTAAATATTAAGAGTCAAGTGGATCATTTAGATGACGTACTAACAAATGAAGCACTAGACTTCTTGTATGAGCTTCATAATCGTTTTAACAACCGTCGTATTGGATTGTTACAAAATCGTCAGTTACAAACGGAGAGATTGCAAAACGGAGAGCAACTTAATTTCTTAAAAGACACGGAAGATATTCGAGCGGGTGACTGGACGGTTGCACCATTACCGGATGATTTATTAGACAGAAGGGTTGAAATTACGGGTCCAGTTGATCGCAAGATGATTATTAACGCACTTAATTCAGGTGCTAAAACGTTTATGGCTGATTTTGAAGATGCCTCATCACCTACTTTTGAAAGCATGATGAATGGGCAGATCAACCTTAAGGATGCCATAAGACGTCAAATCGATTTTACTTCAGAGAACGGAAAAGAGTATAAATTAAATGAAGACCCAGCTGTCCTAATTGTCAGACCTAGAGGTTGGCACTTAGATGAACAGCATCTAGTAGTTGATGGTGAGCCAATGTCTGGGAGCCTAGTAGATTTCGGACTTTACTTTTTCCATAATGCAAAAGAATTAATCAGCCGTGGTTCAGGCCCATATTTTTATTTACCGAAGTTAGAAAACTACCTAGAAGCTAGATTGTGGAATGATGTCTTTATATTTGCTCAAGATTACTTAGGAATTCCTCAAGGGACCATTAAGGCAACGGTTTTAATTGAAACGATTACAGCTGCATTTGAAATGGATGAAATTTTATACGAATTAAAAGATCATTCTGCTGGGCTAAACTGCGGACGGTGGGATTACATTTTCAGCTATATTAAAAAATTTCATCATGATCCTAACTATGTGCTACCTGACAGAGCTACTGTCACAATGGAATCGCCATTTATGAGAGCGTATTCTCTGCTGGCTATCCAGACTTGTCATAAGCGAAACGCACCTGCGATTGGCGGAATGGCTGCGCAAATTCCAGTTAAAAATGATCCTAAGGCTAACGAAGCAGCCTTTGAAAAGGTACGGATGGATAAAGAGCGTGAGGTTCGGGATGGTCATGATGGGACGTGGGTCGCGCACCCTGGCATGGTCAACTTAGCGCTCGATGTCTTCACTAAATTTATGGATGGTACGAATCAGATAAGCCGCCAAAGAGATGATGTTCATATAACAGCTGGAGATCTGCTTGAAGTGCCAAACGGAAAAGTAACGGAACAAGGGTTAAAAACCAATATTGTCGTTGGGATTCAGTATATTGCAGCATGGTTAAAAGGTCGTGGGGCTGTACCATTAAACAACTTAATGGAAGATGCAGCAACCGCAGAAATCTCCAGGGCTCAGGTCTGGCAGTGGATTCAGCACGAAGTTAAATTAGAAGATGGTAGACAGGTCACCATAGACTTAGTGGAATCTTTATTACCGGAAGATTTAAAAGAGCAGGAACCGAAAGCTTGCCGGTTATTTATGAGTCTAGTGACATCAGATGATTTTGAAGCATTTTTAACGATTCCAGCATATCAATTATTAGTTCAAGGGGGAGACGATAATGAACTTTAATCGAATCGAAAAGTTAAGAAATGATTGGGATCATCATGAAAGATGGAAAAATGTTGAGCGACCTTATGCTCCTGAGGATGTTGAACGTTTAAAAGGGTCCATCGATATTGACTATACGCTGGCGACAAAAGGGGCAGAAAAGCTTTGGAAGCTTCTGCATGAAGAGGATTACGTGCATTCATTAGGTGCGCTGACCGGTAATCAGGCAGTTCAACAGGTTAAAGCCGGGCTTAAAGCGATTTATTTAAGTGGTTGGCAGGTTGCAGCTGATGCTAATTTATCTGGTCACATGTATCCTGACCAAAGTTTGTATCCGGCTAATAGTGTTCCGCATGTTGTTAAGCGAATCAATCAGGCATTACAACGAGCTGATCAAGTTCATCACGCGGAAGGTGACGACTCGGTTGATTGGTTTGCCCCAATTGTTGCGGATGCTGAAGCTGGTTTTGGCGGACAGCTCAATGTGTTTGAACTCATGAAAGGGATGATCGAAGCTGGAGCATCAGCGGTCCATTTCGAGGACCAATTAGCATCTGAGAAAAAATGCGGACATATGGGTGGGAAAGTTTTACTTCCAACTCAAACAGCGGTTCGTAACTTAGTATCAGCACGACTAGCAGCAGATGTAATGGGAACACCTACACTCATCATCGCACGTACGGATGCGAATGCAGCAGATCTAATAACAAGTGATCTGGACCCTTACGATGAGCCATTTATTACAGGGGAACGTACCGCAGAAGGTTTTTACCGAACAAAAGCAGGTCTAGGTCAAGCGATCTCTCGCGGGTTAGCTTATGCGCCTTATGCTGACTTAGTCTGGTGCGAAACAGCTGAACCGAATTTAGAAGAAGCGCAGCGCTTTGCTGATGCGATTCATGAGAAATACCCTGGTAAACTATTAGCCTATAACTGCTCACCATCATTTAACTGGAAGCGTAAGTTATCAGACGCTGAGATTAAAGAGTTCCAAAATAAATTAGGCCAAATGGGATATAAATTCCAGTTTGTCACGCTTGCAGGGTTCCATGCACTCAACCACAGTATGTTCGATTTAGCTAAAAACTATAAAGATCATGGTATGGCAGCCTATTCCGAGCTTCAGCAAGCTGAATTTGCTAGTGAAAAAGACGGCTATACAGCAACTAGGCACCAGCGTGAAGTTGGAACTGGCTATTTTGATGAAGTCGCACAAGTCATATCAGGCGGGACGTCCTCAACCGTAGCACTAGCGGGTTCAACGGAAGCAGAACAGTTTTAAACTTGCACTTTTCACAAGCTATTAAATGAAAAAAGCGCAGGGGCTATTCTTAGCCTCCTGCGCTTCACTTATTATATCGTCTGATCTAATGTTAACGTTGCGGTTTGTTTTTCGCCATTTCTATAATACGTTAACTCTACTTCGTCACCAATTTTGACTTTGTTATACAGATATACTTTTAAATCAAGTAAGTTCTTAATCTCTTGATCATTAATTTTGGTAATGACGTCATATTGTTTTAAACCTGCTTTATCAGCTGGTGATCCATCTTCAATTTGAGCAACGACAATACCATTTTCAACGCCTTCTGGTACTTCAATATTTTGTACATATGGCTGAGGTACTTGGTTCATTTTCACAACACTAACGCCGACTAATGGTCTTTTCACTTCGCCGTGCTTCTCAAGGTCAGACATAATTTTCTTCGCTTGATCGATAGGAATGGCAAAACCCATACCCTCGACGCGTTGTTTTGCGATTTTCATAGAGTTAATGCCTATCACTTCGCCTTTAGAGTTAACAAGCGCACCGCCACTGTTACCAGGATTGATCGCTGCATCAGTTTGAAGAACGTCTGTTACCCAATCAGGCTGTCTGTCACCGTTTGTATCAACGCTTAACGAACGGTTTTTACCACTAATAATACCTTTAGTAACCGAGTTTGAAAACTCTAATCCTAACGGGTTCCCAATTGCTACAACTGGGTCCCCGGTTTTAACATTGCTAGAGCTTCCTAGTTTAGCCACCGTATCTACATGCTTACCGTCAATTTTTAAAATAGCAAGGTCTGTTAAAGAATCTTCTCCTAATACTTCTGCATCAATTCGCTGATCTTTATTTAAGACAACTTCAACTTCTTTGGCTCCATTAATTACGTGCTGGTTCGTCACCACGTAAGCTGATTCTCCGTCTTTTTTATAAATAATACCTGAACCAGTACCGGCTTCTGATCCTTTGTCAAATACGTTTTGCTTTTGAATATTAACGACGCCAACGATTGCTTCAGATAATTCGTTTAAATCGGCTGAAATCGATGCATCTTTAAATATTTGATCTGAGATTTCAGTTTGCTTTTGTGATTCTTCATTTGGTTCATCTTGTGCGCTCGTTAATATATTACTAGATAGCAAGAAGGCGGTTAAAAAGGTTGCGATGAGTCCGCCTACAATTCCTGCCGTTAAAATCTTACCTATGCCATTCTTTCGTTTCGGTTTATGTTCATGATGTTGGTGGTCTTGTTGTTCTTGTATTTGATTTTCTTCAAAACCCATGTTTCATCACCTCATCCAAATAGTTTTCAATTAATATTATGGAATATTTTTGTGGCAATCATTTAAGAAAAATGTATAAAAAGTGTGTAATTCATAAAGGATTCTTCTCATTTTTTATAAAATAGTTGTAACATAGGGTATATAAGTAGTGGAGGTGACACAGATGAAACAAATCGCCATTGTAGAAGATGACCCACATATCCAGCAAATCGTCTCAGCTTATTTGAAGAAGTCAAATTTTGAGACAATTATATTTGACCGTGCTGAAGAAGCGATGACACTACATACTACCACTCCACCTGATATGTGGATTTTAGATATTATGTTACCTGGTATGGATGGATTTGATTTTTGTAAAAAGATTAGAGAAACCAGTGATGTACCAATTATCATTATTTCCGCTAAAGATGAAGATATTGATAAAATATTAGGACTTGAGTTAGGCTCGGATGATTATTTAACTAAACCGTTTAGCCCTGGAGAGTTAGTAGCAAGAGTCAAACGATTGTTTAAGCGTATTGACCATACGCCTGAAACTAAGTCATATAAAGCAATCGAGGTCAACCAGCTTAAGGTCGATATTAATGAGCGACGTGTGTTTTGGGGCGATCAAGAAACTGAGCTAACATCAAAAGAATTTGATATGCTAACGCTGTTTGCCGAGCATCCTAACCGTGCATACTCAAGAGAAGAGCTACTTGACAGGGTATGGGGAGATGATTATTTTGGAAGTGATCGAGCTGTCGATGATCTAATTAAAAGACTCAGAAAAAAATTACCGAACATTCCATTAGAAACGGTATGGGGATATGGGTACCGATTGAAAATTGATGAGGGATCTTAAATGAGATTAAGAACGCAGCTGAACTTAGCTTTTACGACATTACTAATCGTTATTTTAACCGTCACGGGCTTTGTGACCTATTCACTCATAATGGACATGCTTATTGAAAAAGAAGAGGTTCAGCTTAGACAAAAAGGTGAAATCCTAATTGACATCTTAAATAGAGAATATGGTTCCGTCCAATCAGCTAATGAGTTTCAGGATTTTTTAAATTCTCAAGATGGTGAATTGATTTTATATAATTCAAAAGAAAACGCGGTCTTGTATTCAACGATGCCTGTAGAAGATACACGCCAGTTTTACAATCAAGGTTATTTTAACGATTACTCTAATCAATTATGGGAAGGAACGTCGCAAAAATACGTCACCTCCCGTATCGTGAAAACGAACCAAAGTGGCCTTGAGCTAGTATTGTTAACCCCGATTAAGGATCTTCAAAATGTTCAGGGGCAGTTTTTTAACCGATTATTAGTTGTGTTTTTAATTGGAGGAGCTTTAGCCGTCTTTCTAAGTTACCTTTTGACCAACCGTTTAGTAAAGCCACTAACGTTACTTAAACAAGAATTAAAAAAGGTTGAAAAACGACGCTTTGACGACCTGAAGCGGGTTCAAGCAAGTGGTGAGATAAAAGAGGTTGAACAGAGTTTATTTGATATGGCTCAAGAATTAAAAAATTACATGCAGTCCCAGCAGGCTTTCTTCCAAAATGCGAGTCACGAACTTAAAACACCTCTAATGACGATACAAGGTTATGCAGAAGGGATTAAGGAAGGCGTATTTGAAGGGAAAGAGCGCGATCAAGGCCTTGAGACGATGGTTGTTGAAATCAATCGTCTTAAGAAAATCATTAATGAGATGATTTGGCTTGCCAAGCTTGAAAGTGAGGAGCTTCCGTATGAAGCAGAGTGGGTGAGGTCTGATGAGTTGCTCAAAGATGTTGAAAGCCGCATGATACCGTTAGCAGAACAAGAACAAGTACAATTTGATGTTGTAGAAAGGTCTCATTTTGAAATGCGAGTTGATCGTGAAAAATTCTTGCAGGCTATTTCTAACATTGTGGTTAATGCTATTAGGCATGCTCGATCGAGAGTAAGTGTTTATGTGAAAGGGACTGAGATTGTCATTGAAGATGATGGAAACGGAATACCAGAAGATCTAATTCCGCATATCTTTAACCGTTTTGTAAAAGGCAAAGGAGGGGAGACAGGTTTAGGCCTTGCAATTGCAAGAACGATAATCGAGCAATCACAAGGCCAAATTAAAGTCGAACAATCCTCATTAGGTGGGGCGAGATTTGTGATTGAATTTCCATGGAAGGAAAGCTAAACTTGCCGACAAACCTTTAGGTATAAATCAAACGCCTTCTTCTGTATAGTAGTTCTCAACAACTGTAAAAATCGAAACTAGCTCATACAATACAATCAGTTCTGCTGGGAAGGCTGTTGGGTATTCTTGTTTGTTTTTTCGAACTTTATCACTATCTTCCCAGTAGAGTGCCATCAGTTCTTTTAATTTCTGATGATGTTGAACTAGATCGAACTTCGTGTTAGTTTTCATAGCATAGGCCAGTTCATGAACGGATTCTAGGATCTTTTCTCGTTCTTGATCGCTTAATTGAAGCTCCGATAATGGCGTGTTTAACACATTATCTAAGTGATAAATCATTAATTTAACGCGCACGAGTTGTCTTTGGGCATGTTGAAAAGCTTTTTGTTCTGAAGCGGTTAATGGATGATATTGAGTTTCATCTTTTTGAAATTGAATAAGAGATTCGATTTTATGTACGTCTTCGTCAAGTTCATCTAATTCATTTTGGCATTTTGGCTGATTCGTTCGATTTAATAAATATTGACAAAATACCATTTCGACAGCTTCACCAGTGCGCTGAGTGATCGTTCTTAATTTAGTGTAAATATCTTTTGTATAATCAGGTGGTAGAACAAATAAATTAATCAATGTTGATACAACTAGTCCAATCGTCGTTGTTCCTAACCTAATGAAAAACGATAAAAAGACATTCGTGTGAATAACCTCAATCATGGCAACGGCCGTAAGGGTTGCGACTAGTAAGCCTGCATATAATTTAAGCCGATAAGTTGTGATAATCGTAAAAACTGCTGCTAATGCATAGGTGATTGGTGCATGACCAAACAACGAAATGAATAAGACAGCATAAAAAGAACCGATCGCTGATGCTGGAAAGCGAACGATTCCCTTTTTAATCGACTGTGATACAGTTGGTTCAATGGTCACGATAGCTGTGATGACGGCAAAAACAGGAGGCCAATCTAACCATTCACAAATCAAAGCTGTAATAAAGATGGCGACTCCTGTTTTTAACACCCTGCTTCCTACAATTTTCTTCACGGTTTTCCACTCCAAAAATAATCTCTCCTTATATTTTTTCAGTAATGAAGCGGAAAATCAAGTTACCGATTACGTTCCCAGCGTTTTAAATACGGATATGGGTCGTATGCCCATTCATTTTTCCCGTTATCTTTATACATTCCATAATGAAGGTGGGGAGGGAATTTACCTGATGTACCTTCTGGCCCATACCCTGATGCACCAACATACCCAATGACATCACCTGGCTCTACAATGTCTCCTTCTTTAATGTCTTCAGCAAACGCATTTAAGTGCGCATAATAATGATAGATATTGTACGAGTCACGAATACCAATTCGCCAGCCACCAAAACGGTTCCATCCCTTAATTTCAACAACGCCATAAGAAGTACTACGAACAGGAGTCCCATATCCTGCAAATATATCGGTGCCTTCATGAATTCTGCGTCCACCATAACCTCGGGTATCTCCCCAAGTTGAACGATAACTGTAGTTATTCCATTTCGGAATCGGAAAAGCGCGCTCACTTAAATCAACCGTGTTAAAGTGTTTAAACATCCTTGCTATTTTTGTAATGATTTGAGAGGCTTTTTCTCGTTCGTAATAAGAAGTAAGCGCCGATTCCAATTTTTGATCCTCGGCGAGATTTTGCTGTATTTCCATAGCAAGCGTATAAAGAACATCTTCATCATTTGTCGGATCTGCAATGTCATCACCGTTTCCATCCTTTCCAATGCCTTCGAAAAGGTTTAATGTGGATTCTTTCTCATTATGGTTCGCATGTGGTGGTAGAATTCCGTACCATTCTTCATTTGGTATTTGTATACCCGTTATCCGGTCTTCATCATTCGTCTTTTTAATATTTCGTTCATATTGATCCATCGCAGCGATAAGATACCAGGGCACTTGTGTTAATGCCTCGGTCTTTTGATAGAGACCTTTACGAAGGGTCGCTTCATCAAGCTCTTTATTTTCTTCATTCTCTTCGTTCTTTTCGGCTGCAGAGGCCAGAGTAATTGGAGTAAAAATGATTGTTAGTAATATAATTGCAACTATTCGCCTATGTAGACGTTCCATGTTAAAATCTCCTTTAGTTAGTTGTACTTGCTTGTTATACTGTTCATTTATTTGAAAAAAATGTACTCTTTGTAATAGGAAAATATGGTACACTATTTGTATCAGAGGTGATCGAAATGGAATTCTTAGGACAACAGTACGAAGTAATCGTTGATCATAAAGAAGGTTTTCAAGAAGAAGCGATTAGTGAACGTTTTAGTGATATACTGACAAAATATGATTTTATAGTAGGAGATTGGGGATTTGGACAACTCCGTTTAAAAGGTTTTTACGATGATCAGAATCAAAAAGCAACATTTGATACGAAAATTTCAACGTTAGAAGATTATCTATATGAGTACTGCAACTTCGGTTGTGCTTATTTTGTAATGAAACGTGTCGATACATAAAAAGAATGACCTCACAAACTTGAGGTCATTCTTTTTCGTCTCTTGTAATTCCTTCATCATTCGGGTAATCCTGCGGAACATGAGCTCCTGGGAATTGTCTAGGTAAGTCTGCGTGAAGCTCTTTATTTTCATAGGCAAAAGCTGAATGGTGTCGTTTAGATTCTTTTTCTGGATAAGGTTTAAGTGGTTCGTCTTTATTAATCGGATTACCATAATTACCCTCAGGAAACTCTTCCGGCACTTGATAATTATCTTGCACTTCAACAGGTGTAAAATCATCTTGTTGGTCTTTAATTCGTCGGTTTTTTTTCATTCAAACGCCTCCTGTATGTATAGTTTGTGCAGGAGGCGACATCTTATTCTAGAACCTGTTTTAGAAACTGATAGATCTCATCTGATTCGTACTCATTAACATTAAAAGCATGAGCTAAATATTCACTATCTTGAATTTTATTTTTCCGTACTTTTGTATATCGTGAGCCTTGATCATCGATAATGACAACTTCCCCTTTTTCTTCTAAGCTTTCGCTAGTTAGGATGATTAAATCATAACGTCGTGTGTTAGTTTTAGCACAAACGTAACGGATTCCAGCTGATTCTTTTTTATCCGAGATAATTTCAAAATCCAACATTACAGCCCCCTCAACTTGTGTTGCCATTATTTTAGCAAAACTTTTTCCTTATGTCATAATATAACTGTATGTGAATACGATTCATGTTTATAATGTGATAATATAGCTTAAGAACAAATAATTAAGGAGTGTTAATTGTGTATTTTGTTGACCGAGATCAAATTGAACAAACCTTACTATATATGAGTGGATTATTAGAAACATATGAACAGAAGACAAGTGAATCCTTTTTAGAAAAATTGGGAACGGAGCGATTAGCTCAAATGGTCATTGAATCCATCATTGATGTAGGCAATATGATGATTGATGGCTTCATTATGCGTGACCCAGGTAGTTATGAAGATATTATTGATATTTTAGTGGACGAGCAAGTCATTCCAAAAGAAGATGAACAAGCTTATAAAGAAACGATTGAACTTAGAAAAATGCTAGTTCGCGAATACACAAATATTAACCATAAAGAAATCGATGATATTCTGTCAAAACACGTTAAAACGTTAGAAAATTTCAGACCCAATGTTTTGGACTATCTAGAAAAAGAGATGGGGCCTGTCACAACTTTTACAAAACGTGAGGAGTAGTCATCATGAAAACAGATTACAAAGGGTACTTAATTGACCTAGACGGAACGATGTATAAAGGGAAATCGGAAATTCCAGAAGCAAAAGAATTTATTCGAGAATTACAGTTGCGAAATATCCCTTTCATGTTCGTGACGAATAATTCATCTCGCACACCAGGAGCAACAGCTGAGAAATTAAAACAGTTCGGCATTGAAGCAGAGTCTCATCAAGTGATGACAGCATCACTTGCAACAGCCATTCATATTCACGACGAAAAGCCGAATGCGACGGCTTATGTCATTGGTGAAGTCGGCTTAACTGAGGCGCTTAAAGAAAAAGGCGTGCAGGTTGTTGATGGTGATGCTGACTATGTCGTCATGGGAATTGACCGTGAGAATACATACCGTAAGCTTAGAGATGCTTGTCTTTATGTGCAAGAAGGAGCTAAGTTTGTCGCGACTAACCCTGATATAAAAGTGCCAACTGAAAAAGGGTTGGTTCCTGGAAACGGTGCTTACGTTAATTTAGTTGAAAATGTAACAGGGGTCAAGCCTGAAATTGTTGGAAAACCATCTGGCCTGATGCTACAAATTGCTTTAGACTATTTAGGGATTAGTCAGGAAGAGGCTATAATGGTGGGGGATAATTACCATACTGATATACTAGCTGGCATTCATGCAGGGATGGATACTTTGCACGTACAAACGGGTGTTACAACCAAAGATGAATTAACTCAATTTGGAATAAAGCCAACTTACACAATCGAAACGTTGAAGGATTGGTTTTAGAATAATAAAGCCGAATGTTAAGCTCTAACATTCGGCTTTTTGAAATCTTTGATGTTTAAATGAAAGTTTAACTCATCTATGATAGGATTTTATTAATTAATCATCGATAGAGCTCATACCATCTGATTGACTGTGAGCTAATCGACTAGACGCAGCTGCGGCTATGGCACCAACGATATCATCTAAGAAGGTGTTACAGCCATAACGTTTATCATTTAGACGATTTAACACACCAGGTTTAACTTTGTCGATATAACCATAGTTGGTAAATCCAATCGAGCCGTACACGTTGACAATGGATAAGGCAATGATTTCATCAATGCCATATAATCCTTCATCTTGTTCGACGATTTGTTGTAAGGGCTCATCAAGCTTGTTTTGCTCTGCCAATTTATCTAATTGAATGCCTGTTAAAATCGCGTTTTGAACCTCGCGTTTTTGCAATACCTTTTTCACATTTGAAAGGCATTCTTCTCTTGATAAGTCATCATGATATTTTTCTTGTAAATAATAAACAAGATCAGCAATTTCATCTAAGTCGACATTTCGAACTTCGAGTGCTTTTAATGCCATTTTTTCTAAATCCATTTCAATACACCTACCCAATTTTGTTTTCTTTATTTTACTTCATTGATTAAATAATATAAAGGAGGTTGGCTATTCATGCCAAAAATATTTATCACTCGTCAATTACCCGAATCAGCAATTGCTAAACTAAGGGATTCATTTGAAGTGGATATGTGGCCATATGAAGATCAGCCTATCCCAAAGGGTGAGCTTTTGAATAGAGTAGAGTCTGCTGATGCGATCTTAAGTATGTTAACAGAAACCATTGATGAAGAAGTCTTTCTTAAAGGAAAGCAATTAAAGGTTGTTGCCAATATGGCGGTTGGCTTCGATAATATTGATGTTGAAGCGGCTAAAAAACATAATGTCATCGTGACGAATACACCAGAAGTCTTAAATGAAACAACGGCAGATTTAACGTTTGCGCTGCTTTTGGCAACAGCAAGAAGGATTCCAGAAGCTGTGGATTTTGTTAAAGAAAACAAGTGGTCCACGTGGTCACCGTTTTTAATGGCTGGATCAGATGTTCACCATAAAACACTTGGAATCGTGGGGATGGGGAATATCGGACAGGCGGTTGCTAAGCGAGCGACAGGATTTAATATGAATATTTTATATCACAATCGTTCAAGGAAAAGAGAAGCAGAGCAAGAACTAGGCGTCCAGTACGCAGAATTTGATGACCTGATTAAGCAATCAGATTTTGTTGTTTGCATGACCCCGCTGACCGATGAGACGAAGAATATGTTTAATGATGATGTTTTTAAAAAGATGAAAGATGCGGCGATATTTATCAATTCGTCTCGAGGCGGCGTAGTGGTGGAAGAAGATCTTTACCAAGCGTTAATAAATGGGGATATTAAAGCGGCAGGACTTGATGTATTTAAGGATGAGCCAATCAGTAGCGACCATCCATTACTGGAGCTTAGTCAGGTAGTGGCTCTTCCACATATCGGATCAGCCAGCGTCGATACACGCATGAAAATGATTGAGCTTGCGGTTGATAATATCTCGCGCGTGTTGAATGGAGAAGAGCCAGTCACGCCTGTATATTAAATCTAATATGACAAACAAAAAAATCGCATGTGATCAAGGTGAATCACATGCGATTTCTATAATTGAATAGCTGAGAACGTATAAAATTATCTTTTAAACGTTGATTGTTGTTTTTGTACAGAGTTATCTAGCGCAATGCGTCCAACCACTGGGTGACTTCTCGTCTAAATCTACGATAAGTCAACATCGATTCGCTGTACTCATCGTGTTTCCTTTATCTCGGTCTATCACTGCGTGGTTAAACGGACGCATGCGCTTTTATTAATAGTCTTAGAAAATTTGTTCTACTTCTCTAACGCCAGGTACTTCTGCACGTAGAGCACGTTCAATGCCGGCTTTTAATGTGATCGCTGAACTTGGGCAGTTGCCGCAAGCGCCTTTCAAACGTAGTAAGACAATGCCTTCATCATCCACATCGACTAACTCTACGTCGCCTCCGTCACGAAGTAAAAAAGGGCGTAGTTTTCCAATGACTTCTTGTACTTGTTCAAACATCGTTCATCTTCCCCTTTCTTAATCATATTATATCACGAATTGGATATTTTTCTAACCGTTAATACAAAATTATTGAGAATCATTATCATTGTACCTAGAAAATCTTATGGTGTAAAATAAAAATAACTGAACGATTCGACTAGGAGGGGAACTATGGGGAAAAATATACAACTTACAGTCTATGGAGCAGAAGTATTGTGCCCAAGCTGTGTAAATTTGCCGAGTTCAAAGGAACAATATGAATGGCTACAAGCTGCGATTGGCCGAAAATTTGGGGAAGATGCCATTCAATATAAATATATAGATATTTTTAAACCGCCTGAAGAAAGTCAATATAAGGAGTTCGCTGAGCGGGTGGTTGAAGAAGACATGTTTTATCCAGTTGTATTGATTGATGATGAAATTGTTGGGGAAGGCAACCCTAAATTAAAAACCGTTTATAAAGCGCTTGAAGAAAGAGGATTAGAACCTCAAGCTTAAACTAAAACGGGTTCAATCAACTGAGAATTAAGGGAGTGTATGTATGAACCCAATTGTTGAGTTCTGTATTAATAACTTGATGAGCGGGTCGCAAGAAGCTTTTGATAAGCTTTCTAGAGATCCTGATATCGATGTTGTGGAGCTTGGGTGTACAAGCCACTGCGCATTATGTTCCATGACGCTATTTGCTTTGGTTGAGGGCGTTTGTGTGACAGCATCATCACCTGAGCAGCTCGTTGATAATATATATAAACAACTAGAAGAAGACGAACCAAGTATATAGGAGTTAAGTATATGAACATTCCATTTACAAAAATGCATGGCTTAGGCAATAATTACATTTATATAGATGGTTTTAAAGTGGACTTAAAAGAGGAACATCTTCCTAATCTAGCAAAGGACGTCTCCAACGTGTTTACCGGAATTGGCTCTGATGGACTTATTTTAATGTTGCCGTCAGATTTTGCAGATGTTCGCATGAGAATTTTTAATAAAGATGGTTCGGAAGCAATGAACTGTGGAAACGGACTTCGCTGTGTGGCAAAGCTCGCTTACGATCTTGGTTATGTTAAAACTCAAACGTTTAAAGTGGAAGCCAAATCAGGTGTTGTGGATGCTGAGGTTGAACTTGAACAAGGACTTGTTAAAAACGTGACCATTGATATGGGGCAACCTATTTTAGAACGCAGTCAAATTCCTATGAAAACTTTAACAGGTGCTGAAGAAGATCATGTCATACAGGAACCGTTTTTAGTTGGAGAAGAAGACTTGTATGCGACGGCGGTTTCGATGGGGAATCCTCATGTAGTCTTTTATGTTGATGATATTGCGGATGCGCCAATTCAAACAGTAGGCCCGGCCGTAACAGATGATCAGCGCTTTCCTGAAGGGGTAAACGTTGAGTTTGTTGAAGTGGTTAACGACAGCGAAATTAACTTCCGCGTTTGGGAGAGAGGTTCTGGTATTACTCAAGCTTGCGGGACTGGGGCTTGTGCAGCTGTTGTTTCATCCGTGTTAAATGACTATGTACCAAAAGGTGATGAAGTGACCGTACATCTTGATGGCGGTGATTTAATGATCACTTGGAAAGAAGATGGCCATGTGATGATGAAAGGGCCGGCTGTTACAGTCGCTTCAGGTGAATATTATTGGCAGAAAATTTGAATGACAATGTATTCATCAGTATAATGTGGTTAAGGAGGTAGTTCGGTATGACGATTAATATAACAGAACAAGCGCAGTATCAAATTAATGAAATGCGTAAAGGTGATTCGGCAGACACTGTGTACTTACGATTTGGTGTAAAAGGTGGAGGATGCAGCGGTCTTTCTTATAAATTAGGTTTTGATTACGAAGTGAAAGAAACCGATGAATTATATGAAGATTATGATGTTCCTGTGATCATCGCAAAGATGGACCGTCCAATTATCGAAGGAACGACGATTGATTTTAAACAGAACATGATGGGCGGCGGGTTTACGATTGATAACCCGAACGCGATTGTATCATGTGGCTGTGGGTCTTCGTTTAAAGCAAAAGACCGTGAAGGAACTCCAGAGAATTGTTAATAATTAATAAGTAGCTTTTGCGTAACACACGCAAAAGCTATTTTTTTGCCCTTTTTAAAGATTTTTGTAATAAGATAAAACTATTAACGTCTATTAATTAGAAAACAACTTAGGGGGTAAAGCCATGGATGAAGAACTCATCACAGAATGGTTCGATCGCTATGCTGATGACATATACCGATTTTTAGCTTATTACACATCTTCACCAGATGTAGAAGATATGGTTCAGGATGTATTTATCAAAGCGATCAATAATTTTGATAAATTCAAAGGAAATTCTAGCCCGAAAACATGGTTGATTTCAATAGCTAGAAACTTAGCAATTGATGAAGCTAGAAAGAGAAAACGTCAAGACTGGCGCAAGCTAATCGATACTTATCAAACGGAAAACGAGGAGTCGCCAGAAGACGTCTATCAAGTGACGGAATCGAAGGCACAATTACATGAGGCTATTCATGAATTAAAACCAAACTACCGAGACGTCATTATTTTAAGAGGAATTGAAGAATTAACGAATGCAGAAGCGGCTGATATTTTAAATTGGACAGAAAACAAAGTAAGGGTGACATTTTACAGAGCATTAAAAGCGCTGAAGACACAGGTAGGGAGGGTCAACTATGAGTAAACATGACGATCAATTCTTGGATGAACTAAAGGAGTTAAAAATGAATAAGTCCATAAGTCCAGAGAAAAAAGATGAAATGAGATTAAATATAGCCAAATTCGCCAAAAAGAAAAAAGCACAGCGGAAACGTAAACAGCAATTTATTTGGGCTTCAACTGCAGCCGCCGTAGTATTGTTCGGTGTTATCGTAATGAGTATTATGAATCAACAAACAGAAACCGTCGACGATCCTAATCCGACTCCAGCAGACGAGCAGCCAGTTCAAGGTGAAGATCCAGAAAATGATCCAGTTGAGGATCCGGAAAATAACTCAGAAGAGCAGCCTGAATTTAATGTTGAGGTAGAAGGACCATTTGACGAGACGATTATGTTAGAAGGGATGGAAGAACCGACACAAGTCATGGAATTTCTAATCACACCCCATCAAATCAGTTATCAAATGGATCAATTTTTAGGAAATTATGATATTAATGAAAATAAGATTACACATACAACCGATACTGGCTTTGCCACGGTTATAGTAGAAGTGATTAATGATACTCAATTAGAGGAATTTGCTGAAGGATTAGAAGGGGATCAAACACCAGTAGATCCTAATAAAAATCCATTTGAAGGGATTCAGAGCCATCAAAGTGGTGAGCAAGTAACAGGTTATTATGCTTATCAGGTTAATGATGATGTTTTATATGTACAGTATGAATACGGAATTGAAGGCGGAGACGGAGTCGGACCGAGGTTAGAGCTTTTTATTGAATCAATTAGTAAGATGGAATAAACCGGCCGAAAACTTTTAAAAAGGGGCCGATAAAATTCAAAAACAGGCCGATAAATTTCTGAAAGAGGCCGTAAAACTTAGAAAACGGGCCGAAAGATTTTAAAAAGAGGCCGAAAGAATTCCAAAACCGGCCGTAAAAAATCAATTCCCCTCCTCACGAAAAGTGAGAAGGGGGATTTCCTATGCTTGTCCAGTTGCTTCAGTGTGGGTAGCTCGTTTTTTCATAACACCAAGGCCGATGACAGCTGCAACGACTACAATTTCAAATCCGTATTTCAGCCACTCATTTGCAAAAAAGTCCGCAACAAATGGCTCTTTTACAATCATCTTAGAAGCCGTCCAAGCTAGAACACCACCACCGATATAGATGATGATTGGGAAGCGTTCCATTAATTTTAAAACGAGCTGACTTCCGAATACAATGATTGGAATCGAGATTAATAATCCAATGACAACAAGTAAGATACTACCATGAGCAGCACCAGCGACTGCAAGGACGTTATCTAGACCCATCATAGCATCTGCTATGATAATTGTTTTAATTGCAGCCCATAAGCTTCCGCCAGCTGCAACATTTACTTCTTCTTCCTCAGTTAATAACTTATAAGCAATCCAAACTAATACCACACCACCGATGAGTAAAAGACCAGGGACCTTCAGTAACCAAACAACGAAGATCGTCGCAATAATTCGAATGAAGATTGCCCCAGCTGTCCCCCATATAATCGCTCTTTTTTGAAGGTGTTTCGGTAAATTTCTAGAGGCGAGTGCTATTACTACGGCATTATCACCTGCAAGTACTAAATCAATTAGAATGATCGAAATAAGTGCTGTAAAAAATTCTACTGTGAAAAAATCCATTTTCTAATTCCCCCTTTTAAGATAAAAAAAGAGACCAATGCCCACCTAAAATAGGTAAGCAAAGGTCTCGCTAACAATTTAATCATTGCCAATAAAGCCGAGAGGATACCCCTCTGAAATGACGACTTTTATTGTAAAAGCTACTCCCCTTTGAATCCATTACTTGTCTTCAAAGATTTTCATCGAAGTTGAGTGTTTTGGTTGTACTTTCGAATCTGGGTCGATGCGAACTTTCGCATTGTTTACAGCTGTTGGTCCCTCGCCGAAACCTGATGCGATGAGTTTAACTTTACCTGGGTAGGTGCAAATGTCACCAGCTGAGTAAATACCAGGAATGTTTGTTTCCATTCTGGAGTTCACGACAATATTGTTTTTCTCAAGCTCTAAACCCCAATCCTTAATCGGACCTAGTGAAGAGATGAAACCGTAGTTAATAATGACATCATCAACATCCACTTCAACTGTTTCTTCAGATTTTGTTTTTTGTAGTATAACCTTGTTGATATCGTCTTCGCCTTCTAGGTCATAAGGAACATAAGGTGTTAATATATCAACTGAAGAATCTTTTAATTGCTCAACGCTATGTTCGTGAGCTCTGAACTGATCGCGGCGGTGAACAATCGTTACTTTTTCCGCAATTGGTTCTAACATTAATGACCAATCGACAGCAGAGTCACCACCACCGCAAACGAGTACTTTTTTATCTCTAAAAGCTTCTAAGTCTTTGATGTAATAATGAAGGTTGGTACTTTCATATTTATCGCAACCTTCGACTTTAAGCTTCCGTGGTTCGAATGCGCCATTACCCGCAGTGATAATGATCGTTTTAGTATAGAACGTATCTTTATCTGTTGTTAACTTAAATAAGTTTTCGTCTACTTTTTCAACCTCTTGAACCGCATGATCTAATGTGATTTCAGGATTGAAAGGTTTAACCTGCTCATATAAGTTATCAACTAATTCTTGTGCTCGGATTTTTGGAAAACCGGCAACATCGAATATATATTTTTCAGGATATAATGCAGATAATTGACCACCGATGTGAGGAAGGCTTTCAATGATTTGTACATCAGCCTGACGTAAGCCACCGTAAAATGCAGTGAATAGGCCAACCGGACCGGCGCCAATGATCGTTATGTCTCTAACATGATCACTCATAAATTTTCCCCACCTTTTATGAATTTCAATACGCACCATTGAACATTATAACATTATACAGGGTTTTATGAGAACTTTTTTTCCTTATAAATTATCAGAAACATTAGAAAATATTATGAGGGTTGAAAATGGACATAAAAAGTTCTATGATTGACTTTAGGTAATGTTTTACGAAATTATGACAATATTTTATTTTAATCTGTGAAAAAAATCACAAAGTTGTTTGTGAGCATTTTCCTAGGTAAAAATTTTAAGGATGGAAGGGATTAATATGAACAGACCAAACATTGTCATTTTGGGTGCAGGTTACGGTGGAATCATGACAGCGGTAAACCTCCAAAAGAGCATGTCATCTGAAGAGGCCAAAATTACATTGGTTAATAAGCATGACTATCACTATCAAACAACTTGGCTACACGAAAATGCAGCAGGTACGTTACATCATGATCGCACAAGACTCGCGATTAATGATGTCGTCGATTTTAACAAAATAAATTTCGTACAAGATACAGTTAAATCGATTGATCCTAAATCGAAAACAGTGAAACTTGAGGACGGAGAACTTAATTACGATTATTTAGTGATCGGCTTAGGTTTTGAATCGGCAACATTTGGAATTGATGGTATTGAAGAGCATGCCTTAACGATCCAAAACATTAATAGTGCACGTAAGATTCGTGATCATATTGAGTATAATTTTGCTCAGTATAATCTTGAGCGTGGAGAGCGTGAGGACCTTATTACAATCGGTGTAGGTGGAGCTGGTTTTACAGGAATTGAATTCGTAGCAGAACTAGCTAACCGTATTCCTGAACTTTGCCAAGAATACGATGTCCCAAGAGAGAAAGTTCGCTTAATCAACGTTGAGGCAGGTCCTACTGCACTTGCTGGATTTGACCCTGAACTTGTTGAATACGCGATGAATCGTCTTGAGGAAAAAGGCGTTGAATTCAAATTAGGTACGATGATTAAGAAAGTAACTGAAGATAGCATTATTGTTGAAAAAGATGAAGAACGTGAAGAAATTAAAACGAAAAACTTCATCTGGGCTGCAGGTGTGACAGGTAACTCAATCGTTCAAGAATCTGGTTTCGAGACGAACCGTGGCCGCGTTCCAGTTAGACCGGACCTACGTACACCAGATTATGATGATGTATTTGTAGTTGGGGATTGTGCTGTGATTATGAACCCTGATACAGAACGTCCTTATCCACCAACAGCTCAAATTGCGATTCAAATGGCAGACACGGTGGCTCACAACTTGAAACAAATGGTTAGCGGCGGGGAAAAGCTACAGTCATTTGAACCACACATTCAAGGGACAGTCGCTTCACTTGGTCACACAGATGCCATTGGTGTTGTATTTGATGATAAAAAACTATTCGGACGTTCAGCATCCATTATGAAAAAAGCTATCGACAACCGTTACCTTATGAAGCTTGGCGGCGTTGGCCTTCTACTTAAAAAAGGTAAACTTGACATGTATCACTAAATTGTAAAGATTTGAAAAGCAAAGGCATAGGTCTTTGCTTTTCTTTTATGTTAAACTGATAGAGGTTTAACGAACGAGAAAAAGGTAGGGAACAATTGTGGGTATATTATTTGGCTTTGTTGCATCGCTATTATTTTTTGTCTTGTTTTTTGGAATAGCATTTATCTTAAACATGTTACTTAGATCGACCTGGTTAATGGCGCTGGTTTATCCGGTTGTCGTGATTTTAATTATTGACGATGTCTCTTTTTGGAGTTATTTCTCATCTCCGATTGATTCATTTTCTAGGTTACCAGATCGCATTACGAGCCTAGAGCCTTTTGACTTAATCGTTTTATTGGCCGGGCTAGCTGGAACGATTGTGGCAGGATATGTTATTAAAATCCTCAGAAATAAAGGCTATCAAATGTTTTAAGGTTTATTCAAAAAATTCAGTTAAATGTATAAAAGCTTCTTAATTTGGTTACGCTTCATGACAAAGAGGTGTTAAACATGCGTAATCAATTAAGGAGCTTTTTCTTTTTTGCTATTTTATTAGTAAGCATGACTTCACTGCTGCTAACCGTTAACCTGACTATGAAGGCAGCGGATGATGGCGCACCATCTATTCAAACTGAAAACTATGAAGGGCATCAGATCTCTTTAACTCATAAATCTAATAAATGGGGAGAGGCAGAAGGGAATTTGGAAGATGGGGAACAAATTTTAGTAGCAGGCGTTAGAGATGAAGTGAAGGAAAAGGAAACTGAGAAAAAATCAAATGACGAACAACAGTCTACGAAAGCTAAAAATGTTGAACAGGTATCTATGACTGCTGAAGTTGCGTTTAAACAGTATCCTGTTAGAACGGTTGTCGCAACTGGCTACACAGCTGGGTACGAATCGACTGGCAAAACGAAGGATCATCCGCTATACGGGATTACATTTTCAGGTTTAACGGTTCAAAGAGGTATTTTATCAACCATTGCCGCTGATCCAAGTGTCTTTCCGCTTGGTACCGTTTTGTACGTACCGGACTACGGTTATGGAATCGTAATGGATACAGGAGGCGCTATTAAAGGCCATAAAATAGATTTATATTATGAAACCGTTGATGAAGTTTATAACGATTGGGGTAAAAAAAGCACAGATGTGTACGTTATTGAAGAGGGAGACGGATCCGTTTCGAAAAAGGATTTAGCTTATTGGGAAGACCAAATTAGCTCCCAAGCACTTCCTGCTTTTAATCAAAAATAGTGGACAAGTAAAAGAGCCGCTTGCAGATTGCAGCGGCTCTTTCTTATATTGAATAATATATAACAGCAATAATAATTCCAGTTAAAGCACCGAAGAAAACTTCAATAGGCTGATGCCCAAGTAATTCTTTTAACTCTCGTTGTTTTTCACGTTCTTCTTTTTCCTGCCACTGTTTAGCCTCATCAACGAAACGATGAAAATCTTTTACTAACTGATTTAGAATCGTTGCATGCTGTCCGGCATGTCTTCTAATACCAGTAGCATCATACATGACAATAATACTGAGCACACAGGCAATGGCGAAGTAAGGGGAATCAAGACCGTGTTCAATGCCAACCGAAGTGGTTAAAGCTGTTACGGCTGCAGAGTGACTGCTCGGCATCCCGCCAGTACTAAATGCGAGTCCTAAAACTAACTTTCGATCCGCAATAAAGTGAATAGGAATTTTAACAACTTGAGCGAATACAACTGCAAATAGAGCTAAAATTAACGGTGTGTTGTGAAGAATATCCATTGAGACGCCACCTTTAGTTGTGTTCTTTATCTAATCTATATACATCATACCCTAAATATGAATGATAAAAAACTTACAATTAAATTTACGAATTAAGAGAATGTTTGATAAGATAATGATAATAAATGGAGGTGTCGAAATGGTAAACGTAATCAATCAAGAAGTAACACAAGTAGAAGCTGAAGCACTAGTAGTCGGTCTATACGAAGAGAACAAAGAAAACCAAGATGTTTATCAATCATTAAATGATGAACTGAATCATCATCTAGACGAATTAGTTAAACAGGATGATGTGAAAAACAGTTTTGGAGCAATTTCGAAAGTACATACATTTGGACAAGTTAATGCTAAAAGAATTTATTTTGTTGGTTTAGGTAAAAAAGATGAATTAACGGTTAATAAATTCCGAAATGTAATCGGCAAATCGTTTAAGCAATTAAATAAAGACAAAATAAGGGAAGTGACACTTGCACTAAAAAGTTTCACGGAAGATTTAACATTTGCTGAAGCACTGGGTGAAGCTTTTGTTATGGCAACTTATCAATTAGAGACGTATCATACATCGAGAGAGAATGAGACTTATTTAACAAATCTATCACTAATCGCAGATGAAGAGGGCATCCAGGGAGCTGTAGAAGTTGGAGTAGCACTTGGACAAGGAACGAATTCGGCTAGACATTTTGTCAACATGCCAGGTAACTTATTAACGGCCACTGAGCTCGCATCTTATGCTGAGAATATCGCCGAAAAACATGGAATGGAGATTGACATTTTCGATAAAGACCAAATTGAAGAACTTGGCATGGGTGCTTTATTAGCAGTGAACCAAGGGTCTAAGGAACCACCTCGTTTTATCGTTATGAAGTATCAAGGAAAAGCAGAATGGAGCAATCCCGTAGCCTTAGTTGGGAAAGGCATCACCTTTGATACAGGTGGTTATTCACTGAAAGGTAAAGAAGGTATCATCGGCATGAAAATGGATATGGGCGGTGCTGCAGCCGTATTAGGCGCAATGGACGCGATTGGACAAATAAAACCTGAAGAAAACGTATTATGCTTGGTGCCGTCAACTGATAACATGATCAGCGGAGATGCATTTAAACCTGACGATGTGATTGTATCGATGAGCGGGAAAACGATTGAAGTACGTAATACCGATGCAGAAGGTCGCTTAGCCCTTGCGGATGCCGTCACATATGCGAATCAACAAGGCGCATCAAAAATTATTGATGTTGCAACGTTAACAGGCGGTGTTGTGGTCGCTTTAGGTGATGAAATGACAGGCGCCATGACCAATAATGGGGAATGGTTTGATCAGGTATTTGAAGCATCAGAGGAAGAGGGAGAGCTCGTTTGGGAATTACCATATCATGACGTGTTCAAAAATAAAGTGCGCTCAAGTCATATTGCTGACTTAAATAACTCCCCTGGGCGAAAAGGACACGCTGTGCTTGCCGGATGCTTTATCGGCGAGTTTGTAGAAGACACACCATGGGTTCATTTAGATATCGCAGGAACCGCCATGGCAGAAAGTGAGCATGACCTCGGCCCTAAAGGTCCAACAGGCGTCATGTCC
Organism: Piscibacillus salipiscarius; assembly: GCF_042685285.1. Taxonomy (NCBI): domain Bacteria; kingdom Bacillati; phylum Bacillota; class Bacilli; order Caryophanales; family Bacillaceae; genus Piscibacillus; species Piscibacillus salipiscarius. The sequence continues at coordinate 57,051 of NZ_JBHUMZ010000010.1, read as the reverse complement.
CGCACATTAGCTAAAACAATTATGAATTTGAAATAATGTAGCTTTTGCTTTTGGCAAGCCGATGGAGATCAAGATCCCATCGGCTTTTTTTACGTTTGAATGGTACTGAATGTCGTTAGATACTTGTTTAACATCGTTAGAAATCAAGAAAATGAAAATAGAACGAGTATGAACGTAAATAGTATACACCTGAATCTAACAGCAGGGCTCTAAATCTGATTACAAAGTAAAAGCCATTTCGAGAGATCGAAATGGCTTAAGGTAACTGTAATTTGTGAAAAGGAAAATCTATACTATGTTCTAGATGCTAAAGTTGGGACAGCTTTAAACAATCTAATCATAAACTGTGGTAAAACAATGGCGACTCCCATTGTAATAATAAAATCCTTAATAAAGAAAGGAATCATCGTAATGACTGATGCCTTCATTGAGATGGCAATCTCAGCTATATAATTAAGTGATAAATACATAATAGGCGTGCCAATTACATAATTAGTCATAAGTCCCGCAAAAGTTGCGATTAAATAAACTCCGACCTTGGGTTCTTTTGCTTTTTCAATAATAAGACCAGAAATAAATGCAACGAAAATAAATGAAAGTAAAAATCCGCCAGTTGGTGAAATTAACGCTGTTGCTCCAGCACTCATCTCAGCAAACACCGGAACACCTGCAATCCCAACGAGTAAATAGACAATCATGGAAAAAGCGCCTAATTTTTTACCTAAAATCAATCCTGCTAAAATCGCGAAAAGAGTTTGTAATGTAATTGGAACCTCTCCGCTCGCATATGTAATTTTAAATGCTGGGAACCAAAAAGCGATGTTCGCTCCGATCATCATCAGTACAACGAATACTGCGCCTAATGTTAAATCAAGTGTTTTAAATTTTGAATTCATCAATTGTCGCCCCTTTCTGAAAATATGGTAAACAATTAAAATAGTATTGTCAACTATCATTTTAAAAAAGTGAACAATTATTTAGAGGGTAGATGATAAAAATGTAGAAGTATTTAAAAGGGTGATTTGAATGTCAGAAACATATAAAAATATCATGGCCTTATTGGCATTAATAGCCGTTGGCATCGGCTTTTATTATATTTTTACTAATAGTCCAGAACAAAAGGTAAAACGTATTGCAGTAGATTATTATAAGGCGATGATGGATCAAGATTACGAGGAAGCTTTTGAACTTTTGTACAAATATGATGAAAAAACTCCAACAGAAGGTACAGTTTTGAAGGAAGAGGAAGCCAAATCATTTTATCTAGAAAAAATCAATAAGTTAAAAGAATATCATTATAAATTAAAAGATTACGACATCATTAACATTAGAAAAGAAGATGGACACACGTCATTTGCTGAGATGATCCTTACGTTTGAGGTGGACGGTCAAGAGCATGAAGTAAGCGAAACCATAGATGAGTGGAATGGCAAGGCGTGGATTATAGAAAGTGAGGATCCTTTTGTAAACTTTCGTAATGGAAAGATGGGTTTTGATTTAGAGAACGCAGAGCCTGAATTCTACTTTATGGATTGATTAGGCATATGACAGGATATAGTGTTTGAAAATGGTGAAGAAGTACCATTACGGACAATCATCGCTTCGGAATAAACTTGGTGGGGATTTATCAACCCCAGATTCCAATATATCTACCCCATTTCGGAAAATATCTACCCCGAAATTGGTCGACGGGGTAAAAAAAGTTATTTTATCTACCCCTTAAATGGATTTATCTAACGCCATAGAATGACGGAGCTTTTTCGCCATTTATCGACCCATAAAAAAGAGCACCGATCACGTTCGGTGCCCTCCTCAACTATTCATTATTTCGTCGTAGCTTCTAGTGCCACTTCAATCATATCGTTAAATGTTGTTTGACGTTCTTCAGAAGTTGTTTCTTCACCAGTTAAGATGTGGTCACTAACCGTTAAGACAGATAAAGCGTTACGGTCATATTTAGCAGCTAATGTGTATAGTGCTGTTGTTTCCATTTCAACTGCAAGCACATTGTAATCTGCAAGCTTTTGGAATAAGTCCATCGCATTTTCACGATAGAAACTGTCACTTGTAAAGACGTTACCGACTCTTAAGTTTAAACCACGAGTTTCGCCGACTTCATATGCTTTCTTAAGTAAATTGAAGTCTGCTCCTGGAGCGAAGTCAATCCCGCCGAATTCCATACGGTTCATTTGTGAATCTGTTGTAGATGTTTGGGCTAGAATAACATCGCGCACTTTAACATCTTTTTGTAACGCTCCGCAAGAACCAACACGGATTAAGTTTTGAACATCATACTCTTGAATTAATTCATTAACGTAAATAGAGATACTTGGAACACCCATACCTGTTCCTTGCACCGAGATGCGCTTACCTTTGTATGTACCTGTGTAACCGTACATACCGCGAACTTCGTTATAGCAAGTCACATCTTCTAAAAATGTTTCCGCAATATACTTCGCGCGTAGCGGGTCACCTGGAAGTAAGATTGTATCCGCAATATCGCCTTTTTTAGCACCAATATGTGTACTCATATCCTGTTCCTCCTTGAATCATTCTTACTTCCTTAACCTACCATATTTCAAATTCGTAAACAATTTAAAGGAATTAGTTAATTAATTCAATATATTCGCGCAATAATCGCCAACCATCTTGTTCATTTTTCCATACAAAAAATATTTTTGCTGGGTAATCAATTCCATTTACGGTGTTGGTTTCGGTTCCAAAGACTAACACATCGTTTGTTCGAGTTGTGATCGATTCGATTTCAAATGATTTCGTTGTCTGGGTACCTAAGTACTGCTCCAAAACATCGTTAAGGTCATAGTCGTAGTCATACTTCTGCGGAGCTGCCAAGGCACTATGGCACCAATAACCAACAAATTCAGGGGACATTTTCTCACGCACTTGTGATGAATCGTTCGTTGCTAGAGCGTTATTCCAAGCTTTATAGTAATCTTTAATTATCTGTTCAATCATGTTTAAAGCCTCCTAAGTTAAAAAACTGAGCTCTGGGATCGAGCTCAGCTATTTATTCTATAAAACTTCTTCTAACACTTTGGTTTCTTCATGATCAAGTAAGTTTTTGTTGATTTTATCTTCAATTGTTTTATTCATATGACTTTCTAAGTCGTTTACTTCATCTGATTCACCGACTAGGTAAATGCGTTCCCAGCCGTGATTTTTAGCAGCTTTATCAAGTTTTGGTGCGATGCTCTTATACCAACGATAACGGTTAGCTTCGAAACGTTCGTAAAATTCGTCTTTCTTAGATGTTTTACCGCCACCTGAACCTAAGTTGGAATCAGCTTTGTGAGTACCTTGATGCAAGCGCCAATCTTCTGTATCTAAATCAAGTTCGTATACATTCGTTTCGTTGACGGTTCCTAAATCAGCATCAATGTATTTGATTTGGTCTTTCTGAGTTAGAATAATACCTGTTTTAGGGAATGTTTCTTGCATTTCTTTTAATTGATCTAATACAGGTTCCTCTTCCCAGAAAAAGGCTGTTTTAACTGGCATTTGTAAAATATCTGCAAACCATACATCGTCATCTCCAGTTGCAAAAATGATGACGCTCTTCTTAAGGTTCATTTCATTTTCATTCATAAAGTTTTCGACTTTTTCTTTTACAGCCCAGTAATTTCGCTTTTCATCTGAATCGCCATCTTCCTGTAAGTAAGATTCAAAGTTATTTAAACCGTTTTTGAGTTGTAATCTCCATTTCCCGCCTTGCTGATCGGGGTCAGCTGGGTCTGTATTTAAATACATCGTAAACACTTTATTTGGTTTTTCAGATCGATAATGTTCAAGTTTATTGAGTAATGGTTTTAAATCCAATGAGATCATCTCCTTTTTGTGGATTTACTTGATACATTCCACGAAAAGAGAAGGATTAAACACTTTTAAAAGTGGCTTTAAATTCAATAGCTTGTCTAATTAAAACTCATTATATGTAATAGCTTATAAGTTTTTATCAATGATCATTTTTTGAATTGAATTTAACGAATTGATGACTTGGTCTAAACGTTCTTGTTGTTGCTGATGGCTATTTGTTAAGTCATCCAACTGATATTGTAGGTTAAGTAATTGCTGATTTATGTCCTGTTTTTCTTGTTCAGCTTGTAAATTAGCCTCTTTAGTTTCATCGATGGCTAATAATGTGGCTAAGGTAGCTATTGCATCGGCTACAGTTGTTAGTGAACTAGCTAGTAAAGCCAATTTTAAACTCTGAGGTGTTTCTGAGTCACTGTTAAACTCAAAAGAATCGCTCATATTGTCTTCAACCTCGTTCTTATTAGTGAGAGTATTTAGTTATAGTTTATGTGAGTTAAAGTGGTATATTATTAATAATTAACGCTGGTGATTAAAGCCAATTTATAGCGTTCATAAAATACTTCATGTATAATTATGTATAGTAATATTTAATAGGGTTTTGTTGTGTTCAGCCTTAAAATATGAACGCATAATCCTTCGGGGCTGGGTGAAATTACATTCAAAATAGTAAAAAATATAAGAGCCTGTAATCCTTGATATTAAAAGGGTTAAGGCTCTTTTTGTTTTCGGTGAACAGTGGCTTAATTATCTAATTGTTGACGAGCTGTTGACCAAATGCATTATTTTTTAGTCTGAAAGGATATAATTAGGAACTTTTATTTTTATATTTATTGGGATTTAATTGATTGAATTTTTCAGCTGTCTTTTTCATACCTTCTGGTGACAGGTGGCCATATATATCCGATGTAGTTCTCATGCTACTATGACCTGCTCTAATTTGGGCCTCCTTAATGGAGCCACCGTTCTCAAGTAACCAGGATACCATGGAATGTCGATGGTCATGTAATCGAATATCCTTTAAATTATATTTTTTTATAATCTGCCTCCATTTACTAGTAGGTGTTTGTGGATTATAAGGTCTACCTAAACCTGTGTGAAATACGAATTTATGTCCTTTTTCTTCCCATTGATCTCCTGCAGAAAACTTTTCCTTTTTCCACTCTTTATAAAAGATTTTCATTTCATCCATATACCATTCAGGCATATCAACAACTCTAATGTCTTCATCAGTCTTTGTTGACTTGATTAGTGGCTTTCCATTTTCAAATAATGGGATACTTTGAACTAACTTAATTTGTAGATTATCAAAATCAAAATGAGTCCATTCTAAAGCCACAATCTCACCACGTCTAAAACCAGTTATGAGAGCTGTTAAGAAAAATAAACGCCACTGTTTAGATTCTTGGTCAAGTGCTTCAAAATAAGTTGCAAAGTCAGCTCCACTATAGAATTTTGGTTTACGTTTTTTTAGTTTAGGTCGTTCAAGTGACTCCATTGGACTTTTTGAAATTATTTGCCACGTCACAGCTTTATTGAATAAGATCCTCAGAATTTTATCTAATTCATAAATAGTACTACTTGAAAGAGGTACGTCTTTCTTGCGTTTGCCGAAACCAGGTTGTGAAGCTTCGTTTAAGAAATCAACTATATGAAGTGTTTTGATTTGTTCAATTCGCATTGCGCCAAAACGAGGAAGAATGTAGTTATTAAGTTTCTCCATATAATTATTATAAGTTTTTTTAGCATAAAAGCTTTTAGCATATTTTTCAGACCAATCATGAACAAAATCCTTAAAATATTTCTTCTGAGGCTCAATGTATTCTCCAGCCTCAACTTGCATTTTGAACTTTAACCATTCTTCTTCTAAGTAGCCTTCTAATTTTCGTTTGGTTTTCATAAGTCTAGAATCTACTTTAATGGTTTTTGTTTTTCTTAAGCGCTTGCCATTTTCGTCATAGCCTAACTCCACAAATAACGTAAATGAATTCTTTCCCCTTTGAGTATAACTAGCCATATTTAAACCTCCTTTTAGGTTATTATAAAGGGCAGTAATCCGGTGAAATGGTAAACTTTTGATTGCGATAAATACGATCCAGTCTTTCAACAACCAGTTCTTTACGTACTTTAAAAGTCTCTGATAATGTTCCAATGATTAATTCATCAGTGAAATCATAGTGTTTAATCATGTGGGAGGGGAGAGCAGCATAAAGAGTGAAGTGTCTAGCGTCACGTTCTTGCAACTCTCTAAATGCTTCAGGAATCATAGACTGATGACCACAATGTCTAAGGACATGACAGAGCTCATGGAAGAATTGTTCACGTTGTATCTCTTCCTTTTCGCGCGAGTCAATAATGATGCCTTTATAACGACCGAAAACATCATATCGGGGTAACATAGGCTTTTTATGTAGATAAATACCATGCTTTAATGCAATTTGAAAGATGTCCATATCGTGAGAGGATAAAACTTTGTTACGTAAATACCATTTAGTTACCCATTCTTCTAGTGCAGTTTTGTAATATTTCATAATAATCCCCCTTTAATTAAGAACATATGTTCGTATTAACAGTATAAAAAAAGTCTTCCAAAATTGGAAGACTAAAAGATAAAAAGTTACTTCGAAGTCTCAACTATTCGCTTAAAAGAAATATCCTCATCCATCATAGTAAATTCTTTTAATATAACTGGACTACCTGGATAAAGTATCTCATATCCTATTACTGCTTCAACTGTTGCTCCGCTTTTAACGTTTGTATCTCCCATTTTGACTAAATCTGGTTTATAATCATCTGGGAATAATCCATTTGCTCCATTAAGTATTTCGACTGTAGTGTCAGTTTCTTGCTCCGCTTTCAAAGCTAATGCCATCCAAGGGCTGGTTGGTTCATCGGTTTTATTTGTGAATTCAACTTCGACAGCAAGTATTGGTCTATCTTCATATTTACCCGTTAACTGTTCAGTTCCTTTAATGACATATTTGTAATCTTCGTTCTCTAAAACAGTGTCGCTAACTTCACTTTCATCACTAGATTCTTCGTCTTTATTTTCTTTTTCATTTTCTGTCTCTGAATCCTCATTTTCAGTTTCTTGATCACCTTCATTAGTTTCTTCTGTCTCTGTTTCATCATTAGTGGTATCAGCTTCTGTCTCTCCATCGTCACCACATGCTGCCAAGAAGATGGTCAGCATTAAAACTAGTAGAAGTGATAATAGTTTTTTCATTATTAATTACCCCCTGAGTAAATTTATTTATGTTAATTGAATTTAACGCCAACATTAGAATCTTCTTAATATAATTTATCTTTATAATCAATGGGGAAGAACAAGCCAATTTTCTTTTCAAATGTTTCTTCATCCACATTTCTTTTTAAATCTTCATAGGCATTATACAAAACTTCCTTAATGTAATCTTCCTCTTCATCTAGGGCAGCAAGCAAACATTGGAAACATTCTTCTTTTGTTAAATAATGAAATAGTAAGCCTTGGAAGGTTTTATCCCAAGCTCTGAAAAATTCTTCTTTTAGTTGCTCCTGGGATAAATTTAATACTTCTTTTAGTTTTAGAATTTCTAAACCCGTAGATGTACCATATGTCATAATATTTGGGTGAGATACCCCTTTTCCATTCGATAAACCACTTAACTCTATGATAAAGACTCTGAAATAATTAAATATAGCGTGACTATATTTATTTTCCTTTCTTAGCTGTTTTGCCATGTTACTTAAATCAATGGACATTAAACCATAATTAAGTTCTTCAGAGTGTTTTAAAAAAGCTTTTTGAAATAAAGCCCAAGAAATGTCACCATTAGGAGGGTTGTATGTTCCTTTAAAGTTATTTACAAAACTTATAGCGTTTGCAACATTATAGATTCCATCTTTAGAATCGTTTCTGTGAGCCGGAACTATGTAATAATATTCTTTTAGAACCTCATGACCCTTCCCGGTAATCACTAAACTTTTATCCTTCACATATTTATCAACTTCATCAAGAGAGAAGTTTTCTATTATCCTCTCAATTAAAGCAGCTTTATTTCCTGAGACTTTTAGACTTTTAGTTTTTAGTAGTTCTTTTAATTCTGGTACTTTAAGTGATGGTAACGATTCAAATGGTGATGCTTGTCTAAGATATCCATTATTAATCAATTTTTCGGTTGATTGCCCTGTTTTAAGTCCGTATGTATATTCGAAATATCCAGGTGGGTTTGAAGAAGTACTTTTACCATCTAACCAATTAATTAAAATAATCTCCCCTGGAAGTAAGCCATTAGAAAGTTTCTTTTTATAAACTGGATTTATGTCGTTATTGTAATGTACAGATGTTTCGATTTTCGCATTTACTTTAAATTTTGTTTTTTCTATCGTTTCACCAAATAAGCTTTTGAAAATATTAAATATGCTCATTATATCCCTCCTCAAATTAATAAAAAGACACACTAAACTAAGTGTGCCTCGATCTTGGTGTATGTAGTTATTTACTCGCTATCTTTATTTTTCTCTCTTGCTTTATTAACAATAAACTCAAAATAATCCTCAAGCTGCTTTAATTCTTCTGGCCCCATCTGTTTCCATTTCTCTATATCGAAGAAACCTGAATCCTCAATGCCGTATTTTTTTAGTAGGCGATTGTGTTCAGCTATGGGGTCGAAATCATTTTCCTTTTCTTTATCTGTTTTGCCTAATAAATAGTCCGTGGAAACGTCTAATGCTTCAGCAATATTAGTCAAAATTTCAGGTTCTATTTTCTTTTGATAACCTGTTTCGATTTTATTCATTTTGGTTTGAGAGACGTTAATCTTATAAGCTAATTCAACCTGCTGTAAGCCTCTACGTTCTCTTAAGTTTTTGAGTTTTTTACCTATATCCATAAGACATCTCCTCGAGAACTATTATAAACTTTCTAAAAAAGAAATAAATAATTTATTCTAAAATAGAAATAAAAAGTGTTGACTTTCTAAAATAGAATATATATAATCTAAGTAAGATTTCTAAATTAGATATTTGAAGCGAGGTGACATAAATGAAAATAAATTTACATTTGATTAAAGAAAAACGAAAATCTTTAGGGTTCACCATTAATCAGATGTCAGAATTTCTGGGATTGAGTGACTCATCTCAATATTGGAAAAGAGAGAAAGGCCATTACAATTTTAAAGTTGACGAGCTTTCAGCACTCTCTGAAAAACTTAATATTCCATTTAATGATCTTTTTTTGTCTCATTCAATTTCTAAAACGGAAATTGAACAAAAAGAACAGGAGGTGTCTTAGGTGAATCAAAACCATCAAGTTCAACAACTGATAAAACGTGTTAATAAATTAGAGAAAGAAGTCGCCGCGCCAACGACGACTTATGCAATTAACGTACAATTAAACACCAAAAAATTTAGTGATGCTTTATTTCCTCTTAAATGGGACTAATTTGATTTTTGAAGTTCATCTATAGTTGTTTGCAATAAGTCAATCATAAACCTGTAATCTTGAGCTCTCATTTTTCCGGTGAGCTCAGCTACCATCATCATAATTTCAGAACCGAGATTTTCAATTTGTATCGATTTACCGTTTATTCTCTCATCAACTAACTTCTGAATTTCTTCAGCACCTATAGGTTTATGAACTTCATATAAACGACTAGCGATTTCTGCGACATCGATGTTTCCCAAAGATTACACCTCCTTCCTGTATCTACCATTCGACAGGGAAGAGGAAAATCCTACAGAGATAATTGACTTTTCAACATTTGAAAGGGGGCGTTGAACATGACAGACCGTATGACCGCACAACAAACAGCTGATTACTTAGGAGTATGTTTAGATACCGTTTATCGAATGGCACGTAAAAAAGAAATTCCGCACTACCGAATTAGACGTAATGTCTTTTTCTCTAAACAGTCCATCGATAACTGGATCAAAGAGCAAGAACAAGACAACTACAAGAATGAACCGCAAGTAAGTTCATTCTAAATATATTCTACTAATCTATTAACCAAAAGATGGTAAGAGAAGAGGTGAAATTAATGACCAATGGTAAAAATGACGCAACAGATGCTTTGAAACAATCTAGAAAAGAAACTGGATTAACACAACTGCAGTTAAGCCTTGAAACAGGTTATTCAAGAGAAGCCATTTCACAACAAGAAAATGGACGAGCTTCTGTAAGTCCTGAGTTATCTAATCATATGAGTTCTAAATACAATGATCCACGAATTGGAATTGAATCAGCTTACGAGTATAAAAGTTGGGGCTTAGGTTGGTTAGATGGTGAAGCTCTAGATCAGCATAGAGCAGCAGTTGTTATGCGTACCAAAAAAGAATTAAAAGAGGCCCTTGAATCGATTGATGAAGTCGCAATCGCGAAACAACCGAAATATATAGAAATCTTCGAGCGACAACAGATAGAAAACGCGTTAGTTGAATCAGCTGAAGCTATTGCGTTTCTAGAGTTTGAGATTGCAAAGCTATGTAAAGATTATGATTTTAAATTCCACGATATTTTTAATACAGCTGAACAGCGAATGAGAGCTGAGAGATTAGTAAAGTAATTAATCCTTAAAAAATTACTAGAAAGGGGTGAACAAGATGAGTTATGGAGAATACACCGATTGGGTAAAAGCAAAAGAAATTTATCAAGAACGAGTTAAGCGAGCTATTAATAGTTCTAACCCTATCAAATCTTTAGATCGAATTAGGGAAGATCTACAAGAAGCTTATGACCTTACAGACTATAGTAATCAACAAATTCTTGAATTTTATAACAACGTAAAACAACTCATGTTAGAGCAGGAGGTTGCTTAATGTCATCATTCACACTCGAAGAAAAAATAGAACGAGAGCTAGCCTGTATTGAATATTTGCAAAGTCGAGTTCGAATTGCCGTTCAATACAACGATCATAAAGATGTGATTGGTTTTATAGATGCATTAAAAATATCACTTGATTCATTAAAAAAACTACAACATGAACAAGCATATCAAGAAAACTTAAAGAAGTTTGCAAATGACATGCAGGCCAAAGGTTTTAATGTTCACCACTTAATTTGGCACACGGACACAAAAAAATAACCACTCTGCCAAGTGGTTAAAGAGACATAAAGCAATACTTTAATTAAGTCCTCATTCTCATTAAATCATTTATTGAGTGTGAGGGCAAGGAGGAGGCGGAAAAATGGATCTCGAACATCCAACAATTACTCGCATGAGACGCACAGGCTATCCAAGAATTCGAGCGGAGATTGAACGCACCTTTGAATGTGAGCAATGTAAACGTGAATTAAGTGGACATGTCATTCATCACAAAGACGGGCACTTTTGTAACGAAACATGCTTAGGAGAACATTTAGCAGAAAATGAAGAGTTTGAGGAGGTCATTGTATGAGCGCTGAAACAGTTTTAAACACACAGGAATTATCACGTGAAGAATGGCTTTCAGAACGAAATAAAGGGATTGGCGGAAGCGATGCTTCTGTCATCCTTGGTCTTAATAAATATAAAACCCCATTTGAGCTATGGCTTGAGAAAACGGGCCAATCCTATTCTGAAGACCAAGGAAACGAAGCTGCATATTTTGGAACATTACTAGAGGATATGGTTGCTAAAGAATTTGAAGTTCGAACAGGTAAAAAGGTTAGACGTAATAACTTTATGCTACAACATCCAGAACATGAATTCATTATGGCCAATATAGATCGAAAAGTTGTTGGAGAAAATGCGTTACTTGAATGTAAAACAGCCAGTGCTTATTTAGCGAAAGACTGGGAAGACGATGAGATTCCAGAACCCTATTTAGTCCAGGTGCAACATTATTTAGGTGTAACGGGTTATGAAAAAGCATATATTGCCGTTTTAATAGGTGGTCAACGTTTTGTCTGGAAAGAGATTGAACGAGATGAAGAGCTCATTGACATGATATTTGAAGCTGAAGTTCACTTTTGGAATTACCATGTACTTGGTAATAATCCACCAGCTTTAGACGGTTCCAGTGCAGCTGAACAATACTTGAAAGAGCGTTATGAACGCTCTGAACAAAATAAAGTAGTGGATCTAGGTTATGAGTTCCAAGATAAGATACGACATTACAACGAATTGAAAGAATCTATTAAACAATTACAAGAGCAAAAAAAGCAGATTGAACACGAAATTAAACAGGAATTAGAAGAGGCTGAAGTTGGACATGTCGGCACTTATGAAGTCAATTGGAAATCACATGAACGTAGGACAGTTGATTCTAAACGTCTTAAAAAAGAGTTTCCTGATATCTATGAAAAAGTCATAAAAACTACAGTATCAAGACCATTTAAAGTGAAGGAGTTGGTATAGATGGCAACTAATGAAAAACTCAAAAATGAACTATCGAATAAAAAGAAAAATCAACCTCAAAAAACTCAAGGAACGACAATGAAAAGTTTATTAAACTCTCCAGCTGTTATGAAGCGTTTTGAAGAAGTGATGGGGAAACGAGCTAATCAATTTACTTCATCAATTCTTAATCTATATAACAGCGAAAAAATGCTTCAAAAGGCTGAACCTATGAGTGTTATCTCATCTGCGATGGTTGCAGCCACTCTCGATCTACCAGTTGATAAGAATTTGGGTTATGCGTGGATTGTTCCATACGGAGGTAAGGCCCAATTCCAATTAGGATATAAAGGTTATATTCAATTAGCTCTTAGAACAGGACAATACAGGAATATTAATGTGATTGAAGTTTACGAGGGTGAGCTTCAAAAATGGGATCGATTAACAGAAGAAATTGAACTTGATTTTGATGAAAAGAAATCGGACAAAGTGATTGGTTATACGGGTTATTTTGAACTAATTAATGGCTTTAAAAAGACGGTTTATTGGTCTAAAGAAGAGATTGAAAAGCACAAGAAGAAGTTCAGTAAATCAGATTTTGGTTGGAAAAATGATTATGACGCAATGGCTAAAAAGACGGTCATTCGAAACATGTTAAACAAATGGGGCATTCTCTCCATTGATATGCAAAAAGCTTATGTAGAAGATGTGAGTGATCCGAGTCAACGACAAGAAGTTAGTGAAGAGGAACAGAAAATTATCGATGCTGAATTTATAGAAGCAGATGAGGGACAAAGTGAACCTGAGAAAACAGCTGAAGAAGTCGCAGCTGAACTAAGCAATGAAAACTAGAGAAACAGCTATTCCAGATGTATATGTTTGGATTGCTCAGAGCTCTAAAAATCCAGGGATTCAATTTAAACGATATGTGGCGGCATACGTCCGTCACAATTTCCCTGGTTATCGGTTAAAGCGTATTGAGAAGATGACAGCGATTTTGGAAAGAACAGGTGATGATCATGAATTACCTTAAAGAGCTTAATACGTTTCATGAGTGGCTTGATACGAATCCTTTACCCAGTGGGGCAATTGTTTTGTGGTACACGTTAATGGCACTTAACAATAAAACTAACTGGCAGGGTGAGTTCACGGTTGCAAATGGAACGTTGCAAGCTAAGACGGGTTTATCAAGGCAGCAATTACACCGTGCAAGAACAGATCTCATAAACGCAGGACGTATTAAATACAAAAAGTCTAATCGTGTGAATCAAGCTGGAAAGTATTCGATTGTTAGTTTTGATACACGAGACGGACACAAAGCGGACACGGAAGAATACACGAACCGGACACAAAGCGGACAAGAATTGAGCACATTAGTTAAACATAAACAAGACATAAACAAAACAAAACATATACCTAGCCTAGCTAACGCGCGCGTAATTCATTTAGCAGAGCAATATTTTATTAGTATCTCAGAGAGAGATAAATATTTGCTCAATGATTTTTGTGACGAGCTAGGTGAAGAACTAATTACGGAAGCACTGAATCGAGCTAAAACAGAGCTAAAAGGATTTAAGTATGCACTTGGCATTATTCGTAATTGGTCCCAAAAAGGTATTCAATCAATAGACGAAGTTAGGAAAGATGATGAGAATTTTGAGTTTTATAAGCAGCGTAAATATGGCAATGGCCAACACATGCCTGAATATGATCCTGATTTAGATGGATTTTAGAAACGAGGTGAACATATGCAACAAGCTAAGGCTTTTCTTAGTTCCATCAAAAGAGCTGGGGAAGAAATATGTGAGTCATGTGGCAATGTCTATCCAGTCTATGAAACACCAAGAGGAATTTTGGGCGCTTGTAAACCTTGTGAGGATCGTAAGCTTAAAGAATCTCTTAACCTACCAAGCAAAGACGAACTAGATAGTATTAAAGCGAAAAACTTTATTGAGCGATTCACGGTAGTTCCTGAGCATTTGCAACATGCCACAATCAATTCGTATCAAGCCATAACTCCTAGTCAAATAACGCTTAAAGAGTGGGTTGTTGATTTGATCAGAAACTTTGAAGTACGTCCATCTGACTCACTAGTCGTGAGCGGTAAAGCCGGACTTGGAAAAAGTCATGTAGCTTATGCAACAGTCAAAGCCCTTAAAAGTCGCGGTTATAAAGTTTTATATTTCGAGGTGTCTAAGCTCCTTGACTATTTTAGAAAAGTCTATGACAACCATGCTAAATACTCCAAAGATGATTTATACAACATGATTGAGAAGCTAGATCTACTTGTGTTAGATGACATTGGCTCCGAGTACATTAAAGGGAACGAGAATGGGCAAGAAACATGGGCTTCTGAGGTGCTGTTTAATGTTTTGAATCTAAGGCAAGGTAAACGGAAAATCGTCACAACGAACTACACTGAACGTCAACTGCAGCAAAAATACGGCATACATGGTGAACGTATAACATCACGTATGTTTGACCATGCAACGAGCATTCGACTAGAAGGACAAGATTATCGTAAAAAGGGGGATGCCTAATGTGGCAAAAAGAAGGACCAGGCATTTATAAAGTACTCGGTACTGGAATGACTGAAAAAGAAGTCATGGCCATGAGCGAGCGTACAGATAAACGAATTGAAGAAGCGAGGCGAAAACTGAATGACAAAGCTAGCTGAAGCAATTGAATTTACGGTCTATGGAGAGCCAGTCGCTCAAGGACGGCCAAGAGCTACGACTATCAATGGACGAGCTAGAATGTATGACCCAGCCAAGTCAAGAAACTACAAGCAATATATTAATCTCGTAGCTGCAGACCATCGGCCAGAAAAATTACTAGATGGACCACTAAAGCTAGAGGTTGATATTTATAGATCCATTCCTAAATCAATGCCTAAGTATAAGCGAAAAATGATTGACCAAGGCACATATAGACCCACAGTTAAACCTGACGTTGATAACTTTATTAAAGGTATTAAGGATGGCTTAAACGGTGTGATTTGGGAAGATGATAAGTTAATTGTCGAACTAATCGTGAGGAAATGGTACTCAGATTCACCAAGAGTCAAAATTAAAGTTAATCACTTAAAAGAATTTGAACAGCAACAGCTACTAATAAATTAAAGGAGCGGTTTCTATATGACTTATGCAAATTTTAAAGCGTTAGTGAAGAAAGTGAATTTAAAACCTAAAGGGATTCAAGAAGTTGTGCTTGAAGTTTCGGATGTTCAGACACGAGGGCAATTAGAAAACCTAGCAAGTATGATTGATAGCCACGCTCAAATAGAAATTGAATCATCAATTATTAATTATAACGTGACTGTTGATGCTCATACTCGAAAACCTTTGACTGAATACAAAGTAGATGAACATGGAGTCGTACAAGAGGTTAAAGATCCAGAACAACTAGAATTACCTGGAATACCTAAAGAAGAAGTGAAAACCGATGACGAAGAAAAACAACTCGAAAAAGAAGCCATCGAAAAATTCGTATTAAGTGGCATGGCTCCAGAACTCGATGATTTTCCTAAGAACTTTACTGAGATTGTTAAACGTCGCTTAGAAGGCGATTCTTATTCCAAGTTAGCAAATGAACTTGATATGAACTCTGGAAAGATTGTAGAGGTCATTGAAGATTACTTCAAACAAATAGCTCCATTAGCTGCGAAATGGTGGGAATGGAAGCAAGGACAGAACGAAGGAGAATCAAATGAGCAAGATCAACATGATAATACTGATGAAGACTCGGACGAAGGAGCAGCATAATGGTTGCTGCTTCCCTTTAATTATATTAGGAGGCGAACATTGGTGAAAAAGTGTGTTGAATGTAAAACAAAGCGTGCTAATTTTGCAGGAGGAAACTTGTGTGAAGACTGCTGGCGGAAATTTTTGAGACACAGGGCTTAATAAATTCGAGTTTATTTAGAACTAATGAACTAGGACTAAGTACATGGAAAATAGTGAAAGTGAGGAAAGTAAAATGAGAACTAAAGACATTCCATTTCACAATCTAGCAGAACGTCAATTGTTGTTGATAGCACAAAAACAACAAAAACTATTACCTGAAATTAATAAAGAATGGCTTACTAGATACCAAATGAATTTTCCATACAGACTAGATATTCGCTCAAGAATTATTAACGCACTGCTTGATCGTGAAATTCCAGATGAGGAATGCGACTCTTTTATTTTAAAACAGGCTAATGAGCTGCGCGAAAAGCGAAGAGAGCGGATTAAAGGTTATCGTAATCATGTAAAGAGGTGAGTAAAGACTAATGTTAAATAGAGTTGTTTTAGTTGGGAGATTAACAAAGGACCCAGAACTCAGTTACACACCTAACGGTACAGCTGTTGCTAATTTTACCGTAGCCGTTAATAGACCATTCTCAAATCAACAGGGAGAACGAGAAGCTGACTTTATAAACTGCGTAATCTGGCGTAAGCAAGCTGAGAATCTAGTAAACTATATGAAAAAAGGTTCTATGATTGGAATAGACGGAAGAATCCAAACGCGTAGTTTTGAAGGACAAGATGGTAAGAGAGTTTTTGTTACTGAAGTTGTCGCTGAAAGCGTACAGTTTTTAGAGAGTAAAACGTCTGAGGAATCTAAGTCTAACAAACAGCAAAATGCAAGTTTAAATCAAAATAAATCAAATAAAAACGTATTAGATAACGAAGGGTAGCCAGTAGATCTTCAAGATGATGATTTACCTTTCTGAATGGAGTGATATGATTGAAAAAATCTTTTGTGATGTTTGGAATCGTTTGTACGCTGAGTGTTATTACAATCATCACTATGATTTATGTTCTGATTGACATATTGACATAAAAAAAGGAGCTTAGCGCTCCCAAAAATATAACTTGTCTCAACGTTATTTTAACATAGGGGGCGTAGCTCATGCGATTAAAACCAATACCAGTAGATATGAAAAATCGACAAATTTTGATAGATATTGAAGGGAACGAGCCTTTTTGCGTCGTATACAGTAATGGAAAAGCAAAAATTACAAAGTTACCTTCTCATGGAGAGACAAAAGTGATTACTCACCAAGGGAAGGTGAAAAGGGTTAAGTTTGATGAGGGGGAAGAGTTTTGAGTCAGGAAATTAACGAAAGAGTAAATTTTAAAATATCTGGTTCTGATCTGAATGTTGAAGATGGTTATGACTTATACTATCTATCGCAAAGTATGGAAGTGTTCCATCAGTTGATTGAAAAAACTTATTTAACATTAAAAGACGAAAAGTATATGTCTAGAAATAGAAGAGAAGATTTAAAAATAAAGGTTTTTAATATTAAGCCTGGTTCATTTGAAGCAGATTTTGTGATAACTGTTTCTCATGTTTACCCATCATTACTACCAATAGTTACTTCTTTGACTGCAGAAAACATATGGAAGATTGCTAAAGAAAGCTTTGATTATCTTAAAGTAATTTTCCAGGCAAATCAACGAGGAGAAGAAATATATATGGAAAATAACAATACAGGGGACGTTAATGTATACAATGTAAAAGGTGATTTACTTATCAACACACATCCAGATGTTGTTACAACTGCCGTTGAAACTTACCCAACTTACAAAAAAATGGCTAATTTAATTGATGAAAAAGATAAAACCTTTGAAAAGGCCGAATTTAGTGATTATAAAAGCTCTTCGAATTTAATAAAAATTGGAGTTGAAGAAAAAATGCTTTTACAAAACAAAAATATAATTGAAGAAGAACCGATAGAATTTATTGGGAAAATTTTTAATGCAGATGCAAATAAAAATAGTGGAAAATTAGAAGTATTAGATTCGAAGGATATACCAACGGGAGAATACTCGTTCGAATTTCTTGATAAAAGAAGTCGAGAGGTAAAAGAGTTCTTTGATGAAAAAGGCGAATTTTCAGCACTAAAAGAGTCAGCATTTAATCCAAACACATTAAAGAAATCTATTAACAAATTAAGAATTGTAAAAGTTTATCCGTCTAAAAATGATTGAGGGATGTAGTTCTACCAGCCAACTGGAGGACACTGATTAAGTAAGTTGCACACGCAGCTGCTTGATTGGTGTCCTTTTTTATTTATCAAGGGGGTTAATGATGAAAAAGATGAAGTACACAATTATCTTCAAGGTTCATCCTCACAGAAGAGATAAACGAACGGGTGTACAGCAACCGGTCAAGCCCAGTAACTATTATAAAGAGTTAGGGAAAGAAGGGGCGGGGTGGAAAGGTGAACAAAAAACAGATTGAGAGTGCGCTTAGAGATTATAACTGGATGTTAAATGAGATTAAGAGACAGAGAGATTTATTACAAGTAGTCGGAGGAAATGTTGTTGCCCAATCTGGAATAGAATCTACTATGCCTAAACCAAAAGGAAATACTAGTGATCCTGTTGCCAAAGAAGTGATTAGACGTGACAAGAAAAGTAAATGGGTTCAGAAATTAGAACGCAAGGTTCTATTCATACAAAATAATATCCATGTCATCCAAGATCCAAGAGAGAAAGCGGTCTTAGAATGCATGTTAGATGGTTTAAGCATGAGTGCGATTGGTCATCACATGGGATTATCAAGAAGGCACATCTATAACATTAAAGATTCAATCGTGGAAAAGATTTCACAGAATGCACAATCTACACAAAAAATGACAGGTTAATAGCGATTTGTGTACAATCGGAGGCAGGACGGAGCGGCAGGATTTCATAGCACCAGTAAATTGAATATTGCTTACTAGATGCCCAACTGACACATATTTGACCTGTAGTGTTTCATGTAATCACCTCCTTTTGTTAATAAATTGATTGTCCTGTTTAAACTGTCAGCTGGGTAATATTGATAAACATTCATTTATGATGTCTTCATTATATGGTATGGACATAAGAATAATTGAAAAGACTTATACTGAGGTGATTATATGTGTTTACATGGTGTTTATAAAAAAGTAAAAGTAATTAACCCAGATCAAACTAATAATATTGTGAATGTAGATGCTTGTATAGCTGATGAAATACAAAAACTTAATAATCAAGGTGTTATTACATTAGGTTGCTGTTGCGGTCATGGTAAGGCAGGTCAAATAGTAGAATATGAAAACAAATTTGGTAAATGGAAAACGCATCACGATCCTCCGATAACTTTGATTAAAGAAAAAAGCGTTGAATTGGCTATAAACTTAGGGTATAAACCATATCCTTATTTTTATGCCGACGGAGAAAATGGAGGGGTATGGCAGATGCAACTTAAAACAGGTTGTATTACCATGCAGGAATGTGAAGAGTGGCATCGAGATAATATTACTTTATCAGAAAGGCAAGGTGTACTCTAAAAGGAGAAGAGGAGCTGTAACTCCCCTTCATTTGTTGGATTATCCAGTATGTTGACTACGATAACACCAATAACAACCGTTATAACCATTTTGTAATAATCGGTAAACATAGTTGTAGTCATCAGTTTCTTCTTTCTTGATAATTTCATCCACTTGACAGTTACGAGTTAAATGATCGCGTCTATGGATTTCCTTTCCGGATCCATGGTTAATAATATATTTTTTCATTTTATCACCTCCTCAAAGATAATTTCGATCAATTAATTGGATTTTCCTGTTAATTTTGCAGGATTTTTAACTTATATGTCGAATAGATTGGGTTGAGGAGGGGAAATTATGTGGTTAACAATTTATAATGTTGTTAAAGAAATTTTAGAAATGCTTTATTTGTTGGCTGGTGTAGGGTTACTAATAGGGGTTTTTATTGCCTTAAAACAATTTGATTTATTAAAGAAGGATATTTCGATAAAAAATCAAAGGGCTGCAGCAGAAAAAAGTACGGAAATGCTGTATTTTTTCGCAACAGTTTTTCTGCCTAGTTTAAACGAATATCAAAAGAAAATAAAGGGTAAAATAAAACAGACTGATACTGTGAAATTTAATGGTGAATTTCATGTAGATATTGATAATATAGAAAAAGATGCGATAATCGAGGCACTTACAAAAGAGAAGAATGGACTTACTGATATCTTAAATCAGTTAGAATATTTTAGCGCATGTTTAGTTCATGGGGTAGCAGATGAAGAAATGGTGTTTTCTCCAATAGCAACTACATTTTGCGATTTTATAGAGAGAGAACATTTATTAATAAGTATACACAGATCAAAAAGTGATTCGAGTACAAATTACTATAATAATATGTTAAAATTATATAAAATTTGGAGTCATCGAATACAAGAATCCGATATTAAAAAGAAGCAAGATTCCTTGAATCAGAAGCTCTCTGATTTAGGAGTGAAAGATGAAGTTAAACCCATTGGATTTTAAGGAGGAATTTGCATGACTACTGACGCAATATCTGATGTTAAACAACTAGAGCGTTATTCAAATGCAGAATTAAAAGAGATGTTATTAAAAGAAGTCACAACAGGTTATAATTTTAATCAATTTCATCATAATGACAGTAGACAAAATTATACAAGACTAGCAGAAGCTTTTGAAAATATATCAAAATACAATTCCAAAAATATTTAGCACCCACTGTGGTGCTTTTTATTTTGAAGGAAATATCTCCCTTTTGTCGAATAAAACAATAAAACGCATAGGGGGTAGGGTTCAATGTTTAAATCTAAAGAAGAGAAGCAAGAAGCTAAAAGAGAAAAGTATATGAAAAAGTATCACCTAGACAATTTAAGCGAAAAGGATATGGAAATCATACAAGAGATTTCGAGTAATTCTGCTAAGATTGCTTCAACTGTAGGCATGTTAACGATGGATTCTAAAGAGCAAGCAAAATTATTACAATTGGAAAGCTTAGTTGCACAGAATTGGCTCATTATCCGAAAACTAGATGAAATTAGTCAAAAACTAGATAATTGATGAAGGCATCCTATCGGGTGTCTTTTTTATGTGGTGATATAAATGACTGAATACAAAACTAGAGAACAAAAACGCAAATTCTATGATAGTCGTGATTGGAAACGAATGAGGTTATATATCAAACAACGTGACAATTATGAATGTCAGGAATGTAAACGTAATGGCTTTGTTAAGATAGACACTAATGAATACAGTGAACAAGCTAAACGAAAGAAGATACAACTAGTAGTTGACCATATTAAAGATTTAGAAGATTATCCAGAGCTTGCGCTTGATGAAGAGAATCTCGAAACACTTTGTGTTAAATGTCATAACAAAAAGCATGGAAGGCATTTTGTATTTAAATTTAAGAGAAAGCCAACAAAGTGGGATGGAGACGAAAAATGGTGATACCCCCCGCCTAAAAATTTTGGTGTTTTTGCTGCTGGGGGCACCGGTGCAGGGGGAATCGACTTCCTAGATTTTTAACCAAATTCACACGTAAGGGGGGTGGGCATGTGTGACGAACAAATTAAGGATCGATGTGAGCACTGATAAAATCAAGCATTATCTGATGTCACGTATAGATACAACTAACCCAGTTGAGGTCGAAAAAGTTGGTAGGTATTTAAAGCATATTGAGATGTACAGACGAATGGAACGCAAAGTAAAAAATGAGGGTGAATCGGTCACAATCAAAAACGGGAGTCAAACTTTTATTAAGTCCCATCCTCTGTTAAATGACATGAGCAAAGTCAATACAGCAATTATAAATATCGAAAGAACTTTTAAATTTATCGATGAGGACAATGACAATCAACCTAAGTATTCAACGAGTGATCTAATTTAAAATGTTGAAAAACAAACATGTAGATTATTATATGGACCAATACGAAGCTGGCAAAATTAAAGTCAGTAAGTATTTGGTCCTTTTGTTTTCTTATTTAAAAAAGTACGTCCTCAATCGAGACGATCTCTACTTCGATGAAGTGACACACGAACGTTACATTGCTTTTACTGAAAAACATTATTTCAAGTTACAGCCTTATCAAAAGTTCATAACAGCATTTGTTTTCTTATACTACAAAGAAGGGGATCATCCGTTCTTTGAACAGTTCTTCTTATATATGGCAAGAGGTGCTGGTAAAAACGGTCTTATTTCGACTTTAACTCATTTCTTTATTAGTGATCTACATGGCATCAAAAAATATAATGTATCGATTGTGGCCAATAGTGAAGACCAAGCCAAAACATCTCATAAAGAAGTTTTTGATGTCATTGAACAGGATGGTAAAGAGGGAGTATTACAATCTCTTTTTCGCCATACAAGGTCAGAAATCGAGAGCAAAACCAATGGAAGTATTCTTAAATACCATACATCAAATGCCAAAACCAAAGATAGTCTACGCGATGGTTGTGTCATATATGATGAAGTTCATGAATATGAAGATTCAGCCATAGTAGATGTGTTTTCATCTGGCTTAGGTAAAGTTAAACATTCTAGAGAATTTTTTATTACGACAGACGGGTTTGTTCGTGGAGGTTACTTAGATGATTTAAAAGAGAGAGCTGAGCGAGTGTTACGTGGTGAAGCTCCGGATGATCATCTCTTTGTTTTTATGGCATGTTTAGATGAAGAAAGTGAGTTAGACGATGAAACGAATTGGCAAAAAGCTAATCCTATGTTTCATCCACCGATGAGCGATTATGCTAAAGAGTTATTTAGAGTCGTTAAAAGACAGTATATCAGCTTGGGGAACTCGAAACCATCTGCAAGAATCAAATTTATGACTAAACGTATGAATACGCCAGCTACGGATCTAACCACTTCAGTTGCTACCTGGGAAGAAATAGAAGCAACCAACAGGCCTTTTCCAGATTTAAACCATCGTACAGCGGTTGGTGGGTTAGACTTTGCATCTATAAGAGACTTTGCAGCTGTAGGTTTGTTATTCAAAGTAGGTGATGACTACGTATGGAAAACACACTCATTTATACGTAAAGGATTTTTGGATTCCGTTGAATTGAGACCACCTATTTATGATTGGGAAAAAGAAGGGTTCTTAACGATTGTTGATGAGCCAGTTATTAATATTAAACATATAGTTGATTGGTTTTTAGAAATGCGTGAGCATTACGGAGTGAATCGAATTGTGGCTGATACATTCAGGTTAGATTTGGTCAAGACGGCTTTAGAGGCAGAAGGATTTGAACTTATTTATATTCGGAATCCTAAAGCCATTCACAGTAAATTGGCTCCACGAGTCGAAACGATATTTGCTAACCACAATATAATTTTTGATGATAACCCGCTAATGCGTTGGTATACGAATAATGTTTACGTCAAAATCAAGAAAGATGGAAACAAGGAGTATTTGAAAAAAGATGAAGTTAGACGTAAAACAGATGGATTTCAAGCGTTTATTCATGCTTTATTTGAAGCAGATAACGTTTTGGAAGAGGAAGAAGATTTTTTCTTAGATGAGATAGCCTTTTAAGGGGGTGATACTATTTGGGTTTATTAGATATTTTTACTAAGAATTATGATGAGATTGATTTCATGTATGATATCGATTTATTAGAAGATACTTCTGATCGTATTTATTACAAAAAACTAGCCATAGCAACATGCGTTAATTTAATTGCAAGAACGATTAGTCAGTCAGAATTTCGAATTAAGAAAAAAGGTATTGTTCAGCATGATGAATTTTACTACCGAATGAATGTGAAGCCCAACCGAAATCAGTCGGCCAGTGAATTTTGGGATATGTTTGTTTACAAACTTATTCACGATAATGAAGTATTGATCATTAAAACAGATTCTGATGATCTATTAATTGCAGATGATTTCAGCCGAACTGAATATGCGATGATGGATGATGTGTTTAGAGAAGTAACCGTAAAAAACTATACTTTTCGTCGTACATTTTTATCTAGTGATGTAATCTACATTCCCTACAACAATGAAGATCTATCACGATTAATTAATAGTTTATATGCTGATTATGGTGAATTGTTTGGTCGAATGCTTGAATTTCAATTGCACAACAACCAAATTCGAGCAACAGTAGATACTGAAAGTGCTCACGCGAAAGATAAAGATACATCCACTAAATTGCAAAATTTCATTAACCGTATGTATGAAGCTGTTAAGAAAAAGACGTTTGCTATTGTACCGCAACAAAAAGGTTTTACTTACAAAGAAGAATCTAATCGAGCATCAGCAAGTGTAGATGAAATTAATAAAATAACAAATGGGTTTTTAGATCATGTGGCCAGAGCCTTAGGTATACCACCTGCTTTAGTCCGTGGGGAAATGGCCGATGTAGAAAAAAGCACACGCAATTTTATGACGTTTGGCATCGATCCAATAATTAAAAAAATAAAAGACGAGTTTAGCGGAAAGTTCATTGAAAAACAAGATTATTTAAGTGGTGATCGTTTAGATATCAGGCGTCCGTCTTACCGTGATCTATTCGACTTAGCTTCAGCAGTTGATAAGCTTGTATCATCATCAGCATTTACTGGAAATGAAGTAAGGGAGGCAGCAGGATATGAACATTCAGATGATGAGTTATTGGACAAACATATCATCACGAAAAACTATACTGAGTTAGCAGATTTACTTGAAGGAGGTGATAAAGAATGAATTGGAAAGACGAACTCAAAAATATGATGAATAAGAAGTCGAGTATTCGTTTTGAGGCGAATGACGATAACAAAGAAGCTAAGCTCTATATTTATGGTCCTATTGGTGGGTTCCTGTTTAGTGAAAACAGCGCACAGGGCTTAAAACGACGATTACATGGAGTAGATGCTGAAACAATCCATGTTCACATTAATTCACCAGGTGGTTCAGCATTTGATGGTGTGGCAATTAATAATTTACTAAAAAGTCATAAGGCGGATATTGTGGTTCATGTGGATGGTTTAGCAGCAAGTGCAGCATCGGTTATTGCGATGGCTGGTAATAAAATCATCATGCCTGAAAACACAATGATGATGATTCATCGAGCAAGCACCATTGAGTTTGGTAATGCCGATGATTTCGAAAAAACAGCATCTGATCTTCGTAAAATCGATTCAGCATTAGCAGCCTCTTATAAGAAACGTTTTGTTGGAACAGAAGAAGAATTGAATCGATTGTTAGATGACGAAACGTTTTTAACAGCTGAAGAAGCAGTTGCCTTTGGCTTAGCAGATGTGATTGGAGAAGAAATTGAGATTCCATCTCTAGAAGATGTGGATGACGAAGAAGATGATGATGAAGAATATGAGAACTTTAAAGAAAAGCTAGTTGCGAAATATGCAGCGCAAACTAACCTACAATCGAATGAACCAAAAGAGCCTGAACAAGATCCCGAATATAAGCGGAATCTTTCAGAGCTCTTTTTAAATTTATAAAATATTGGAGGAATGAGGAAAATGACAATTAAATTCAATAATTTTGAAGAAAAGAAGTTAGCATTTGCGAAGGCAACACAAAATGGCACAGAAGAAGAGCAGTCACAAGCACTTAATGAAATGCTTGAGTCATTAGCACAAGATGTTCAATCAGACATTCTAAATCAAGTTAATACTCAAATGGCTGATAATGCTGTGCTTCAATCACGCGGCCAAAATGTTTTAACATCAGAAGAATACAAATTCTTTAATGCGGTGGTTGAAGAAGGTGGATTTACTGACACTGAAATGCTTCCAAAAACGACACAAGAGCGTGTGTTTGAAGATTTAAGAAAAGAACATCCGTTATTAGATGCACTTGGATTACAAAATCTAGGAGCAGTCACAGAGTATATTTTTAGTAATCCAGAAGGGGCAGCTGTATGGGGGCCATTATTTGATGGAATCAAAGGCCAATTAAATGCTGCGTTTCGTAAAGTATCTATTAGTCAATTGAAGCTTACAGCGTTCATTCCACTTTCAAACGACATGTTAAAACTTGGTCCTGAATGGATTGAACGATATGTACGTACCATGATTCAGGAAGCGATGGCTGTTGGACTTGAACAAGGGTTTGTAGCTGGTTCAGGGCAAAACCAACCTATTGGCTTACTTAAGAATGTTAATAGTGAAACAGGTGCTGTTTCAGATAAATCATCATCTGGCACACTTACATTCCAACGTGGCGAAACAATGATTGATGAATTAGCTGGAGTTGCAGAAAAATTAGCTATATACACAGATGCGAATGGAAAAGAACAAGTTCGTAAAGTGGAAAATAAGCTTGTCATGGTGATGAATCCAAAAAACAGTTTCCGTATTAAAGCTAATGCAACCATTCAAAACGCAAGTGGAGTATACGTGACAAACTATCCACTTAACTTTAAAGACTATGAATCTGTATTTGTTCCTGAAGGAAAGGTATTGTTCTTCCTTCAAGGTGAATATCTAGCAGCAATGGGTGGCCGAGATCCTATCAAAAAGTTTGAACAAACAATGGCGCTTGAAGATGCAACGGTTTATATTGCAAAACAATATGCGACAGGTAAACCGAAAGACAATAATGCGGCTGCGGTTTATGATTTAGATCTAGGTGGCTCAACCACAACTACAACTACGACAAGCGCATAAGGAGTGAGTGAATCATGGGTGTTCAGACAAATACTCAAGTCACTCAAGAAATACTAGAAGAGTTTAAAGAGCGTATGCACATTACTCATAATTCAGAAGACAGTAATCTTCAGCGGTTGCTGTCTTTTTCTGTTCATAGTTTACAACGCAAATGTGGGCCATTTGACATTAATGAACATGAAGGAGCTAAAGAACTAGTATTCGAACGTACTCGGTACGCTTATAATGATGCCATTGAATATTTTGAAGATAACTTTTTAAGTGAGATAACAAGTTTAGGAATTGATTTACTTTCAGAAGAAACAGATGAGACAACGACTACAACAACCACCACAACAAAGTCTGGGGTGTAATGATGAGGAATTTTAAATATAAACCTCCACGTGTGCATACAGGTGAGCTAAGAACACCTGTTATTTTTTATGAATATGTGCCAAACGAAGGACCTTACCCAGGTGAAAAGGAAAAGAATGAACTTTTTAGAACATGGGCTAAAGTTGACGAGGTGTGGTTAAGAGATGCAGAACAAGCAAAAGCAAATGGGACACTTTCTGATATCACAATTACGATTCGAGATCCTCAAGCTGAATATATCCCAAACAATAAGCACTACGTCGAAATTGATGCACCTGAGTATCAAAACAAACGTTATAACGTTAAGCAAGCACAGCCTGATCTTCAACATAAATCTTTTATTAATGTGATTGCGAGTTTAACGTCATGAGTGTCAACATAACCGGCTTAGAACAACTAATAAATGAACTGGAACAACGTCTTGGTAAACAAGCAATGCAACGAATTAGTGATGAGGCTTTAAAAGAGGGCGCTAAAGTGTTTGTGAAGGAATTAAAAAGTCAATTTGAATCCTTCAAAGATACTGGAGCATCTATTGATGAAATCACTATTTCTGAGCCTATGTGGGATAGTGGTGTCCGTACGATTAAAGTACATTGGAGAGGCCCAAAAGATCGTTATCGAATTATCCATCTCAATGAGTTTGGTACGGTACAAAATCCGAACCCACGAGGTAAAGGGGCTATTGCAAAAGCTTTGCGTAATGCAGAGAGGACCTACCGCCAAACCGTTAAAGAGGTAATCGAAAGGGGGATCTAATGGAATATCAATTTTATGAAGCTTTTAAAGTGGATCCGATTATTCAAGAAAAAGTTGGCCAAAGGATTAAGTTTTATAAATATCCGAACACTGAGGATCTAGAAAAAGGTCCATTTATTATTATTGATCCTTTAGATCCTCCATTACCATCAGATTATGCAGATAATAAATGGCTAACAGAAGATTATCTATATCAAATTGAAGTTTGGTCATTTAATAAAACAGACCGTGACCTTGTGGCTAAACAAATTCAACAGATTCTTTGGGATCAGTTTAACTTTGGTAACTATGGTGGCGGTGTTGATGAATGGGATCAAGATTTAAATGTTTACCGTGATGCTAGACGTTATCGCGGTAAAAAATATGTTAACTAATAAGAGGAGGAAAATCTATGAAAAAAGATAGACTGCTAAAGCTAAACCTGCAGCATTTCTCAGAAAAAAACTATAAAGCATCAACCGGAGTTGATGAGTTTTATTATGCTGTACTGAATGAATCAAGCGATACGGGTATTATTAATGGTTCTATTGAACGCATTAAGTTTGCTCAAACGATTACAGTTGAATTACCGCAAGAAGCTGTACGTGCTTATGGTGATAACAAAACAGCTGAAATTGCTGTTTCGAATGGTAACGTTACCGTAACGGGTGCATTTCATAAACTACCAGTAGAGGACCGTCAAACATTGTTAGGTCTTGAAACGGTGGAGGGACTAGGTTCTTATGGTGAGGGGGACAATCCTCCATACGTTGCTTGTGTATTTGCTAAAACTCATGAGGATGGTTCAAAAGAATGGGTTGGGTTAACTAAAGGCATGTTTATGCGTCCAACCATTAACGCACAGACAAAAGAAGATACCACAGCTTTTCAGAACCAAGAAATTTCAGGAGAATTTATGGAGCGTAAAGTCGATGGGTTTACAAAAGAAAAGTCCGTAGTATTTGGTTATGATGCGGATGGTGAAACCACTAATCGTGATGCTTTATTTAATAAAGTTTTTGGAGTCGCATATCCTGATACGACGACAACGACTACCACAACAAGCGCGTGATTATAAATGAAATATATTTTATGTCAGCCTGCCATTAAACGTTTTGAATGGGAGCTGGAAGTGTGTATTACTAGATTACAAAAACTAGGCATTCGTCACATTGTGCTGTTGTTCACACGGCATGATGAACGGGTGCCTGTTTATTTGCATGAGAATTATGGTGTTGAGATACATGTGTATGATGATGTTCGTGAGGATAAAAGTTACATTCCTTCTGTTAAACCCTATCTATGGAAGCGATATTTAGAAGAAGATCCTTCAAGGGAAATGGAAACATACTATTACTTGGATAGTGATGTACTGTTAAGAGAATTACCTAATGTCCAACCAACTAAAAATAAATGGTTGGCTTCATCATGTGAAAGTTATTTAAGCGTTGAGTATATAGATAGTAAAGGTTCTGATTTACTAAAAAGAATGTGTGATGTTGTAGGCGTTGATTGTTCACTGATCAGAAAGAAACACCCTATCGGAGGAGCTCAATGGATAATCAAACATCCAACTCATGACTACTGGAATAAAGTTTTTGAGGATTCTATCAAACTATATAACTTTTTAAGCTCAGTAGAAAGGGAGTATGTACGACAAAATGATTCTAATTATACTCCTATTCAAAAGTGGACAGCAGAAATGTGGGCGCAGCTATGGAATGTCTATCATTTCGGTAAGGATGTAGAAACTCCTAATGAATTAGATTTTTGTTGGCCAACCGATAATGTTGAAAGATATTATCAAACGAAAATCTATCATAATGCTGGTGTGATGAATGATCACCAGCATTTATTTTATAAAGGGAAATACGTGAATAAAGTACCCTTTAAAGATTCGTTTAAGCATGTAGATAAAAATAAAGCTTCTATCAAATATGTTGAAGCGATTAAGGAGGTTATTCAAATGGCTAAGTATGAAGTGATTGAAGGTTTTCATGATCTAGAGGATGATAAAGATTATTTTGTGGGTGATCGATTCCCTAAACCAGCTAATAAAAAGGTTAAGCAAGAGCGACTAGATGAACTAGCTTCATCTGACAATAAGGCAGGAAGACCATTAATTAAGAAAGTCGAAGAGCAGGAGTAATCCTGCTCTATTTTAATTTGAAGGAGGATTTAACATGGCAAATTTAAAGCGACACATGATCGAGCTCATTACAGAAGTTAAAGATGGTGAATTAGTTACAAAGAAATACTTAACACCGATGTTTTTACCTCTATCAGTCGTTTATGAGGCTATAGATTTAATGGCTGAAATGAAAAATGTCAATGTGAATAATGAGAAAGAAATGATTGATAAATTATTAGAATTCGTTGCTGACAAAGCCTATGGTGGTCAGTTTACAAAAGAAGATTTATTTAAGGGCCTTCATGCCCCAGATGCCATGCGTATTTTACAAGATCAAGTACTTTTTGTGGCCAGAGGTGATCAAAATATTGAAACAAAAAAGTACCTGGAGAAAATCAGTTAGTTGATGATGATTTTACACCAGAAAAACAAAAGCAATATTTAGACGAGATTATTTTGAAAATGATGAAGCAAGGTAAGGACATCAATGATGTACTCAATATGCCGTTTAATTTTGTTCTTGAATTACTATCGAAAGAAACGAAACCTAGAGAAGAAACATCTCTAATTACCGCCTTTGGCGGTTAATTTTTATCCCTCTATGAAGGGAGGTTAACCATTGGCAGAAAGAATTGAAGGGTTAAATATAGGGCTTGAATTAGATCACTTAGCTTTGGAAAGAGGTCTTACGGGTGTAAAAGACCGACTAAAAACCGTTAACTCAGAAATGCGTAAAAATATGAGCGCATTTGATCGCGGAGATCGTTCAATCGGAAAGTATGAGACACGTCTTCAAGGACTCAATAAAAAGTTAGAAGTTCAGAAAAAGGTAACAGAAGAGTCCTATAAAGAGTATCAAAAGATGGTTGATGAGCACGGGCAAGGTTCTAAAGAAGCAGAAAAGGCTGAACGTGCTTACAATAATCAAGCAGCTGCACTAAATAACTTAGAGCGCTACGTCCAACGTACAACAGATGAACTAGAAGAAATGCGTAAAGAACAGGCGTTTCAAGAGTCTACTTGGGGGAAACTTAGCCAAAATTTAGATCAGTTTTCAGGGAAGTTAGATAAAGTCGGAGATTCATTAACCAGCATAGGATCCACGGCAACAACTGGTTTGACCGTTCCTATTTTAGGGGCAGGAACGGCTTCCTTAATGACGGCAGGTAAGTTTGAAGACGCTTCGGTTCGTATGCAAAATTCCCTTGGATTAACAGCGGAAGAAACTGAACGTATGACGGATATTGCGCAATCCATTTATGAGGATGGGTATGCACAAAGTCTTGAAGAAGTAGACCACGCTATATTACAAACAAGGCAAAATATTCGTGATTTAAATGATGAAGAGTTAGAGGATATTACACGTAAAGCCTTACTTTTGTCTGAAACATTTGAATCAGATGTTAATGAAGTGACAAGAGCTGGAAACAACCTTATAAAAGGGTTTGGTTTAGAGGCTGATGCTGCGTTTGACTTAATGGCGCGTGGTGCACAAAATGGTCTCAACTTTTCAAATGAGATGTTTGATAACTTAAGTGAATATGCTCCTTTATTTGCTGATATGGGTTTTACAGCTGAAGAATACTTTCAAATTCTTGAAAAGGGTATGGATGAAGGTGTTTATAATCTTGATTATTTAAACGATGCTGTTAAAGAATTTGGTGTTCGATTAGCGGATGGATCCGATACGACAAAAGATGCATTATCTCAGTTATCAGATGATACTCAAGATTTATTTGAAGCGTTTGAAGATGGAGAAGCAACAGCTTCTGATGTTTTTGACTCCATTGTTAAAGATTTAAATGATTTAGATGATACAACCGCTAACCAAGTCGGTGTAGATTTATTTGGTACGAAATGGGAAGACCTAGGTGCAGATGCCATTTTAGCACTAGAAGATATTGATGGTGAATTAGACAATGTAGATGGTTCCATGGATCGTATGGCCGGTAATGTTGAAGAAACATTTGGTCAACGCAAAAGACGAATTTTACGAGAGTTTGAAACAAGCCTATTACCTGTTGGTGAAATTCTACTAGATTTTAGCGAGGATGTTTTACCAGAAGTAACAGAAGGAGTTACAGATTTAGCTGAATGGTTCGATAGTTTAGATACATCAACACAGAAAACGATTTTATCTACTGCAGGATTTTTAGCTGCATTAGGACCTGTTAATTTCATGTTAGGTAGTACATTTAAGACTGTTAGTACCCTTACAAGTGGTTTAAGTCAAGTTACTCAAGTATTAGGAAAATCTAATGGTGTTGGCTTAATTTCAAGGTTAGGTATGTTGGGTCCAGCTGGCATAGCTGGTGTGGCAATTGGTGGTCTCACACTGGTAGGCGGAGCTATTAATAAACTGACAAGTACTACGAAAGAGCTGAATGACATTTCATTTGAAACTGCTGATTCATTTATGAATCAATATGAAACAACAGATCAGATGATTGGCCAATTTGAAAAGTTGAGAAATCAATCGGAATTAACAAAAGATGAATTTGCGAGATATGTAGATTTACATGCTGAGTTAAAAGATGCTTCCGATCCTAAGGTTATTGAAGATATTGAAAAAGAAATGGCGGGTCTAAAAAAAGAGTCTGGATTATCAAACAAACAACTCGACACCATGGTTAGTTTAAATAATGATTTAGTAGACCAATTACCAGGTGCAACAGAAAAAATAACTGATCAAGGTGGCAAAATAGCAGGTACAACTAGTGAGCTACGAAAATATAATGATGAAATGCTTAAGATGGCCACATTAGAATTAGAAGGCGAATATTATGAGGTTTTAGAAAACCAAAGCATATTAGCTCAAGAACTTACCAAGCAACAAGATAGTTTAAATGCATCTAAAGAAAAACAAGCAGAGGTTGATAAGCTACTAAATCAGTATACCGAGGAGGAACTGAAAGACCTAAAAGAGGAAACAAAAGAGATCATTCAACAAAACCAGACACACGGTATGCGAAGTGAATTATTAGCTGGTCAACGTAAAGAAATGAATAAAAAACGTAAACAAGCTCAAGATTTACTTAGATTAATTGAAGGTGGAAGACAAGGACTAAAAGAACAGTCATTGGAGTTACAACAACAAATTAATAGCAAAGAACAGCAGATAGTAAAAACAGAAGAAGAAATCAAACAACTTAATATTGTAACGAGTCGCTTACAGGAACATTATTTAACGTCGGCTGGCATTTCTAAAGAAAAAGCTAGACAGGCTATTCAAGATAAAGATTCCATTGGCTTAGTTGAGGAACGTATAACAAAATTAGAGGAAGAACGAAACAAGTTATATGAACAAGCCACTCCAGCTGAACGTAAAACAGAACTTTTTCAGGAGTCTGTTAACAAAATAGATGAGGAAATCAGAGGATTAAAAGATGCTAAAGGAAATATTGAAAATTTAGTATCTGTCGCTGGTGATTACAATAAAGAACTCGGAGAACGAGTGGATAAAACCATCAATGCGAATGTATCACCATCTGTTAGAGATATTAATGCAGCGTTATCCGAACCCATTAATCGAAAAGTTAATGTGAGTATAGCTGATTATACAAGGAGCCAAGCTTCAGCATTAACATCAGCTTATGGACTTTCTTATGCTGATGGGACTAATTTTCACCCAGGTGGTACAGCCCTTGTGGGTGAAGAAGGTTGGGAATTAGCGCGTTATAAAAATAGGTGGGCAGCACTGCCACTTGGAATCTATGATCTCCCAAGAGGTACTCAAGTTTTTCCACATGATGAATCAAAGCAGTTAGCTGCAAACGCAATCCCAGCTTATGCGGAAGGTGTTCGCCCTCCAAGTGAGTTTATGAAACTACTTGCCTTATCTAGTAGACAAAGCGATTCATCTAGTTCATCAAATGAAGGGAATCACCTAATGAAAGTGATGGTTGACAAATTAAGTGAGCAGGTTCAAGACACCAAACAGATGATTGCGCTATTAACTCAATTGCTTATGAAAAATACAACAATTGAATTGGACAGTGAAGCTGTGGGTAGATTAATTGAACCTTATATTTCAGAGCAACAAGAACGAAATAATAGAATCATAGAAGCTTTCAGGTAGAAAGGAGGTTATGTATTGACTGAATCTTTCACATTTAACAATATCCGAAAACCGTGGTTGCATATGCTTCATGGAAGAGTGAAAGCTCCATTTGCCCCTGTGTATAGACATTTATTAACGGTACCTGGGATGGATGGAGCTCATTTAAATTCTTCAGAAGTTCGTCCTCTAACAATTAGACAACCAATCGGATTTAAATTTAATGATGAAGCACATGATCTAAATTTAAAAGATGAATTGGCAGAATGGCTTATTACTGATGAACCTGTTCCTTTACAGTTTGATGATGAGCCTGATAGAACGTATTTTGCACTTGTTCAAAATACATTAGAGGATTTTGATAAATTCGCAGATCTTAGAACGGGTACCATTCAATTTCTTTGTTTAGATCCATATGGTTATGGTCCTGAACAAGAAATCCCTTTAGTAGGAACAACGGGAACCGTGATAAATGTTAAAGGTAATGCAGTAACTAAACCAATTTTTGAATTAGAAGTCCTTTCACCGATTACATTTGCAATGGTTAGTAATGGAGAAGAATTTATGCTAATCGGTCAACCAATAGATGTAAAGCAAACTCCTGTTAATGAAGAAGAAATAATATTTCATCATCATATGGAATCGATGACTGGATGGGTGGAAACAAACGTTATTTCAGAAGGCTATATCAATGGTTCAATGGATTATGATGAAACAGGATTTTTCCCAATATTTGCTGAACCTAATCCAGATGAACAGGAGTGGCATGGTCCAGCTATGAAGCACAGTCTTTCTGAAGCAGTTCAAGATTTTAAAGCTGACATGGGTTTTAGGTTTTATGCTGAATCAAAAGGTGGTTCTAACGGGAGAATTGAAATGTATGGCTTAGATGCAAATAACTCTATAGTGTTTAGAGCTTTTATAGAGGATAAATGGATTGGCCAAGATCATTTTGGTGTTCAATTAGAACTAAATGGTGGAGAGGTTACGGAATACCTCACGTTACCTAAAACACTAGAAGATATGTACGGCAGAATGAAAGTGATTCGAGAAGGTAATACATGGACACTAATTCTTCAGTTACTAAGAAGTGGAGCTGGACAAATTGTTGATAATGAGTGGAGACGAACCATTGAATCAAACCAGTCTACGCAAGAAGTTTCACAGATTCAATTATCCTTTCAAAAATTCTTTGATTCGAACGAGGAAGACATGAAAGTGTTATTGATGCGTTGTTATAAATTAAATGATGTCCAAGGTATTCCGTATATTGCACAACCAGGTGATATGATTACGTTTGATCACCGAGACAAGCAACCATATGATCCAGAAATTCGAATTAACGGTGAATTACGAAACGATCTTAAAGATTTTGGGGCCACACCATTCAGTTTAAAACCAGGAGAAAACACCTTAGCTTTATTACCAGAAAATGCCCTTCAAGGCACGCTTCGCTATCGTCCAGCTTATAAGTAAGGAGGTGAGCTATGTTGCCATCACTCATTCATTTAGCTGATAAGCAAACAGGCAGCATTTTGTCTTTTATTACTGAGAGAAATTATTGGCGTGATAACCGACGAATAGATTTAAATACCAATAGTGACACCTTTGAATTTACTACTTTTTCTAATAAGGATTTTTCAAAACATATACAAGATCAAAACCGTATTGTGATTCCAGATAAAAAGGTTGGCTATGCGGAATTTATTATTGACGAGCATATCGAAAGACTTAATCAAAATGGTAGTCATGATATCCACGTATGGTCATCTGCTAGTTATTTACGATTAAAAAAGGCAAAAATTATCAATCCTCAAGAAACAACGGCTGAAACAGCTACCTTTCATGTTACTGAAACATTAAAAGATACAGGTTGGAATGTTGGGGAAATAGCTCATACAACCTTACGGTCATTCAAAATAGAAGAGCATACTAATCCATACAGCTTTTTAAAAAGAATTGCCAGTGAATTTAATCTCGAA
The DNA here is from genome assembly GCF_042685285.1 of Piscibacillus salipiscarius. Taxonomy (NCBI): domain Bacteria; kingdom Bacillati; phylum Bacillota; class Bacilli; order Caryophanales; family Bacillaceae; genus Piscibacillus; species Piscibacillus salipiscarius. The sequence goes on along the minus strand of NZ_JBHUMZ010000010.1, from coordinate 21,263 downwards.
TTACAATTTCGAATCGCCATTGAAAATGGCAAGGTTGTTAGATATGTAGACATGATTGAACGTATTGGAAGGTGGAGAGGCTTTGAAGTAACGTTTGGCCAAAACCTATTAGGCATTGAACGAAAAAGTAAATCAACTAATGTCGTAACGGCACTACTGGGCGTTAGTCCACCTGATATAGATGGCAATGTCAAAACGACACTCATAGAAGATCAAGATGCTTTAAAACGTTGGGGTGTACCAGACGGAAACGGAAACTTGCAACATTTATATGCGGTCTATCATCCTCAATCGTCTGATCAAAATATGACTCAAGAACGGTTGGATACTTTAACTGAAAACGAGTTAGAAAAACGAGTGAATGCCACAATCGAATATAATACTGACATCGCTACACTATCTAACAAATTAGGACAACAAGTATTCATTGGAGATACCGTTCGAGTTAAAGATGAAAAATTTACCCCTGCTTTATATCTAGAAGCTAGAGTTCATACATCTGAAGGAAGTATAAAAGAAAATGCTAGAACTAAAATTGTCCTAGGTGATTATATTGAATTTACTCAAGAAGAAGTTATGTCAATTTGGCGAGGGTTACAGAAGCAAATTGCATTTAAAATTGGTCAAGATGAACTAGCGGATTACACGTATGAAAAAACACAGATTGATAGTAAAGATGATTCTATTTATACAGACAGTACATCATACGCTTTTACACAGGCTCAAGAAGCTCAATCAAACGCAGAACAATACGCTTATGATAATTACAATCCTATCAAAAATACGGTTGAAATGAACCAAGATGTTTGGAATCGAGCTAGCGTTTTTAATAGTGATGGAACATTAAACGTTGACTGGTTATCAGGTCAATTAACAGATGATCAGATTGCGAGTGCTGGTACTTGGAATGGACAGGGTACGTATATTGATGAAAATGGCGTTTACACTGGTGTTGTAGTGGCAAGTCAAATTGTCGCAGATGCATTGAGTGCAATATCATCCAATATTGGTACTATTAACGCTGGTGAAATCTACGGTGTTTATATAGAAGGTTCTGAGATTGTTCAAAACGCAGGTAGTGGACATACCAGCATCCACTTGAATAATGAAGGATTGATTGTTAGAGATAGCAATAACAATGATCGCCTAGCCATTGTAACGGATGAATATACTTTCCAAGGTGCGAATCCATCTAGTATTTATTTTGAGCCAAACACATCAGAAGAGTTTATTTTAGGGACATTTCACGAAGGCTTAGGTGAGGCGTTTTTAGGATTTGTAAATTATCACAGTGGTTACTTTTTCAATATTAGAAATCGCGGTGGAAGAATCAACATTGATTCAGATGAAATCTATTCTTATGGTAATCACATCATGCAAAGTAATGGTCCAGGTTTGCAATTAGATGGAAGAGACCACTTTTATATAGAATTTTACAAAGCAGGAAAAACGAATGGTCGTAGTGGTTATTTTGGTTATCCTAATTCATCTTCTAACGATGTTACATTTGCTAATGAGATGAACAATGGTTGGATTAGCTTTAATGCCGTTGGTGGCGGAAGTAGTAATAGAGTAGTTGATATGAGGGCTAACATTGGCTCAGACAATAACGTTTCATTACGATTACCTGGTTTGAGTAGTTACACCACTTCATCTAGTCCTAACGCGTATATTAGTGGGGCCTATCATTTGATTCGTTCAACATCTGCAAGAAAGTACAAGAAGAATATTGAGCCTTTAAAAGAAGAATACGCTTTTAATTTTTTTGAGAAAGCACAACCTGTTTGGTATCAGTCGAAGGCAAATGCGGATCCAGATCAATACGGTTATTATGGTTATATTGCGGATGATTTAGCTCCTATTGAGCCTAGGCTTGTTAAATTCAAAGACTATGATGAAAATGGAAATCCTTATTTTGAACCGAATGGTGAAGTGTATGAATGGGCTGAACCAGAAGGTATACACTACGACCGAATAAGTGCGCTACATCATGTTGTGATGAAAGTTAAATTTGACGAATACGATAGTCGATTAGAAGAATTAGAGTTTGAAAATCAAACTTTAAAAGAGCGCGTGAAGCTTTTAGAAGAAGCATCTTAAGTAGGAGGTAACTAAATTGAAAGTAACTGTAAACGACATATTTCTATTGCATGATGGGCTATCTTTATTGGGAGAAAAGGAACTACCAGTAAAGGTAGCTTTTAAATTGCAAAAAAACTTAAGGCATGTCGGTGAGGAATTCGAAACAGCCCAAAAATTGCGGTCCAAAATTGTTGAGAAGTATAAGGAAAGTGAATTAGACAATGGAAAGGTCAAAATAAAAGAAAATAAATTAGACCAATTTAAACAAGACATTGATGAACTTTTAAATCAACATGTGGAAGTTCAATTACAGTTAATATCTTTAGATGAATTAGAAGGGATAAAAGTAGCACCAAGTGTTTTAAGTAAAGCACATAAAATTTTAAAGGGATAGGGAAGGATGTGATATTTATGATTAAAAACCTTGATGTGAAAATAAACAATGTACAATTTGTTAACACAAGAAACGAGTCAAAAATTCATATCCACTTTAGGGGTGTCGATTCAAATAATCAAATCAACATTAATGGTTATGTACCTGTTTCAAATGAAGAGTATGAGGCGAATGCAGGTGTAGAAGAGCTACAAAAACTAGTTAAAGATAAACTGATTGAAGAATTAACCGCTTAATTTATGTTGCCCCCAATATACAATCACAACTATTAAACACAACACTTCAATTACTTACGAAAAATTATTTAGTTGTATATAATTTATATAAATTAATTTAAGGAGGTCATTGATGTGTTGTATGAGAAGATGACTAAGAAGGAAAAGATTTTAAGGATGCATGAATTTGGGATGAGGCAAGTTGACATTGCAAGAGAATTGAAGACTTATACTAATTATGTTTGGAAAGTGATTAATGAACATAAACCTAAGTCAAGATAGTAATTAGACACTATGAAGAAAGACACCTCTTAATATACAATAGAAATAAAAATGGAGGGGTGGTTATATGGACAATAAATATTTTCCGAACAACCCTAATGAACTAGATAGAATCATGCGTTTATATGAACAAGAAATACAAATCCGCAAAGAATGGATGAATGAATGCGTAGTACAATTGCAACACGCTTTGAAAAATAGTACGCCCTCAATGGTAATCCATTATGCAACTTCTGTAATTAATCAAGCAATGGTAATAGTAAGAATATTAGACAAGGATGCTACAAGCTCTAGACCGAAGGATAAAGAAAGATCAAAGGAAAGAGCAAAAATAATTCATGATAGAAATCCAGAACTAATTGAACCACCAGAAATGTTAAGGAAGATTAGAAATGATTATGAACATTTTGAAGAGCGAATGGATGATTGGGCTACAACATCTGTTAGTAAAAATTATGTAGATTTAATTGTTTCTGATTCTGAATCTGGTGGAATTTCAGGAATAGAAGAGACAGATAAATTCCGACAACTTACTGCGGGATATCTCACTTTTTGGAACACTGAAGTTGATTTACAAGAAGTAATAAATTGGGTTGGCAAAGTAAGTAGGACAATAAATAATTAAATATTTTATTTTTAAGCCAATAACGGGTTTATTGTTGGTATTACGAGAGGTGACTAACCTCTCTTTTTTAATGACCAAAATTAAAGGGAGGTCAAACTTATGATTATTAAGGAGATGAAACAAAGATGGGAAGTGTTAATTTGTCTTATTTAGAAGCAGCACATTTTTATTTGTTTGGAGAAGTGAAATTTCTACACTTGTTACTATTATTAATGGCACTGGATATTATCACAGGTATTTTTAAAGCTCTGAAAAATGATAACTTGTGGTCTAGAAAGTCACTATTTGGCTACGCTAGAAAATTACTCATTTTAGTTGTAATTATTTTGGCCAATGTGGTTGATCAAATATTAGGTTTGAATGGTGCAGTCACGTATGCGACTGTGCTTTTTTATATTGCGAATGAAGGTTTAAGTATTATAGAAAACTTAGCAGCAGTAGGTGTCTTATTACCACCAGGATTAGCTGACAAATTGAATAGCATTAATGAAGATAACAAAAGTGTAACCCAGGAAATGCGCGAGGAATTCTCAGATAAGGAGCGTCGATAATCATGGCAACATTTATTTATCCAACCGTCAAAAGAGTAACGAGTGAGTTTAGGTCAAATTCCAGACCAGACCATCATGGTACTGATTTCGCGCAACCCGGTTACCACGAAATTAAGGCGGTAGCTAATGGAAAAGTAACTCGTTCTTACGAATCAGATTCTTACGGTCAGTGTGTTATGATCGAACACAAAATTAATGGTGATACATGGGAATCTGTTTATGCTCATATGCGTGATGGTTCACGTAAAGTTTCTGTAGGTGACAAAGTTAAGCAAGGACAAGTTATTGGTGTCATGGGTAATACCGGTCATTCATTTGGCCAACATTTACACTTTGAATTGCATAAAGGAAACTGGAACATTAATAAAACTCATGCAGTGGATCCAGAGAAATATTTAGGTAAAAACTTATATTCACCTAATTTAAAAGTTGATGGTAAGTGGGGCACTAAAACAACGAGAGCTCTTCAAAAAGCCTTAGGTACTGTAGAAGATGGTATCATTAGTGATCAATTAAAAAATGATGTAACTAAAATGATTGTCAGTGGTATTACGTTTAGCCAAGGCGGAAGTTTGGTGATTAGAACCTTGCAACGTAAAATTGGTGCTACCGTTGATGGCTACTTAGGACCTGAAACGGTTAGCGAACTTCAGAAATATTTAGGTACACCAATTGATGGTGTAATCAGCGATCCAAGCCTAGTGGTTAAAGAACTTCAAAGAAGATTAAACAAGGGTAACTTCTAGGTATAAATGACTCACGGCAGTAAATGCTAATATCGTGGACTGATCACAAACATTGTCCCGTCTCAAAAGCCCCTCAGATTGAGGGGCTTTTTACTTAAAAATTCATTAATTATGCCGATACAAATTATATATTGTAAACAGTTATGTTTGAAGGTTTACTAATTCTTTTGTATTATAAAATGTAATGAATATTAATATGGTGGTAAAATGATACAATTAAAAATGGTCGAAGACATAATTCCTAAAGACACCAGCGTCATAAAATATGATATATATAAATTGTGTGAAATTATTTTGGAGATATCCAGTATACATAGCGATTTTTCTAATGAATCTTTAACAGGTAGTGATATAAATCTAAAAAGAACGAAAGTTAATGATATATTAAAAAATGTAGGAGATGAGGACGCATACTCAATAATACCTGGTTATTTATATAATCTACGTCAATATTTAAATGAGCTTGAATTTTTAACTGTAGAACTTGATCTAGATTATATTTATAATGATTTAGACTTTAGGCTGAGAGTAAAACAACCGGAATCTATTATATATAAATTAGGTCATTATAATAATGGGAAGAGAGAAAATGGAAAAATACCATTAAATAAATGTTTGAATGATTTATTAGGATTTAGGATTTCTTTAGAAGGTTTTGATCATGAATGTGAAGAATTTAAAAAAATGTGCAGGATAATTAAAAAGTTTTATAAAATAAAGTATATAGACTCTTCAAAAGGGGAATATAAAGCTACACATATATATTTTTATGGTAATAACAATAAGTTTTACCCCTGGGAGTTGCAAATATGGTTACCAGAAGATTTTCAAACTAATTATGATTCACACGAAAAACACAAGCAAGAATACATAAAATCTGCTAGTATACATAAAGATGCATTTAAGGAGGTGTGACATTTGGCTTTTCATTTTATGTTAATTATGAGTCACTATAGACGCGGGCGTAGAATAGGCTGGCACTATTCTTCAGATGTAAAATTGGATAAACAGGAAATAAATGAACTTCTTCATAAAATAAAGAAAAAATGTGGAGATATGCAATTTGGGATTCATAAATTATCTACTGATTCAACTTCCTTAGATTCTGTTTTTGAAAAAGATAAATTTTTTGAAGATGTTATATTTACGCAAAACAAGGAAGAGTTTTTAGACCTGGTAACAAGCGATAGAGAATTAACTGCATATGATATTTCAAAATTTATTTTGTCTGTAGTACCAATGTCACATTTAAAACTCCAAAAAATTTTATATTATTGTTATGCTGAATTTTTAAAGAAAACTGGTGAAAAGTTATTTGAAGAACCAATTGTATCTTATAAATATGGACCTGTGGTGGAAAGCGTATTTAATAAGTTTACTGTTCATGGTTCTTCAGTGATTGATTACCAAGAAGATGAATCATTTATTATTAAACCAAATGAAGTTGTGGCCACTCCGTCATTTATTAAATTGTCCTTATCTGAGCATGGGTTGGTGGCTACTGAATGTATTTTAAGTGTATTAAGTGAATATGGACAAGAAAAACCGTTTAATCTTGTTAGAAAAACTCATAAAGTAGGTGGCCCGTGGCAACGGGTGTACAGAGAAGGGTTTAATAGAGAAATAACTGATGATTTAATTATAAGTTATCATGATATTGTGAAATAAGGAGAGTCATATGACTCTCCTTAAAATATATCTGCAATTTCGTTTGTTAAACTCCTGCATAATTCATTAGTTTCATTAACATAACTCCGTTTTGGTTTGGAATTGTCTATATACAAATCCCAATCCTCATAATACCAATAATACTCCCATGTTTCTTGAGTCACTAAATGACCTTCAAAAATGTAATCCATTAAAATATCACCTCCTAACTCTAGAATCGAGATTAAAAGAAGATTAGTGTTAAAATTTAATTGAGTTTTCAAATTATAAACAAGTCATTAAAATCCTATCACTTTTTGTCGAAATAAATAATATGTAAGTTGAGATATAAAGTGGTAGAGGTGAAATTAGTGTCTAAGAAAAGAACCCCAGATTCATTGTTTAATGAAATTGCACAAGATAACGAGGTGTTACAACGATTTAAACATCATTCATTAAGAGTGATGTATCTATCTTCGATGCTAGCAAAAAAAGTTGGCGTCTACGATGAAGATTTACATATTGCTTCATTACTACACGACATTGGTAAAATAGGCATCAGCAAAGAAGTGTTATTTAAGAAAGATAAATTAACTGGACTAGAATGGACAATTCTTCAAAGTCATAGTCATGTTGGTAATTTGATTGTGAGAAAAGAACTTGGAAAGACGCGAGCAGCTGAATTTATAAGAGATCATCATGAGAATTGGGATGGTACTGGGTATCCACGCAGGTTAATGGGTGAGGAAATTTCTATCCAAGGTAGGATTATAAGGGTATGTGACTCTTTTGATGCCATGACCTATGACATGAGAGATTATAAATTAACAAAAATGTCTTATAGAGAGGCATTTGATGAGTTGGAAAGATGCTCCTGGAAAGAATTTGATGGTAATTTAGTTCAAGATTTTATCTCGTTACTAATAGAAATTGAATTACCTGACTCCTGGTATGATAGTTTTGATTCAACGTTCATGGAGAATATATTTAAGAAATTAGATAATCCAACAGATATACTATAAAAACAACCCCAAACTAGGGGTTATTTTTCCTCTTCAATTACTTTCACAATTTTTTCTAAATCTTCAACAGCTTTATCTTTGGAATACTGGCTATCATATTTAAGCTGGCAAGCTACTTCTAATATCTGAGTGATTAAAGCATGTTTATCATATTTTTGTTGCAAGTCCACTTTTGATCACCTTTCGTCATTAACTTATACTGTTGCGCCTACTAGCTTCTAGTTTATGCAAACAAACGGCAAGTCTTTTCTCAATTTCATAATTCAAATCCTCAAAATGCAAACCATACGTTATAAGTGATTCTTTTATATGCTCTTCTTTACGCAATAATAGTGCTCTAATATTGAACTCTTCTCCATTTATAGAAAAATATGATTCAACAAGAATGTTGGAACTTATAGGTAGGTTATACTCACTTACTATCTTAATCCCACTTATACTTATATCTTTAATGTAACCATGCATTTTCTTTCCGGCTAATTTGTTTAAATTTTGATGCTGACTGTGTAAGAACGTTAATTCGATTGGCTCGTGATGAACATTAACTCTATAATCACCTCTCCGATTGTTGATGACTGAATTAGTAACTGGCTTATTGGTATTAGATTTTAATTCATGCTGAAGTAAATTTATTTGTTTCAACCTTATCTTATTCTTTTTTAATAATTTCATTATGAATAACAGAGAAGCAATTATAATAATTAATTCATAGAAAATAACGTATTTCATAATTTTCTCCTTTAATTTAGTAAAGTTAAATTAGAAGGTCTCCCTAATAAGTAACCTTGTCCATAAACTGCTCCGTTATCACGTATAGAAAATAGAGTATCGATTTCTTCAATTCCTTCTAAGATTAGCCTGATTTGTAGCTCTTTACAGTACTTGATTAGTAACTTAATCAATAATGTTTTCTCTTTTGAATGATTAAAAGCTTGGGTTATGTTAGCATCAATTTTAATAATTTCTGGATGTAATTCTATAATTTTTACTAGCTCTGAACTGCCCTTTCCTACATCGTCAATGGCAAGAAGAATGTTTCGGTTTTTTAGATAATCACTTTGTAAAACTAATTCTTTTATATCTTCAACAGCCTCAGACTCATTAATTTCTAATGTTATGTTAAGGTTAAGATTTGAAAATTCATCTATAAATTCTAAAAAGTTTGGGTTAATAAGGGTTGATGGGTACACATTTAAAAAAAGGTAATGATCTTGTCTATATTCTTTGGTTCTTATAAATTTATGTATAGCTTTCTGGATAGATACCGTATCTAACCAGTATAAGTAACCTTCTTTTTTTGCTTCTTTAAATACTTGTTCAGGGTTATCACTTTGAGTAGTTCTTAGTAGTGCTTCATATCCAATCACTTCAAACTTATTAAGATCATAAATAGGTTGATACAAATGATAAATATCTTTTTCACGAATTTCTTCCTTCATATTGAAACACACCTTCTGAATTTAACCGTAATACAAAATTAGTTCGACTTTGCTATGGACGTTTAGCTTCTTATAAATACTCTTGATGTGTGTATTAATTGTATTCTTTGATGAATAGGTTTTATCAGCAATTTCTTTCGTTGAGAGTCCAGAGAGAAGTAAATTAAAAATTTCATATTCTCTTTGTGTTAACGTTTTTTTTTACTACTTAATTCACTTTTCCATTCACTAGATAAGTTTATAAATCCTTTCAGCAGCTGTTGATATCTACTCTTCTGTGTGGGCGTAATATTTTGATCTTCTTGGGTGAGAGCTATATTGATGGCATCTATAATATCGTGAATTTCATCTTGTTCAAATTTAACTGTGGTTAATAACTCCAAAAAAAAAGCACCTCCGAAATATGTGTTTGTAGGAATAGATAAATGCAATAAATACAACTTACACTATATGATAAAGATTTTTAATAACCCAAATAGGTTATTTTTCCACCCATTTAAGGTATTTTTATAGGTAAAAACGCATAAAAAAACTTGGCTAATTTAACCAAGGTGCTTGAATCTATAAATATCTTTATCAATTGGCGTTTTTACTTCTTAAATTTTGGCCAACCCTTGTATCCTGGTTAGATAAATTAATTATCTCTAAATTTTAAAGGGAATTTAGTTGCTATCCTATAATTTATTTATTCGTCCATACAGGATACAAGAGTTAGCTACAACTAAAGTTATAATAATATTTAAAAAAGTCAATGAAAAAAATATGACTTTGTAAATAGCAAACTCAAATAATAGCGTTATATAAATACTTGATGTATAATATTTTACAGTAGTCAACTGTTGACGAACTGTTGACCAAATTGAACAATATTTGGTCTTAGATAGTCTGAAACAGTGTCAAGGTGATTATCAGAAGCCTTGAAATGACTAGGGTTTAATCGTGTTCAGTATTAATAAATCTGAATACTGATTCTTCGGGGCTGGGTGAAAATCCCGACCGGTGGTGATGAATGGAGAACCATTCTAAGTCCGCGACCCGCTTTTTGCGGCTGATCTAGTGAAAAACTAGAACCGACAGTGAAAGTCTGGATGGGAGAAGGATCGGATCGTTAACCGTGTATAAGAAAAAGGGGGTTAACGATTGAGAGATAAGTATTTTTTCATGCATCATGCCTTAGAACTCGCGAGACTTACCATAGGTCAAACGCGGCCGAATCCGTCAGTTGGTGCGGTCGTTGTTAAAGACGGCAAGGTAGTGGGTACAGGTACACATATGAAGTCTGGTGAACCACATGCCGAAGTGTTTGCCCTCAAGCAAGCCGGTGAACTCGCTAAAGATGCGGAGATTTACGTGACGTTAGAGCCTTGCGCACATTATGGCAAAACGCCTCCGTGCGCTAAAGCGATTATAGACGCTGGGATTAAAAAGGTCTACGTTGCAACGCTTGACCCGAACCCGAAAGTTGCTGGTGGCGGGGTTGAGTGGATTCGTAGTGAGGACATTGATGTTGAAGCTGGGATTTTAGAACAAGAAGCTCAAGATATAAACAAAATGTTTTTTCATTTTATGAAAACAAAACGTCCATATATCACGCTTAAAACAGCTGTTTCCCTAGATGGAAAAATGACAGCTAATAGTGGTGATAGTAAATGGATTACAAGTGATCAATCAAGATTAGACGTTCATCATAATCGTCACAGACATGACGCCATTTTAGTCGGTAGTGAGACGGTGTTACGAGATGATCCTCTATTAACCACCCGTTTGCCCCGCGGAGGTATGAACCCTACACGTATCGTCCTCGATACACATTTATCTATTCCATTAGAAGCAAAGCTTTTAACAAATGATGATTCAAATACCATAGTAGTTTGCGGAAAAGAAGCAAATACTAATAAAGAAAAAGCATTGAATGAAATTAGTCATGTTCAGGTTTGGAGGCAGAACTCTGACCAAATCGATTTAGAGTTGCTTTTGGGTCAAATGGCTGAGGAGAAGCTCATGAGCCTTTATGTTGAAGGTGGTTCAACGATTCATTCAGCTTTTATCCAAAATCAATTATTCAATGAAATACATGTCTACATGGCGCCGAAATTAATCGGGGGAGCCATGAGTAAATCTTTTTATAATCAATTAGGTTTCGATGAAGTTAAAGATTCGATCCAAATCGAATTCGACTCCGTTGAAACAATTGGTCAAGATCTTAAAATAATCGCAAAGCCTCACGAAGAGGAGGATTCATAATGTTTACAGGTATTGTTGAAGAAGTAGGCACCATTAAACAAATGACACAAGGTGCTGAGTCGCTACAACTTACAATTGAAGTTGAAAAAATCACCCAAGATGTTCAGTTAGGCGACAGCATTTCAGTTAACGGTGTTTGCTTAACGGTAACTAACTACACAGATACAACTTTTGACACAGATATCATGCCAGAGACCTTCCATCATACAGCATTAAAAAGCTTACAAGAAGGTTCAAAAGTGAATCTTGAACGGGCGATGCCAGCAAATGGCCGCTTTGGAGGGCATTTCGTATCAGGTCACGTCGATGGGGTCGGAAAAATTGTTAAACGTGAGAGTAAAGATAACGCCGAGTATTTTTACATTGAAGTGCCAGATGAACTAGCTAAGTACTTTATGTTAAAAGGTTCTGTCAGTGTTGACGGGACGTCGCTTACCGTATTTGGCGTAGAGAGTAATCAGTTTACGATTTCACTTATTCCTCATACTCAAGAAGCAACGATTTTAACATCGAAGCATGAAGGTGATGAAGTGAATATCGAGTGCGATATGTTACTCAAATATGTACATCAATTAGTAAAACCAAGTGAAAGTGAATCAGAAGGCATATCCGTTGAACAAATACGCCGTGCTGGTTTTATGGGACAATAATAGAGAGAGTTATAGGAGGGGCAAATATGTTTGATTCAATACAAGAAGCAATTGACGATTTAAAACAGGGGAAGGTCGTCATTGTCGTTGATGATGAAAACCGAGAAAACGAAGGAGACTTCGTGGCATTAGCCGAACATACGACGCCAGAAGTGGTAAACTTTATGGTGAGTGAAGGACGCGGATTGCTGTGCGCGCCGATCACTCAAGAGAAAGCCGAGCAGCTGCAGCTTAATTTAATGGCTGACGTTAACACGGATAGTCATGGAACGGCTTTTACCGTAAGTATTGACCACGTTGATACGACAACTGGAATTAGTGCCGATGAACGTTCAAGAACGATTACACGTTTAGCGGAAGACGATGTCGTACCAACAGAGTTTAAACGACCAGGTCATATTTTTCCGTTAATCGCGAAAAAAGGTGGCGTGCTACGTCGTGCAGGTCACACTGAAGCAGCTGTTGATTTAGCAACTTTAGCAGGGTCTAAGCCAGCTGGAGCGATTTGTGAAATCATGAATGAAGACGGTACGATGGCGAGAGTTCCAGAACTTCGTAAGCTAGCTGACGAGCATGGGCTTAAACTAGTTACGATTGAAGATCTAATCAAGTATCGCCGAATGCATGAAAAACTCGTTCATCGTGAAGTTGAAATCAGTTTACCGACTTCTTACGGAGATTTTCGTACGATTGCCTACACGAACCAAATTGACGGTCGTGAACATATTGCTTTAGTTAAAGGCGATATCACACCAACGGAACCAACATTAGTTAGAGTTCATAGTGAATGTTTAACTGGGGATGTTTTCGGGTCACACCGTTGTGACTGCGGCCCTCAATTAGAGTCAGCTTTAAAACAAATCGAAGAAGAAGGCAAAGGAGTTCTTCTTTATATGCGCCAGGAAGGCCGGGGCATAGGACTTTTAAATAAATTAAAAGCTTATAAACTTCAAGAAGAAGGCTATGATACGGTTGAAGCCAATGAAAAATTAGGCTTTCCAGCTGACTTACGAGATTACGGTATTGGAGCGCAAATTTTAGAAGATTTAGGTGTCAGGAAAATGCGCCTGTTAACCAATAATCCGCGTAAGATTAAAGGTCTTCACGGATACGATTTAGAATTGGTTGACCGTGTACCACTTAAAATGGCACCCAATAAAGATAACCAAAAATACTTAGATACGAAGCGCGATAAATTAGGACACTTATTCTAAAACGGAGGGGAATAATATGAAAACAATTGAAGGAAATTTAGTCGGATCAGGATTGAAAATTGCGATTGTAGCAGGACGTTTTAACGATTTTATTACTGAAAAGTTAGTCGATGGTGCGATTGGCGGCCTTAAGCGCCATGGTGTCAAAGAGGATGAAATCACGTTAACGTGGGTTCCTGGCGCATTTGAGATTCCGCTTGCTGCGAAAAAATTAGCAGCATCTGGTGACTATGATGCTGTCATTACACTTGGAGCGGTCATTAAAGGTTCAACGCCTCACTTTGATTATGTATGTAGTGAAGCGGCAAAAGGTGTTTCACATGCTAGTTTAGAAACGGGTGTACCCGTTATTTTTGGCGTCATCACGACCAATACAATTGAGCAAGCAATTGAACGAGCTGGCACCAAAGCAGGCAACAAAGGATACGACGCAGCAGTCGGCGCGATTGAAATGGCTAATTTAGTAAAAGAGCTTTAAATTTTCATAAAGATGAAACAATCTAATTGTCTATGCGTTTGGCCTATCTGTTATAATGAGTTTAGCTCAAAGAAATAGGTGATGTAGCTATGATGGAATTTCTTTATTTTCCACAAGATAAAACCGAATATATTCCGGCCCTCATCTCACTATTATTGTTTATGACAGTGGCCGTTTTATTTATGCGAATGATTATAAAAAAAGCTAAGCGCGAGCAGGAGAAGTTTGAATCAAAGTACCCTGAAGCCAAGCGCGAATCTCAGCAACCTAGGTGACTCCCGTTCATCTAGGTTGTTTTATAGACCCTCAGGTGCTTTTGAACGTCTTTCGGCTCGTTATGAACGTAAGTTTTAATTTTATAAACGGGTTTTCCGAGTTTTTGAACGTGGATTCAAAACTTATGAACGGGGGTTTAAAATTTATAAACGTATCATACGAAATTAAAATAGCTACGCGATCTGGAGACTTTTGTACGAAAATCTCTGAAAATGACTTTTGCATGTTTAAGATTCCTCATTTTTCTACAAACTGAATAATGAGGTGAGATAGATGCGAAAACTATTTTTAGGAATCGGCTGTTTTTTGATATTATCTGCCTGCCAAGCAGACGCTGAATCGATTTATGAAGCGGATATCAAAAACCAAGATTTAGATATAATCGGTAAGGCGAAGTTTCAAACGGATCCCGGAGGCGTTAAACTGACGGTTAACTTAGAAGGCCTTGAGCCTGGTTTTCATGGTATACACCTTCACGAATTCCCAAAATGTGAAGCGCCGACATTCGAGTCTGCGGGTAACCACTGGAGTAATCAAGGTGAAAAGAAACACGGTCTGATGCATCCAGAAGGTCATCATATAGGGGATATGACTAACCTTGAAGTAAAGCCAGATGGGACGGCAACTTATGAATATGTCATTAAAGATGCAACACTTCAAGATGGGAAAGGCTCGATTTTTAAAGATGATGGAAAAGCATTAGTGATACACTCCGGTCAGGATGATGGAGTCAGCCAGCCTGCTGGTGATTCTGGAGACCGCGTTGCCTGTGCTGAAATTATCAAAGGTCAAAAACGTTCAGAAGGACAAAACCCAGGCGATCAAGTAGAAAAGAAAGAAGAAGAGAAATAATAGAGAACTACATTATAAGAAGTGTAGATGAGCAGTTGTTAAAATGAAAAAAAGAAATGCCTGAAACTCCTGTGGAAAGGGAGGGCATTTCTTTATTTTTTCTGCTAAGGCTATCTATTCAAACGCTTTAATAATTCGGTCGATTCCTTCTTCGATAATTTGGCTTGGAGAAGCAATATTAATTCTCATAAACTTCTCACCTTGATCACCGAAGGATTTACCATCGTTTAAACCAACTTTAGCTTCATCACTTAGCTTGCGCTTGATTTCATCGTGTTCAAGACCCGTTTTTGTAAAGTCTAACCACACGAGATAAGTACCTTCAGTGTCGACCGATTTAATCTTAGCTGACGACTGTTCAAGTTTTTCATCAATTAACTTTTTGTTGTCTTCTAATTTTTGAATTAAAGCATTTAACCAGTCTTCTCCATGCTTATAAACCGTTTCTAAAGCCGTAAATGCAAACGTATTAAGCATTGAAAAACCTTGCCTCATCAACTGTTCATTTACTTTCTTCTTCAAATCCTCATTAGGCGAAATAACATATGAAGCCTGAAGGCCTGCAATATTAAACGTTTTAGAAGGCGCCATTAGTGTAAACGTTAATTCGTTAATTTTGTCATTTAACGAAGCAACAGGAATATGCTCGTAGCCATCAAACACAATATCTGCATGAATTTCATCAGAAAATAAGTACACGCCGTATTTCACACATAAATCGGCTAGCTTCTGAAGCTCATCTCGGCTCCAAACACGCCCAACTGGATTATGAGGACTACATAAAATAAAAGCCTTTGCACCATTTTTTAATGTTTCTTCTAAATGCTCAAAATCCATTTCATAATGTCCGTTGTTATTAATAAGCGGGTTTTCCACTAATTCACGGTTATGAGCTTTAACAACCGAAAAGAATGGTGGGTAAACAGGTGGTTGAATAACAATCTGATCGTTTTCTTCTGTAAATACCTGAACCAGTGCGTGTAATGAAGGTATAACCCCAGGACTAAAGGTTAATAAGTCCGTATTGATTTCAAATTGATGTCGTTTAGACAGCCACCTTTTAATTGTGTTTAAAATTTCATCGTCAAAAGTGGTGTAGCCGTATAAATTATGTCTAGCCCGCTCTACTAAAGCAGTCTCGAGCTCTGGAACCGATTGAAAATCCATATCGGCAACCCAAAGCGGTAGTACATCGTTACGCCCAAATAAGGCCTCACGATATTCAAGTTTAGCTGATCTCGTGTTTTCTCGATTAATGATTTTATCAAAATTAAATGTCATAACATTCACCTCTCTATTAAGTTTATCGAATTCTTAAGATGAATGCGAAAAAAGTGCAAAAAAAAGAGCAAAGTGCTTATCCAACACTTTGCCAAAGGGGGAATACGAGAAAGTATTACATTACTATTTATAACCGTTTTAAAAAATTATAAACATGATTTATAAAAAAATTGTAGAAAATATAAGTAAATGATCACACGCCCCACACATTGAAAGTGAGTAGAGATTGTGATAAAATATAAAATTGTGCAAAAGAAATAGCGTCGGGAGTTGTATAATATGTCAAAAATCATCGAAGAAGGACAAGTGCTTGAAGGCAAAGTAACAGGGATCCAACCATATGGTGCCTTTGTTGCGATTGACGAAAATGTCCAAGGCCTTGTTCATATTTCAGAAGTTACACACGGATATGTTAAAGATGTTAATGAACATCTTTCCGTTGGGGATGAAGTAAAAGTTAAAGTTCTAAACGTAGACGAAGATAGTGGAAAATATTCTCTATCTATTCGCGCTACTGAAGACAAACCAAAAACTCAAAACCAACCTAAGAAAAAAGCTGTTCAGAAGCAAAACGATGAAGGGACTGGCTTTAACGTTCTTAAAGATAAACTAGAAGAATGGATTGAGCAGTCTAAAGATCGTGAACAAACTTATCGTGGATAATTAAGAAAAATTAGACTTGTTTTAGTCTTAGTTTTTCAAATTAAGAAGTGTCTCAGAGGAATCCCTCGAGACACTTTTTTTGATTAAAATAAATTTTTTCTTCATAATAACAATTAGTTAGATGTAGAAAGGAGCATTCGACATGGAAAATTTCACTTTTCACAATCCAACAAAATTAGTATTCGGTCGAGGCCAACTAGAGAATTTACCTAATCTAATTCCAGACGGTGTTAAACGTGTGTTAATCGTTTACGGCGGTGGAAGCATTAAACGAAATGGAATTTTTGCTAATGTAGACAAAAAGCTAAAAGACAATGACTATGAAGTATTCGAATTTGGCGGGGTGGAGCCAAATCCGCGACTATCAACTGTTAATAAAGGTGCTGACTTCTGTAAAGAAAACAATATTGATTTCTTACTAGCAGTTGGTGGTGGAAGTGTAATCGATGCCACAAAAACCATCGCAAGTGCGGCTAAATATGACGGAGATGCTTGGGATTTAGTTACGAAAAAAGTAACTCCTCAAGATGCACTGCCACTAGGAACCGTTTTAACCCTCGCTGCAACAGGTTCTGAAATGAATGCTGGTGCCGTTATTACAAACTGGGAAACAAGTGAGAAGTACGGATGGGGATCACCATTCTCTTATCCTAAATTCTCGATTCTTGATCCAGTTCATACGTATTCAGTGCCGAAAGATCAGACCATCTACGGTATCGTCGATATGATGAGCCATATTTTTGAACAATATTTCTATCGTTCAACCAATGCGCCTGTTCAAGATCGTATGTGTGAAGGTGTGCTTAAGTCAGTTATTGAAACAGCACCAAAGCTAATTAATAACTTAGATTCATATGAATATCGCGAGACGATTATGTATGCAGGAACAGTCGCGCTTAACGGAATGCTTCAAATGGGTACTCGTGGTGACTGGGCATCTCATAATATCGAACACGCTGTATCAGCGGTTTATGATATTCCGCATGCAGGAGGGCTTGCGATTATTTTCCCTAACTGGATGAGACACAATGTTGATGTAGATCCATCCCGTTTCAAACAGTTAGCAGTAAGAGTATTCGGTGTTGATCCATCAGGTAAATCAGATAAACAAGTGGCTCTTGAAGGAATTGATCGTCTGAGCGAATTCTGGACAGCTCTAGGTGCACCATCTCGTTTAGCTGATTATGATATTGATGAATCAAAGATTGATACAATGGTTGACCGCGCAATGAAAAACGGACCATTCGGTAACTTTAATAATTTACATCATGACGATGTTAAACAGATCCTAACAATGTCGTTATAAAAAAATATAAACTAAACGCATGGTTGAGAAAACCATGCGTTTTTTTAATGTTAAAATAGATTTAGTCAAACTGACAAAAGAGCGCACGGAATGTCAGGATAAAAAGCTAATTACCCAGTATTATTGGAGTTGGAAAGGGAGTTATGTCTTGGAAGGCCTTAAACGAATGACAGATAGCATTGAATACATTGAAGATCATCTTATTGATCACATAAGCATTGATGACGTTGCAGCAGTTGCTTATTTATCAAAGTTTCATTATCAAAGACTTTTTCATATGTTAACCGGAATTACCGTTGCGGAATATATCCGTAAAAGAAGGTTGACTCGAGCTGCTCAAGAGCTTGTTTTGAGTGATAATAAAATTATTGATTTGGCATTGAAGTTTGGGTACGATACGCCAGAATCCTTTTCAAGAGCTTTTCGAGGTGTGCACGGTATGAGTCCTTCTCAAGCACGTAAAGAAGGTAGAAGTTTAAAAGCCTATCCAAAACTTTCCTTTCACATTCAATTAAAAGGGGATGAAGATATGAATTACAAAATCGTGAAAAAAGAAGGATTTAAAGTTGTTGGTAAAGAGATTCGTGCCTCAACCAAAGGTGATGAGAATTTAAAAAAGATTCCTCAATTTTGGGAAGAATCACATGAAAACGGCACGGTTGAAAAACTAGAGAAGCGAGCCGGGGATCTTGGTGTATTAGGAATTTGTATGGAATTTGCGCCTGAATTAGAGGAATTTTCGTATGTGATTGCGATAGAAAAACCTGAACAAGAACCGATGAATGGTTTAGTTGAAAAAGAGATTCCCTCTGCCACTTGGGCAGTATTCGAATCCGTTGGTGCGATGCCAGATGCGATACAGAATGTTACACATCGAATCTTTTCAGAATGGTTTCCATCTACAGGCTATGAACATGCTGAAGGACCTGAAATTGAAGCTTATCCTGATGGCGATGCTTATAGCAACGATTACCGCTGTGAAGTGTGGATTCCGATAAAAGATAAAAACTAAGATTGTAAAAAACACGTAGGTTCTCTGAATTTACGTGTTTTTAACTTATGGTATTGGAATTTTATGTTAATATAAAGTTGGTCAAAATTTTAATAAAAGGTGGGCAAGTGATGGGTTATTTTAACATCGCTAGTTTAATTTTGGGTGTGGTGGCATGGTTTATTCCAATTATTGCACTGGTGTATTATAAACAGCGCGAGAATTCAAGCTGGGCTCTTTTAACTTTTCTAAGTATTAGTGCTTGTGCGATTGCATTACTATTTCAGATTGTATATCAAAATCATTTAGTCAGGATTGAAGATTGGGCTGCATTGATGGATACATCAGGGACCTTGGTGAGAGTCGGTACTGTGTTGGTTTTAGTAACGTTAGTATCAAATGGTGTGATGATTTATCGCCATAAAGCATCTTAAATACTTTGGCAAATTCTTAAATACATGTTTATTTTTTCACCGTACATACTAGGGGTGAGGTGATAAACGTGAAACAATTAGAGTCTGGTTTAGATAACCAAATGTATGACTTATATGATTTAGAAAATATACTCAAGCGATTAGATTTTGTGATTGGCGGTAACTGGGATTATGATCATGCTTATTTTGACTATCAATTAGATAAAGACACTGAGCAATACGTTTTTCTGCGTATTCCAATATCTACGGAGATTGGCTATTTAGATGAACGTGATGCGAAGGTTCGAATCGGCAAGCCATTCGTGTTAGCTCACCGGTTCGAATCAGGTATTGATCAAGAAGGTATGAGCGGCAACCGTTCCGCTATGACTAACCAATTCGCAGCGCCAGAAGAGCCGGATGCCGATGTCGATGCCAAATATGTTCAAGAAGCTGAAGAGGTTTTGCAAAAGGTAGAAAGAGCGCTATTGCACTAATTTTTCAGAGAAAATAATGCGATCTCCTTCAACCAGTTCTTCTTGTGGTTCCGGGTTCATCATAATGCTTTCTTCACGAATAAGACCGAGCAAAAGAAGGCCTTCCTTCTTCATTTTATAGGTTAATTCAATAATCGTGTGACCCTTCCATTGTTCGGCGACGTTATGGACGATAAATTCCTGGTCTGATAATAAGGCCATCACATATTCAAACGTTTGAATTTGCTGGTGGCTAGTTAATTCATGGAAGAATAACGTACTCGTCGATTCATTGGTGCAGATGGCTTCAGATGCACCGGCACGGATGGCATTTGCTTTTTGAGCACTCGTTAGAATTTCAACCAATATCGGCACTTGGCTATTAATGCCTCGAGCCGTGATTGTGATTAAAATGGAGTATGTATCCGCATCACGCTCATATTTTGACTGATCTGCTGTAATTATAATTTTTTTTGCGTGCTCAATATTCGCCTTTTGCCACGTATTATCTAAACTTGGGTCATGTCTAATAAAGTGAACGTAGGCTACATTGATGGGGTCTTTTCTGATAGATTCATCTATAAGTACAATCGAAGTTTGATCCCCATACTGTTCATTCAGAAGTTGTATAAGTCTACGTGAGCGCTCATTCCACCCGACAATAATATAGTGATCTTGTCCTTTAAAGGCAACTCGCCCTTGTTCATATGATTTTTCTCTTGAAATCGTACTTCTTGAAAATGTCACCATATAAAATGTGATCACACCTCCGCCTAGCAGCAGTAATAAAATCCCCATTAAACGCCCTACTGTCGTCTGGGGAACGTAATCTCCATAACCAACTGTCGAACCTGTAATAAATGCCCACCAGATTCCGTCGAAAACAGTTTTAAATTCATTCGGTTCAAGCATATGAACGATGTATCCGAATAGAGTCATTGTTATAAATATGGTCCCTAATAGTCTTGCAAATTGAGGAACTTTAAAATACCATCGCTTCAATCGATATAGCATATGTGATCCCCCTCTAGACGCTATATTCATTTTGTCCATAGCTTGGGTGTTTTAAACGAGGGGACAAGTACATTATATGAACAAATTAGCTGCAAATACGGACAGATCTCCTCGGCACGCGAACAGTTAGCGCGAAAATACGGACAGATCTCCTCAGCACACGAACAGTTGGCCCGATAATGCGAACAGATCGCCTCGGCAAGCGAACAGTTAGCACGAAAAAACGGACAGATCTCCCCAGCACGCGAACAGTTGGCCCGATAATGCGGACAGATTTTCCTGACACGCGAACAGTTGGCGCGAAAATACGGACAGATCTCCTCAGCACACGAACAGTTGGCCCGATAATGCGAACAGATCGCCTCGGCAAGCGAACAGTTAGCACGAAAAAACGGACAGATC
>NZ_JBHUMZ010000009.1:0-37528 GCF_042685285.1 Piscibacillus salipiscarius | reverse complement strand
GCTAAACAGCACGCAATCAGAGGCTCAATGTCAAGTTGCGATGGTTGATCATCTCATCAAAAAAATTTTGAGTAATTGTGTCCACTTTCTTTACAGAACACCAGAACTGTTCGCATCCGGGGAAACATTGTCCGTATCCTGAGGAGAACTGCCCGCGTTTCGTGAAGAATTGTCCGCGTCATGAGGAAAACTGTCCGTTGTGCACATTTCAACAATAGAATTCTCATTTAATATAAGACTTTTGAAGCATTCCAAAAAAATTTTCCAAATCCATGATAAAAGTTAAAAATATGGTAACACTATTCCTGAGAAATACAACATAGGAGGTACAAAATATGAAATTACTTAAATTACTAATGGCAGGGATTTTAGTATTAGGTACACTAGGAGCTTGTGCCACTGAAGAACAAGAACCAGATCAGGAGCAGCCAGATGATGGTGGCGGCGACACTGGTGAAGAGAACGGTGACATGGGCGGCGAAAATGGTGACAATGGTGGTATGGGTGAAAATAACGGAGAGAATGGCGACATGGGTAATGAAGAAGACGACATGATGCAAGATGACATGGACGACCCTGAGAATAATAAAGAAGAAGATCAATAAAAAACAGAAGCTTTCGCTCAAGTGGCGAAAGCTTCTTTCTTTAACTAAGCCTTAACATCCAAGCTATTACCTAAATTCGGGTGCGGGACTTGTGAAGATTGCATAAGCATTTGTAACCCCTCTGATTGAACCTCCATCTGTTCCTTAGCCTTACTCATCATCTGCACACCCACTTGTTGTTGCAGCTTAGCTTGACTCATGACTACTGATGCCGCTGCGACATCCATGCACATCACCTCACTTGAGTCTTTCCTCTAATATCGACATAATTTCTAAATGTTTAACAAAACAGGACTATATAACTAGAACAATAAGATAAAAGTTCCTTTATAGAACCAAATTTTTAAGAAAAAATATTCAAATAATTATAAAATATTGTAAAATAATGTACGTATAGGAAAAATGTGATTCTAATACAAAGGAGGAGTTGTCATGGTAACGATTGAAAAGGTAGACCACTATTTTATAAACAATCATACGATGGTTATTTCACCTCATTATGATCCCATTTATCAGAGTAAAATAATAGAAGTCAACAGAACGATCCTCTCAAGACAAACACCGATACAAATCATTGACTCTTCCTGCATCGCACGAGGCGGGGCTACTCTGGACGGTCGAAAAAAAGCCATCGAATTTGTCACGAAGAAGAAAGTCATGATTCCAATACCCGTAGAACCTAGCAAAGGCATCATCTTAATTCCAACGATGAAAGTGCGCCACCCTGACTGCACATGGATTGCCTACTGTCACGTTAAGGATAGCGTGCCAATAGCAGGTAAAAAGGACGAGTGCAATGTCTTGCTATCGAACAACCAGACCTACAATGTCGACATCCCACCATCACGAATGCACAATCAGGTCATGCTAGCCGCCCACGTTTTCGGCTACTTTCTTAAAGATCGCTTCATCTCATAAAACACCTAACCCCAAACTTTTACTCGTAAAAGAGCGGGGAGGTGTTTTTTGCTTTAAAAGTAAGTATTTAAACTGAAATTGTTTATATGCTGCGCGGAACTGTTCGTATACTCTGTGAAACTGTTCGTATTAGAAGCTGAAGTGTACGCATTCTCTGTGAAATTGTTCGTATTCCTAGGTGAATTGTCCATATTTGAAGCCGAAGCGTCCGCATCTGGAAAGAAACTGTTCGTATTTTTGGTAGAACTGTTCACATTTGAACCCAAAGTGTCCGCATTTCCCTTAATACTGATCGCATTGACTTAGGATTTGTTCATAAACCACGTTCACAACATCTTCACATTTATCTATCCTTTTTTGGTTGTATCTGCCATAAATCTTAAGTATATTAGAAAGTGACTGACTGGTCATTCTACGAGAAAAGAGGAGTCATTTTAATGAATGAAAAGAAGAAGCGAATCATTCAGGGAAGCATTGAGCTTTTTGCGAAAAAGGGCTTCCATACGACGTCGGTTCAGGAGATTGCGGACCAGGCGGGCGTTGCGAAAGGTTCGTTTTATAATTATTTTGAGTCAAAAGAAGAGCTGATTGTCTCCATCTATGACTACTACTATGCGACGATATTGGAAAGAATGAAAGAAGCACAGCAGGAGTCAGATTCGAGAGAGGCACTCATGAAACAGCTCCAGATTTACTTCGATTTTATTATAGAAAATAAGCCGCTCATCGTGATGCTTTTAAGAGATCAGGTGCCGCTTGGCCGCGATGCGGAGTCGTTTATCATTCAAACGCGCCAGCAAAATTTTAACTGGGCGAAGAACAATATCCTTTCGATTTATGGTGATTCCATCAAGCCTTACGAAAATGATGTGGCCGTCCTGTTAGAGGGAATGATCAACAGTTACACGAACTGGCTGGTCGTTGATGAAAGGACGATTGACCGCGCCGCACTGCCAAGGTTCATTGTTGGAAGGCTAGACGATATGTGCCAAGGCCTTATCAAAGAACAGAGTAGCCAGCCGATTCAAAGATTACCACAAGTGTTTGAAGAGCGCGCCTTATCGCTTACAAAAATAAGACAGAAAATACATAGCGTCGTGAAAGACGATTCGAATAAAGCCCTTGAAGCGCTGGACGTCATCGAACAGGAGCTGCAAAAAGACACGCCGCAGCACATTATTATCGAGTCGATGCTCGAACACCTGAGGAAATTCAGCGCCATAAGTGAGGAAGTTTTATCATTAGAAAAAACATTGGAGAGTGAAATACGATGAAGAGAACGATGATACTTATGTTGATTGCAATCATCAGCTTATTAGTTGCTTGTAATGATGAACCGGAAGAGGAAGAAACAGAAGCAGTTGCAACACCAGTTGAAGTTGACAAAGTCACACAAGACGATTTTTCAGAAACGAGAACATTTGCGGCACGCACGATGCCGAGCGACCAAATGCCTGTCGTTTCACAAATTGCAGGTGAAGTCGATGAGCTCCACGTTGAGCTAGGTGACACGGTTGAAGAAGGCGACGTCTTAGCAGAAATCGTGAATCCGCAGTACGGTCGCCGCGATTTAGAAGCGCCAATGGACGGTCAAATCCAGAAGCTTAACATGGCAGAGGGACGTATGGTGACAAGTGAAAATCCAGCAGCAGTTGTCGCAGCAATTGATCCATTAAACCTAACGTTTAACGTGCCTGCAGGTGAAGTAAAAAACTTCTCTGATGACGATGAGATTAAGTTCATGATTTCACAACTTGAAAAAGAAGGCAAAGCAACAATAACGAATGTTGCAGAAACAGCGGGTGAAACTGGTACATTTGAGGTTCAAGCTGAAATTGATAACATAAAACAAAATATTTTAGCCGGAGTTTCCGCTGAAGTTTTACTAGAAAAAATTATCGCTGAAAATGTGTTGATTGTTCCAACTGAAGCGGTAGTAGACCGCGGTGAAGATCGTGTGGTGTTTGTCGCCAAAGAAGGCAAAGCAACGCAAGTAGCGGTTGAGGTCATCGGTATGCAGTCTAAACAAACGGCGGTTAAGCCTAAAGAAGAAGGTGCCTTAAGTGAAGGTGACCAAATCGTTGTTCGCGGACAGCTGACGTTATCAGATGGCCAAGATATTTCGATTAACGAGGAGGCTGAATAATGCGCCTCGTTAATTCATCCATAAAAAGACCAGTCGGGGTGACGATGATTGTACTTGCGATTCTAGCACTCGGCTTCGTGTCATTCCGAAATTTATCCGTCGATTTATATCCAGATATTGACCTGCCAATTGCGGTTGTGGCAACGAACTACGATGGCGCCGCACCGCAGGAGGTTGAAGAACTCGTCACAAAACCGATTGAATCATCGGTCGCAACGATTGAAGGGGTCGACACGATCCAGGCGCAATCACAGCCTGGGAATTCACTCGTCGTCCTCATGTTTTCAACCGACACGAATTTAGATAACGCTCTATTAAACGTACGGGAAAAAGTCGATCAAGTAAAAGGCTTTCTCCCAGACAGTGCAGGTGAACCGAACGTCCTGCGCTTTGACCCGCAGCAAATGCCAGTTATGTGGGTCGGCTTAACGGGTGACGATAAAGCGACCTTGCAAGATTATGCCGAAAACGAGATCCAGCCTCTTTTTGAACGGCAAAAAGGCGTCGGCTCTGTCGGCACCGAAGGCGGAGTCACCGAAGAAGTTCGTGTTGTGCTTGATCAGCAACGTCTGAACCAATACGGACTCTCGTCCCAGCAAGTTATGCAGGCAATCCAAGGCTCGAACCGGTCTGCATCCGCAGGGGTCATCTCACGCGGAACTCAAGAACTTCAAATCCGAATTTTAGGTGAATATGAATCACTTGAAGATATTCGCGAAACAAAAATTCAAACACCGCAAAACGCAATGATCAATCTAGGTGACGTTGCAACGGTCGAGCGTGGCGTGACCGATCCGTCCGGCCATTCGCTCGTTAACGGAAAAGAAGCCGTGGTCATGAACATTTTGAAAAAGACAGACGGTAATACTGTTGCCGTGTCTGATGCGATTCGCGGAAAGTTAGATGAAGCACGTGCTAACTTGCCTGAAGGCGTTGAACTGAACGTTGTCTTTGATACAGCTGATTTCATCCGTATGTCGATTGATTCCGTTGTGCAAAACTTATTACTCGGTGCCGTGTTTGCGGTGTTAGTGCTACTATTATTCTTAAAAAGTTTCCGCGCAACACTGGTCATCAGTTTATCGATTCCAATTGCGGTGATCACGACCTTTACGCTGATGTACTTTACGGGTGAGACCGTCAACATCTTAACCATGGGTGGACTCGCGCTCGGAATCGGGATGATGGTAGACAGCGCCATCGTCATACTCGAGCACATCGTGACGTACCGGGAGCGCGGTTATTCAATGAAAGAAGCGGCTAAATTAGGCGCATCCGAAATCGCCCCAGCCGTGATTGCGTCAACGACTACGACCTTAGTGGTCTTTCTGCCGATTATATTCGTTGAAGGCATCGCATCTGAGATTTTTACACCACTAGCATTAACGGTCGCGTTCTCGCTCATCGCATCACTCGCAGCATCCTTAACGATTATCCCGATGCTGTCATCTAAGATGCTGAAAAAGTTAAGCAAAGGAAATGGCCGCCGTTACTGGTTCGACCGCTTACTTGGAAAAATTATTAACTTTTACCAAGGCATTTTAAAGCGCGCCTTGAAATTTAGAAAAACAAGTGTGATTGCGACGATTGTTGTGATTGCGGCAAGTTTAGCGCTCATTCCAAAACTTGGCCTTGCGTTCATACCTGAAGCGGACCAAGGACAAATTGAAATCTCGGTTGAAACACCATCAGGTACGAACTTAGAGTCCACGATGGATGTCGTAGACCAAGTGAATGAAATTATGTCCAAAGATGAAGAGTTAATCGAATCAAGTTTTACAACGGTCGGAAGCTCAGGCGGACAAATGGGCATGGGCTCAACGACAAATAGTGCATCTTACATGATCCAGTTAGTGCCGAAAGATGACCGTGCCGAGTCCACCCAAGAAGTCATGAAAAAATGGGACTCACAAATCCAGGACATTGCCGGAGCTGACATTAATGTGAACGTCCTAGGAGCATCCGTCAGTGCTGGTGATCCTGTTCAAGTCGAACTAACAGGACCTGACCATGACGTGCTCCAGCAGCTCGCAGACCAAGTGGTGACTTTGATTAACGACATCGATGGCGTTCACAACCCGAGTTCATCAGCAAGCGAAGGCCGGCCAGAGATGCAGATTGTCGTGGATGAGAGTGTTGCCTCGCAGTACGGCATGACGCGCTCTCAGGTGATGGGCCAAATTTCATCGAAACTAAACGGCCAGGTCGCAACCCAGTTTAGACAAGAAGGCAATGAGCTTGACGTGCGCGTGCTGCTTCCAAAAGAAGAGCGCGATTCATTAGAAGAAATCCGTGACTTGAAAATTGCAACGCCACAAGGAGAGCAGCTTAGACTAGAGACGCTTGCAACCATCGAGCAAGTCGAAGGACCAGCATCGCTAACTAGACAGAACCAGCAGCGCCGCGTGGTCGTCTCAGCAGGACTTGTCGGAAGCGACCTAGGAACTGTGACATCAGCCATTGACGAACGCCTTAGCGGACTTGAATTCCCAGAAGGCTATGGATACAATATCGGGGGGCAAGCCGAAGACATGCAAGAAGCATTTGGAGACCTAGCATTAGCCCTAGTGTTCTCAATCTTCCTAGTCTACGCCGTCATGGCCGTGCAGTTCGAAAACTTCCTGCACCCGTTTATCATCATGTTCTCATTACCAACGATGATCATTGGGGTTATTCTCGGACTGTTCGTGACTGGACTGCCGCTATCGATTCCGGCCTTTATAGGGGTGATCATGCTCGCCGGAATTGTCGTGAACAATGCCATCGTCCTCGTTGATTACATCAACATCTTAAGGCGAAAAGGCATTGAACGATTCGAAGCCATTATCGAAGCCGGCGCCAACCGTCTGCGCCCGATTCTGATGACATCACTCACGACGATATTAGGTATGATCCCGCTGTCAATCGGACTCGGAGAAGGCGGCGAAGCCCAACAACCACTCGCCGTGGTTATCATATTCGGGCTACTATTCTCGATGATCCTAACACTGGTGATTATCCCAGTCGTCTATACGTTGTTCGACGACCTAGCAGCGAAATTTACTAAGCGCAGTTAAATATGGAAACCTCCCGCCGCGGCGGGAGGTTTTTGTATTATAAAGGGAAAGTGTGCGCATCTGGGTGAAGTTTGTTTGTATCTGCGGGAGAAGTGTTCGCATCCGGGCGGAGTTTGTCCGTATCTCGGGGAGAAGTGTTCGCGTCCGGGCGAAGTTTGTTTGTATCTCGAGGAGAAGCTTTCGCGTCCTATCGGAGTTTGTCCGCATTTCGGAGTGAAGTGTTCACGTCCGGGTGGAGTTTGTCCGTATCTCGGGGAGAAGTGTTCGCGTCCGGGCGAAGTTTGTTTGTATCTCGAGGAGGAGTGTTCGCATCCGAGCGAAGTTTATCCGTATTTCGGAGTGAAGTGTTCGCATCCGGGTGGAGTTTGTTTGTATTTCAGATAAAATCATCCGCATTCAATAGGAATTCAAAAAAATTAAGAAAATACATTTTTATAAAAATTAAATTTTCATCTTAGGAATCGTCTTGTTAGGTCAAATATCTACTAGAAAATTGAGTTTTTATATTAGAGAAAACCTAATTTTCTATACCTTGTGTCAGACAATTCCAGGTAGTATAACTAAGGTGTCAAGGTTAGTTGAAGGTTCGAGGATTCCATCAAAAATAACAAAACTCGTGTCTATGGAGTGTGAACAACCTGGCTCCGGGGAAGGCTAGGTACTTCTCTAATCTTGACAACTCCCTCTTAGAAAGAAGGCAAATCTGTTGTACGCGAATGATCAGCCGACCCCGATTAAATTATTCAAACAACTAGCAACGAGACGTAACTTAATCCCGAACCATCAAATTCAAACTCATTTAGATGAAGATATTGCAAAGTCAAGCTCAGGTTATTATGGTGAACTATCGATTGATTTTCATTTAAAATATATTTTGGAGAAGATCCCGAAGTTAAGTAACCTTCGAATGAAGTCGGAATTTATTCACTTTGAAATCGATACCCTCCTATTCTGCGTGAAGTTTTTACTCCTGTTACAAGTCAAGAATCTAGCAGGCGAAGTAACAATCGATCACCGAACTGGAATCATGAATCAAAAAGTGAGAAATGATGAAGTCGGCTACCAAGATCCGATTCTTCAGGTCGAAAAACACGCTAGACTTCTTACGAAATGGCTAAAAAGTAGAGGATATGATATCCCAATAGAAACATTAGTCGTCTTCACAAACAAAAATGTCATGATTCAACAAGGACCAATCCCATTAGATCCTAGAATTGTATCAGGCTACAAGCTTAGCCATGCTTATTATGATCTCAAAACGAAATATAAAGATAAACCTGACATTCAGAACAGGTTAAAGCTATATAGAGATCTCCAGCGTCACAATGAAATGTATGATATGAATCTATTAAAGGAATTGAATCTATCTAAAAAGGACTTTATCCCGGGTGCTTTTTGTAACTATTGTCATACAAAATCAATGCAGTATCGCAGGAACGGTTTCGAGTGTAATAATTGTAAGTACAAAAGCCAAACCGTGTTAGAGGAGTTTTTAAAAGATTACTATTTAATCTTTGGTCATGAGATCACTTCAGATACCCTAAGCGAATGGTTGAAAATTGATTTAGTCACCTCTAGAAGACTATTAGCAAAGCAAAACTTTAGAACTAAAGGACGAAAACCCAAAACACACATTCTGAATTATGACTATCGAACTGATTTTAATTATTTAATAGAGTATAATAAAAGCTTATATTTAAGTAAAATAAGGTAGGCTCCCGGTTTTGCTGGGAGCCTTTTATATTGATTTTAGAAGGGAGCTTTTGCGCTTGGGCGCAAAAGCATCAGACTTAGATCCTATTTTTGAGGAATATGTCTGTATCAAGCAGTAAACTGTCCGCATTTCTGAGAGAAGTGTTCGTATCCGGGGATCAACTGTCCGTATCTAGTGATTAATTGTCCGTATTTTGGCTTGGATTGTCCGTATCTGAGAGTGTTGTGTTCGCATTTCAGCAAAAACTGTTCACATCAAGAGTAAAACTGTTCGCATCGCGCTTTAGATCTGAAGGTATGGCGCGAAAGTAATGCAAATCAACTACAAAAATTGTCTAAAAACATAAAATTTTGTTTAAATTAACTTAAACTATAGGAAAAAATGCCGATATAAGTTTTGGTAAGGTTAATTTCATGAACCGTTTTACCTATTAATTATAAAAAAGCTCCTTCGATAATAGCAAACCCATTGAAAGGTGGGGGCGCAAAGCCGCGGGTCTAAGGTTAATGAACTAAGACAGCCGGGTTGCCGAAAAGGATTGGATTATTCATAGTCTACCAATCTTTTTTGGTGGGCTTTTTTTATGTGAAATTTATTAAAAAAGGAGGACCGTCAACAATCAAATAAATTAGGGGGGAATTAAATTGAAATTTAGGACTATAGCCTTAATAGGCGCAATTATTATTAGTTTATTAGCTTTTAGCAATTCTAGTATCGCATCCGAAGACCAAATCAATTTAGAGAGCAATCTTGTTAATTGGACAATGGATGATGCGAACCAGGTTACTTATGCACTTACATCTGAAGGGAAATTACATAAAATCACTCATAGTTCACTAGCAATAAGCAAGACCACAACAGTAGGTACAAACCCTGCTGACCTTTATTTGTTTAATAACAAAATCTACGTTTCACTACCTAATACAAACAGCATAAAAGTGATCGATACCACAACGATGGAAACCACTAATACGATCACAACGAAATTAGAGCCTTACCATATTGCTGTTAATTCTACTCAACTCTTTTACTCAGACAACCATGAAATCTATGAAAAAAGTTTAGAAGATGGGACCGAAGCGGATGTCGTCATTCAAGGTGATACTTGGACGCCATTTAGCGAGCCTGACTTATATCTCGACAAAGAAACAAAAGTCTTATATGCAGCTGAACACGGTACATCAGGTTCTAGTCTTAAAGCTTTCTCAACTGAAGACTATTCATTATTTAGTCGAACGACTTATGGTGGGAGTTACGGTTTTCCATTTCCTAAAGGTAACTTCACCGTGGATGGAAACGATGTTTTTTATGCAGGGCATAAATTTAATAAAAACGACCTAGCGGAGATTCACGGTTTTTATACGAATGAATTCAGCAAAAGTAATTTAACAGGATCGAGACTTGCCAATATTATTGGCGCGGACGATCACTATGTCTATTCACAAGAAAGTGTCTTTGATCGTAATACATTCCGAATAGTTGGTACAATGCCGAGTAACATCACGCATGTTTTATCAGACGGACAACTGAGGCTCATGTACGATTCACAGAATAAAACGATCTTTAATAACCAGGACAATTATGCGGACCAAACTGCACAAACACAATTTAACAACAACAAACTAAGCCTAAACCAGCCAATAGACAAGTGGGTTTTTGACGAGCCAAATCAAAAAATCTACGCGATTTCCACAAGTGAGAATCAGCTATTAGTTATCAACGCTGGGACCATGGAAGTCATAGAAAGTAGATTTGTTGGATCTGCTCCGACAGATATAGAATTACTCAATAATAAGCTGTACATCGCACTAGCTGGAAGCACTAAAATTGCAACGACGAGCACCGCCCAGGGGTCAGCCGTTAATTACATCACGACCTTACAAAATCCATACGACCTCACAACAGATGGAACGAAAATCAATTATGCAACGTTAGATCAACACGTCACTCTATACCATATTGACCTTCAAACTAACACGGAACAAGCTTTAGAATTCTATGATACGAATAAGAATACGTACTATGAACCAGCCATTCATCTAGATTCTAGTAATAATTATTTATATGTAGGTGAATCAGGGTCTACAGGTTCAGATTTACTTGTGTTAAATCCTGAAACAGGTGAACACATCTCTGTATATGAATTTAGTTTTAGCCTACCAGAACGAGCTATTTTAATGGAAAATAACGATCTCTACTATGCTGGTCATAGATTTGATAAAACGAACATCACAAATAGTAAAGTCCAACTCTTTGAAAACAGAGACAAGCTCATTGCTATTTCAGATTCGTATATCTTCAGCGATCGAAAAATCTACAACAAAGAAACGAACCAGCCTATTTTCGAGTACCCAAGTGACATGACAGTTAATAGCGCTGCTGCTGATTCAAGCGGTAACATTTATCTATCAACTTCAGAAAATAACGCCATCTATAAATTTAAATCATTAGATGAATTACAAAATCGGATTGTTCAAAAACTCGCATTTACTCAGCACGATAATGGCTCATATGAATTCACATGGGATCAAGTGACTGGAGATGGTTACAAAATCTATGCTAAACATGAAGAGCTAGATAAATTTACATCAATAACAGACGCACCAGTAATAGCGCAAAATCTAAAAGTTACAAATGCTCAACTAAAACAATGGCTCGGCCGAGATGTATCATTTGAGTTAAAGCTCAATTCGGTAACGAAGAATCGGTGTCGATGAATACCATTCAGCATACATTTGAGGTCCCAACGCCTGTGATTACAGATTATGGATTAAAAGAAACACCTGAGAATTTAAGTGAATATGGCGCGGAAGCGTTTTTGTTACGATTTGAGCAAGAGAAACTTATGGATGGCTTTAATGTCTATGCTTATTCGGAAGATCAAGAGGTAAATCAGAAGTTCGAGGTAGAAGAATTAACTCAGCCTGAGTTGTGGTTTGCGGAAGAGACCTATAACAAATGGGCTGGCAAAACAATGAATTTTGAAATCACCTATGTGGTTAATGGTCATGAATCTACAAAGTTCCGAAACAGTGTCACATACGTTTGAAGAAATTGAGGAAGATCCAGAAGAAGAAGGACCTATTGACCTCAAAGTGCCTAAAATAACGTTCCTCGGCTTCGAGGCGACTCCAGAAGAATTAAAAGACTACGGTGATATGTTCTTTGTATTACGATTTAATTTAGATGCCAAGGCAGAAGGCTATAAAATTTACGCCTATTCAGAAGATGGAGAAGTAGAATATTCACATAGATCTGACTATAGAGTCTCAAGAATTTCCTTTTTAGAAAAATTATATAACCGATGGGATGGAAAGTTGATGCACTTCCAAGTTTCCCAAATCATTGACGGTGTTGAATCAGAAAAATCAAAAGTGTCAACTTTCAATTTTGGAAAAGAAGTCGACCCAGAAGATGATACGAATGATAACTCAAGCGATTCAGATCAAGATGAAACAAAAAATAACTCTGACGATTCAGATACAACAGAAGAAGATGATACTAACCAGACAGATGATCGCACATCAAACAATAATAATTCAGAGACCGATGAAGATGAAACTAATCAAACCCCGGAAATAGTGACAGTTAAAGTTTCTAAAGTAAATGACACACATATTGTCACAGACGAAGCATTCGAGAATGTGG
Organism: Piscibacillus salipiscarius; assembly: GCF_042685285.1. NCBI lineage: Bacteria > Bacillati > Bacillota > Bacilli > Caryophanales > Bacillaceae > Piscibacillus > Piscibacillus salipiscarius. The sequence goes on along the minus strand of NZ_JBHUMZ010000009.1, from coordinate 25,441 downwards.
GAAGCGGAGATGAGATTAATATTGATCTTAAAGATGATGAAGAGGCGGATTCGAGTGTGTCCTTAACAAAGGAACAAATTGAGTATTTAAAAGAAAATGGAAACAAAATATCTGTTGAACGCGTCACGACTAGAATTACGATCCCGTCATCTATTTTTGAAGGCAATGAGAATGACACCGTCGTTCATGTTAATCGCTTAGAAAACGTCTTTGATGCCTTAAGTGACGTTTATGATTACACGATTAGTCAAGGCGATTCTACGATTAGTGAATTTAGTGAACCTGTTACAATAAGTTTTACAGTCGACCCTGAAAAAGTTCAAAACCCAGATAACGTCAAGGTTTATTACTACAATGAAGAACGAGAAGAATGGGAGTTAATCGGCGGAACATATGAGGATGGCGTTGTAACAGCTGAGACAAACCACTTTAGTACTTATGCTGTATTTGAAAAAGAAGACCCATCTGATGAAGAAACAACCTCTGACTCATCTGAAGAAGATAGTCCAGAAGAGAACGAAGTAGCAGCAAGCGAACCTGATCAAGTTAGCAACAATTCATCATCAAGTGTTATTTGGTGGATGGTGTTTGGATTAGTTATTGTGGGCGCTGCATTCATAGTAGTACGAAAAAAATTAAGAAACTAACATCTAAGAAAACAGCTCCTTAATAGGGGCTGTTTTCAATAAAAGGAGAGTTATAATGAACGAAGTTGAAGTTAAAAAGATCGGTTTAAAAAGTGTATTTAAAGTGACGTTATACCTATTAGCATTACCACTATCTATCATGATTATCATAGGCTTAGTTGCAACTGTTATTGGAATATCAGGAGGAAACACTGAACTCATTGCAGTATTCGGCCCAATGATTATCTCACCATTTTTCTTCATATTATTTTATGGCTTACTAAGCATGGTGATCGTGGCAGTATATAATCTCTTAGCTAAAAAATTTGGTGGTTTAAAAATTGAAGTAAATACTGACCAGTAACTTAGGGGGGCTTAAGCCCTTCTAAGTTTTTATTAGGCAAGGTCGTAAAAACTTCAATGGAGTGATCGTATCCGACTGTGAATTGTTTGTATTTCGAAAAGAAGTGTTCGTATCTCGTGATAAAGTGTCCGTATTTTCGCCTGAATTGTTCGTATCTTTATTAGTTGTGTTTGCATTTCAGCCGAGTTTGTCCGCATCGTGAGTAAGACTGTCCGCATTTTGCAGATTCTGTCCGGCTCTGTCGTATTAAGCATCTGTTAGACTCATAACTCTTTGACACCCTTCCCCAAATTAACCAAGCCAATATCCCTATTCTCGTCAATCTCTGTCGAACCTCCTCGAAATATTGAGCCTCATTATCTACAGAAAATTCCGACAAAATACATTAAGATAGAATTAATCTTTCATGGAGGTGGTAGGAATTGGTGAAAGCTAAACATGTGAAATGGTTGTTGATTGCATCTACCGTAGGACTAGCTATTGGTACAATTTATGCAAACACCAGCGAGAATCCATCGGTCTCGGCGGATTTGGAGGACAGGCCGGTGGAGATGATGAGCGAACCATCTCAGATTGTACAGTTAGAAGTGCCGAATGAAGAGGCGCTCGATCAGCTTCAAAGGTTAGGAATTGACTTAACGCACCGAGCAGAAATGAAGGATGGGAACTTTGAAGTTGATGCTGTTGTGACAGATTCAGATATTGATAGACTGTCGCAATATGGAATCACGGTCAAAGACACGCTCATGACGAGTGACATTTGGCAAGAGCGTGTGGATGAGCGCGCGCAGGCTTTAGAGGAGAAAAACCAAATCGAAGCAGAAGACGAGGAGCTTCAATTCTTGCGTGCCAATCACTTCACGAATCAATCAGAAACGTTTCTATATTTAGAAGTAAAATCTAGCGCGGGCGAGCTTTCGAGTACTAGCTTAACGGCTGACTGGGAAGGCAATGGTGACCCGATTACGTTAGAACGAAAATCGGATTTTGGTGAGTATCTTTACCATTACCTCTCCATACCAATTGATGATGTACCTGAACAAATCACGGTTACGAGTAACTTAGGTAATGACGTTACAGCTGAAGTGACCGAATGGTTAGGTGATGACAAGCCAGGGAATCCGAAAAAGCACTATGCTAAAGAGTTCATCGATCACTACATGGACCCGCATGAACTGAACGAGCGAATGGAACAGCTTGCAGAAGAATTCCCAGACCTCGTTGAAATCGTTGAAATGCCGAACGAGACTAATGGTTATAGGCGCCATGCTCAGGCAACACTAGGATCCACAGCAAACGCCGCTGTTGTCGTCACATCAGAAGCTTGGGGCCATGAAGGCGGAAACGACCTTTCTATTGAACTATTAGCAGATGAAAATTCTACTGATCTTGAAGTAGCCGTAAACGATAATCAAATCACGGTGAACCTTGAGACCGATGAAAACGGAGAAGTCGTGAGTACGGCGCAAGACGTTATTGAAGCTCTTAACGCTGAAGCGGGTGACGTCATCACTGCATCGACATATCGCGGCTACCCAGGCTCCGCACCAGTTGAGCCAGCATCAGCAGACTTAACAGACGGTCTTAGCGCACCAGATCACATTTCACGCGAGCCGCAAACCGTGAAAGTACTCAGAATTGGTAAGCATCGTGACGGTTCAAAGCCAGGTGTACTTGGATATGCACAAGAGCACGCACGTGAATGGGTGACACCACTTGTGACCATCGAAACAGCTGAACGCCTGCTTCGTAACTACGCCCATGATGGTGACACGAAGAAACTAGTTAATAACTTAGACATTTTCTTAATCCCAACAATGAACCCAGACGGCGCGACTTACAGCTTTTACGATTACAACTGGCAGCGTAAAAATATGACGAACCACTGCCCAGAGGAGTTAAGCGACTTTGGAGCTCGCGATTACTGGGGTGTGGATCTAAACCGTAACCACTCGATTGGGTCTGTGCATGACGGTTACGTCGGTGCATCGACCAACTGTACGAGTGCGGTTTACGCAGGTCCAGAAGAACATTCTGAGCCTGAGTCACAAAACTTAGTCTGGCTAGCAGATGAATTTGAAAATATTGATTTCGCGATGAACATTCATAGCTACGGAGGCTACTTCATGTGGTCACCAGGAGCTTATGATGAAAACCGAGAGCCATTACCAAGACCAACAGCTGGAGAAGAAGCCTTCTACTGGTCAGCATCTAATCATATTTTAAACAAAATTCAAGACCACAGAGGTACTGTTATTCTGCCAAGCCGAACGGGTCCAATCCCAGATGTACTTTACTCAGCAGGCGGAAACTCAGCAGACTATTTATGGTATGAAAAAGGTATTTATGCTTGGAACTTCGAGGTTGGCGCAGACCTTTGGAACGAAGACGAAGAGCGCTGGGAACGTGTTGGATTCCAGCCGCCTTATGAAGAAGGCCACGAAGAAGCGATGGAGTTTGCGAATGGCTTAATTGGACTTTTTGAAGTCGCGTATCAGCATTCAAAGGATCATCAGCCACCAAAATCTGAAATCAACCCTGGTAAAGGTAATTATGACAACCCAGTTGAAGTCGGATTCGAAACGAGCGAACCTGCAACCGTTTATTATACATTAGACGGCAGCCGCCCAACATTCGAATCTGAAGTTTTACAACTTGGTGGAACACGCGAACCAGCCGAAACCCTAACGGTCGATGAAACCACCACAATCAAATGGTTCTCCGTCGACCCAGCTGGTAATATCGAGAAGAATTACAACCCACTTGGCAGCAGCCAAAACTATAATCAAGCAACAATCAATATACAAGAATAATCCCCCAATTATTCGGGCCCTGCAGTCGTTGCAGGGCCTTTTGATTAATCAAAGATAGTACAAATGTTTCATAATAATGAAGCGGGGATATAGTATATTATCCCCACAAGATATGATTGAGGTGTTTGTTATACGATTAGACAGGGAGCAACAGATCTATCAACAGATCACAAACTTACGCGCTAGGATGGTTGAAGAGGGCATGGCCAATGGATTAGACCATCCTCTCACCATTCAATTAAGTCAGGAACTGGACCTACTACTGGAGCAGTATCGGAACTTAAAAGAGAACCAAGGCAAATAACAACATCCTCATCACTCCCAACAAGTTTTTAGATATCTTGTGGGGGTTTTTTTATTTAACTGAAACATTTTTCAGTTAAATACGTCTAATTATTATAGGTATAAAATTACCAGTTATTGTTGAAATAACAATAACTGGTTGCCTCCCCCTAAAAAATTTAGCTAATAAAACAAAATGACAATTATATTATTCTCATTGTATTTTAATGTTATTCTAATTCTATAACTCATGAATTTGATATATAATAGATAAAGAGACTTAGGAAATTTTGACGAATGAAAGGATATTTTTATGACAACGCGTAAAGAGATAAGAAAACAAAGAAAGTTAAATAAAAAGAAAGTATTTTTTACAATTTTAGGTGTATTATTAATCGGTCTTATTGCTTATGGCATTTATTTATATAATCAATTAAATGAAACGGTTGAGACAATGTATACACCACTTGAATCAGATAGTGAAAAGCAGGAAGAAGTAGAAAAACGTCTTAACAAAAATGATACAATCAATGTTTTATTATTAGGCGTAGATGAACGTCCAAACCAAAAAGGACGTTCAGATACGATGATTTTATTATCGCTAAATCCTGATACTGAAAAAATGTTAATGTTTAATATTCCTCGTGATACGTATGTGAATATTCCAGGTAGGGGCGGGGATAAAATTAACCACGCCTACGCTTTTGGTGGATCAGAATTAGCTGTTCAAACAGTAGAAGACTTCTTAGATACAACGGTTCACTTTTATGGACGTATTAATATGGAAGGCTTAGTAGATGCTGTAGATGCCGTTGGCGGAGTAACCGTTAATAACAATTTGGCCTTTAGTCATGGAGGGCATGACTTCCCTACAGGCGAAATTACGTTAAATGGGGAAGAGGCACTTATTTACTCAAGAATGAGAAAACAAGACCCTGATGGTGACTTAGGTCGTAACGATCGTCAGCAACAAATTATCGATGCGTTAATTGATAAAGGTATGTCGTTTGAATCCTTTACAAGAGTGGGTGATATTTTAGACACCTTAGGATCGAATGTCCAAACGAATGTAAAAATGGATACAATGAAAGATTTATTTTTCGATTACCGTGGAACGATTAGTGAAAAAGAAAAAGCAAAAATTAGTGGTGAAGGATTCTGGGGTGATGGAGAAATAGGAGATGAAGACATTTGGTATTATGGAGTCTCAGACCAGGAACAACAGCGCATTCAAACGTTACTAGAAGAACACATGAATGAGAAGTAATAAAAAGCTAGCGGCCTTCCGCTAGCTTTTTTCATTATATATTCTTTTAATAAGCTTTGTACTTGAATTACCATGATTAAATTGATTCCATTCATTAGAGAATTGTTTAATGACACCCATATCAAATTGATGTTTTAAAATAATGTCGATTAGCTCGCTCGTTGTTGTCGCAATTGGGCCAGGCATGGATGTCTCATAATCCTCCCAAAAACCTCTTGTCTTTCGATACTCCTCTAAATCATAAGGGTAGAAAATCATTGGCTTGTTTAACAAACTATACTCAAAAGGAATTGAAGAGTAGTCCGTTATAAGATAATCAGAAACGAATAGTAAATGATTGATTTCAGGATAATCGGATACATCTATAATAAAATCTGGATAATTATTATTATACTTTTTTAAGATGGCAGGATGCAGCCGTAATAAAAGAATATAATCGTCTTTAAGCTCCTGATATAACTGATTAATATTTAGTTTAATCGAGTGTTGCTTTAGTTGTGAATCTCTAAATGTCGGTGCATATAGAATAATCTTTTTGTCATCAGGTAGATTAAAATAGTCTTTAACCTGTTGAGTCGAACTATTTTTAGTTTTTCGGTCGTAAAATATATCCGTTCTAGGAATCCCAGTTCTAATAAAGGATTCGTCATTCACATCAAACGCTTCTTTAAAAATCCCTTCCATCTTCTCAGAACCAACAGCAACGTAATGAAACCGCTGATATACTTTCTTAAATCTTTTATAGGCGTTCTCAGACCTAAATTGTATAGATGGATCTTCTAGACCGAATTTTTTAACAGCCCCATTCGCATGCCAGAGCTGAATACACCTCACCTGATCGCGAAAGTTAGTAGCCGATAAAAAACCAAAATAATTATCAATAAAAATGACTTTACTAGTAGCTAAATGGTAAATGCCACTAATGAAGCTAAAAGGTCTTTGTAGTAAATGGAATGTTCTAATAACAGTTCTATCATTATTTTCAATATTGTTCTTAAGTCCATTTTGGTTTAAAATAACAGTCTTGTGTTCTGTTAGTTCAATAACCTTCTGCCATGTATAATAAATATTATCTCCGAAAGACGATACAAATGTCGTCTTTTCTCTTAATGGCAATAAATTAAAAATAAAAAACCAGAATTTGATATTTATAAGGTATAAAAATACCAATAGCTCTCTAAACATTTTGCACCTTTTCTTTAACATGATTTAGTTTAAAATATTAGCATAAACTACACTTATCATAATGAAAAAGTGAACTCAAATCAAATTAGGAGGATATTATGAAATCGAAATTAATTCTTTTTAGTACAATCATCGCAATTTTTATTTTACCAATCAGTAGTTTAGCTGAGTCATTTGGTCCTGATAACTGGCATCAGTACAGATTAAACAGTGACAAAAATGCAGTATTTGATAACGGTTCAGAACCATTAGAGGAATTAAAGCTTAAAACTGCCGATGAAATTAGAGCCACTCCAGTAGTAGTTGGAAATAAGTTATATGTAGGTAACCATAATTCTGGGGATCTATTTGCCTTTGACTTAACAACTGGTGAACAGTTGTGGAACAGTAAAGCGCCTAACTGGATTCATTCTGAAATGATTTATAATGAAGGTACGTTATATGTTGGGTTTGGTAATCGCTATTTTCAGGATAATGGAATAAGAGGAACTGGTGAGAGTGGCGTGCTAGCAGTAGATGCTGAAACTGGCGAAGAAGTTTGGAAGTTTAATACAGAAGGTGAAGTCATGCCGACTCCTGCATATAAAGATGGGTATGTATATGCGGCGACAGGGGACAAGCACCTTTATAAAATTGACGCCGAAACAGGCGAACAGGTACATCAAGAAGAGTTAGGCTCAACAGTTAGTATGTCGTCCCCTAACATTACGGGTGATACTCTGTATGTTGGTGGAAGTGGACCTAAGCCATATATGTTCTATGCCTACGATTTAGAAAATGACTCAATTAAATGGAAAACTCCATTTAAAGATGTCGTCGCTGGGCTTGATGATGTTCCTGTTGCGGTTTCAGATAATATTGCGATTACGACAGCTGTAGAAGGAAGTTATGAAGATCCAAACCATAAAATTTATGCATTAGACACTGAAACTGGAGAAATCAATTGGGAAGATAGCTTTGGAAAAGGCGATATGGTTAAAAATAATAAATCCGGAGCACCTATTATTTACGAAGGCAACGTATATGTAGGAAGCCCAATTACTAAGACATTCTACGCCTATGATCTTAAGACGGGTGAAAGGTTATGGACATTTAAAGATGAGGTCATGAAAGCACCGCCTGTAGCTAAAGATGGAATCGTATACTTTACCAACACTGTTGGAGTAGTGAATGCCTTAGATGCTGAAACAGGTGAACTGTTAAATTCTAAAGAGCTAGGCGGCACATTAGCTCCATCAGGTCCAATTATCATCAATGATACACTAATTGTAGGTAGTCAGGATTCAAATGTTTATGTCGTGCCTCTTAATAATATAGTGAATTCAATTCAAAACGGGGATGAAGAACCCTCAGAGTCTAATGAAACGAGTGAGGAAGAGGTAGCTCCTGATGCGGATAACAATTATTTATGGTATGCCGTTTTAATCATTTTAGCGATTGCAGTTGTAGCCTTTATAATGAAACGTAAAAAATAAGGAGATGGGCGCTCGCCCGTCTCCTTATTTTGAATCAATCGTATTTAAATCTTCCTTAATTTTTGTAGTTGAAATGCCTTCTGTACGTGGTAAGTAGACAACTTCACAGTAGTCTTTTAAGAAATCAAATTCGCCTTCCCAGTCATGTCCCATAACGAAAAGATCAACATCATGCTTTTGAACATCCTTCACTTTTTGACCCCAATCCTTTTCAGGAATGACCTCATCTACGTACTTAACAGCTTCTAAAATGTATTTACGATCCTCATAACTATAATAAGCCTTTTTATCTTTAATCGCGTTAAATTCATCTGTAGAAACAGCAACAATTAGGTAATCACCCAATGCTTTAGCACGTTTAAGTAAATTTATATGTCCTACGTGTAGTAAATCAAAAGTCCCGTAGGTTAATACTTTTTTCATTTCAATACTCCTCCTAAAATCCACTGGTGTCTTTTCATAAATATTACCTTTAATTTTATCATTTGTTGTCGATTAAGCAAATTAAATCACAATTACAGAATTATATCAAACATTATAACATGATTAAAAATAATCATATTCAGTTTTGTTTTATAAATAAAAGGGTTATTAAATAGGGTATGTATTATGAAGTAAGGTGATTAAGGTTGATAAATTACGTAGTAAAATTAAGAGCATACGCCATATTAGCAGTTGTACTTATTCATTCAACTATGACGTTTGTGATTAATGAAGAAATTGGTTCACTAGGTTGGTGGACTGGAAACTTTATAGACGGCAGTGCCAGATGGTGCGTTCCAATATTTTTTATGATTAGCGGGATGCTACTACTAGACCGAGAAGAACCTGTGAAGACTGTTCTAAATAAACGAGTAGTCAAATTGTTAATTCCTTTAGTCATATGGTCGTTCTTTTATTCGTTTTGGGATTTAAGGTTTGGTTTTAACGATTTTTCGTTTAAAGAAGGATTAATTGATTTATATTCCAATGATGCCAAGTATCATTTGTGGTATTTATATGCAGCTATTGGATTGTACCTTGCACTGCCGTTATTTAGGGTGTTTGTAAGGCATGCTAAGAGGCAAGAAATCTTGTATGTTATTCTTGTTTCATTTGGGATTAGTGCAGTAGCAACAACTGTCGATAAAATATATGGCATTAAAGCTCCAGTAGGATTTGAGTATTTCTTGGGTTACGGCAGCTTTTTATTGTTGGGCTATTATATGGCAAAGTTTGAAATTAAATACTCAAGACTCATTTACTTGATGGGGGCTTTGGCTATATTTGTAACGATTATTGGAACATGGTATGTAAGCAGCTTGCAAAATGATTTAAATCAAGTCTTTTACGAGTATTTATCGTTTACGACTCCCATTGCAGCTGGTGCATTATTTCTTTATATGAAAAATCATGATTCCAATAAAGTTTCGAATGTCATTGCAAAATTGTCAAAGTATAGTTTTGGAATTTATTTAATACATCCGATCTTCATTGACCTATTAAGATCGGAAGAGTTAGAAAGTCTGTTCAACTTCTCAGTAAATCAATTACCGACATTATTAAATATATTACTAACTTTAGTTTTAGCTACTATTTTTAGTATATTAATAGCAAAGTTATTAAGTAGAATTCCGGTGTTAAAAAAGTTAGTGTAAATGTATAAATTATTTGAGCGCTCGAAAAGTTCTGTTTTTATAAGCTTATAAGAGTGTAGTTTGTTATAATAATATCGGAATGTATTTAATACTTGGAGGTTGCTATGAAAGCGTCTAATATTGAAAAATCATCCCCAAAAATAAGTAACATATCATTTGATAATCATCATTTAATGATAGAAATAGATTTTAAAGAACGTACTGAACAATTATTAGTCATAAATCGTGAGACACAAGAGGAATATTATATAGATCAGACTTCTAATTTCACTTATAAATTAAACCTAAGTATGTTTAATCAAAGTACTTGGGATTTCTATATTAAAAATAAAGATAACCATTATAGAATTAAAACAAGTGATGAAAAACCTTTAGGAGAATCATATATATTTTATAATAACAAAACAAATAGCTTAATGAATATCAAACCCTATAAAACAGTTAAAGGATCATTTTCATTAAGTATTCTAAATGACACAGTTAAGTTAGAAAACCTTAAAACATTTAAGGAACATACGAACGTTTCAATAGGAGGATTCTTTAGGATCATAAATCCTGATTTTATTGACTTAGATTCTATCAAGCTAAAACTTAAAAGAAATGGCGAAGAAGAGTATTTGGAATTTCCAGTAGAAATGCAGGAATCAAGTATTCAATCTTTATACATGATTAAATCAAATTTAGATTACACTAAATTTACTCGTGATAGCATTGAACCCGATAAGTGGCATGCTTATTTAGAATTAAGTAATGAGCATCTAATACGCTTGCAAATAGATGAAGGAAGTTTTGAAGCAGAGACTTCATATTTATTTACAGATTATCCGTATTATATATGCTTATACCAGACAGTAAATGAAAACTTATCTGTAAAAATAGAAAGATTAAAGATTATGAGAGATGTAAAATCCTTTGAATTGAATAATCATAGATTGGAATTAAGGGGCAACTCTTATTTTATAAATGAATTAAATTCTCAAAGGTTTAAGAAAGAGATTATTATTAAACAAAGGTACTCTAATCAAAAGGTTAAATTCCAGCCTGATTATAATGGAAATGAATTTTACTGTAGTATAAGTCTAAAACATTTATTTATTTTTAACTCGGACAAGCAACCTATATTGGATTTATATATTCGTTACTCTAATGACCATTATTTTATAGAGAGAAAACTTGGAGAAGAAAATTATCAATTTTACAAAGACGGTGTATTAGGTAAAGGCATTATTAGAGATAAATCAACATTTAATTATTTTTACCTAACAAATACTCCTTCTGGAAATCTTAAGCTACAGATATTTTCTATTAGTTTATTAAAGCATTTGTATTTAAGGTATTTTCAGGATTTAGACAGGAAACTTTTTAAACATCAAGATGTATGGTTAGTAGGTGAGCGTTATGATACAGCACAAGATACGGGGTACTACTTCTTTAAGTATTGCCGCGAACACCATCCAAGAAAAAAAGTCTATTACGTGATTGATTCGAACTCTAAAGACGTAAAAAACCTTAAACCTTATAGAAAAGTCATCAAATATGGTTCCTTCAAACATTTTAGATTAAGTGCCATTGCGAAAAAATTTATTGGTTCACATGAGATTGAATATTTTCTCCCTATGAAAGCCATTGAATTTTCATCTTATAAATTAGGAAAAAGAATTTTCTTACAGCATGGTGTCCTTGGAAGAAGGAAAGTTGAATATTATAAGAGTGATTATCAATATCCTTTTCATAGGTTTATTGTAAGTTCAGATGATGAAAAACAGTTAGTGACAAATGAAATGGGTTATAAACCTAAAGAAGTAAAGGTAACTGGTCTTACTCGTTTTGATGGGTTATATGATTATAAAGGTACGAATCAAAAATCAATTTTGTTGATGCCTACATGGAGATATTGGCTTAATAATGAAAGGAAGTTTTTGAATTCGGAGTATTTTAGTCGCTATCACCATTTGTTATCAGATCCTAAACTGCATCATCTGTTGGAAGAGCATAATGTGGAACTAAATTTTTATCCTCATTATAGAGTTCAACCTTATATTAAATATTTTAGTCAGGACTATCACAAGAACATTCATTTAGTTGAGTTAGGGGAAAAAAGCGTTCAACAATTGCTTTTAAACCATGGATTATTAATTACTGATTATTCATCTGTTTCGATTGACTTCAACTATTTGAACAGACCTGTTATATTCTATCATTTTGATTTTGATAAGTTTTTTGAAAATGGTATATTACGTGCTCCTGAACATACTTTCATAGGAGATATTGTTAAAGAGAATGAAGAGTTAATTAACCGAATAAAGTATTATTTGGAAAACGATTTGAAAGAAANTAAAGTAGTAAATAATGCATAAAAAATTCGGGGCATCAATGCCCCGAATTTTTATTTTCTTTCATTTATAAAGTCACCGTGAACCCATCCAGTATCAGATGTTCCAGGAATATAGACTTTATACCATCCGTTATCTGTAACTAAGTTACCCTTATTTAGCACACCAGCTACAAATTGCGAACTTTCTAATGAACCAATGTCATCAGAATTTGTATCTGGAGATTTACGGATATTTAAGTGAGGATCAACTTCTTTAACCTGTAATAAATTATCTAACTCTACAAAATCACTATGTGCCCAACCTTGATTGCCATCAAAGATGACTTTATACCAAGTGTTATTACCATTAACCGTATCGCCTGTAGCATATCCTAAGACTTGTACCTTACTACCGTCAGGAATACTATCAATAACAGATGAACTAGTTGAAGGCTTACTTCTTAAGTTAAGGTTGTCTCCACCAGAACTTGTGGTACCTTCTACACCTTCAGGATAAGCTACTAAACTATTACCTGAATCGTTCGATCCATCATCACCGGAACCACCACTAGAAGTACCAGTATACTCAGGTATATCGAAAAATAGTACATAGTTATTGATTAGGGCGTATAAATCAGCTATACGGTAAGTTTGTGCAAGTGCCCAGTTTACATCTGTAGCATATTGGTGGTCACCAGGGCTATCTGGATTCCAACGCATTTTATAAAGAGTGTCTTGTCCTGCTTGAATATAATTGACAGAGATGAATTTAGCACCACCGACAATCGCTTCTTCAGGAGTAAACCAACCTTGTTCATATGCGTAAAGAGCACCACATTCTAATGCACAGTTATCATTTGCTCCAATGCCGTACATGTTATAAACAACATGATCAACTTTTGGATCTCCAGTATCTTTAATGACCGTTGGATTTTTCGTATCAGTATCGATACCTACTCCAGTAGAAAGTTTAGCTGTACCGTTACCAGTTTCATGAAGTGCATGTGCTAATAAGTAAACTTCATTCATTGAGTGGGTTTCACCAGCCTGAATGAATGAGGCTCCTGTTCCTCTTAAGATTCCTTTATCATATAGAATCTTATTATTAACTTCCTTAGCCTTTAAGCCGGCTGGTTGCGATAAAACTAAATACTGGAAGAAATTATCTGCATTACGATCTTGGAAGTTTTCTGGATCAGCATAGTATTGTACTTCATCTCTTGTGGCATTTCTAAATCCACCATCGTCCCAAATTTGAGGGCTTTTGCTCATCCAGACGTCCACTAAATCTTCAAATGCAGCGTCATATTCGGTTTCTTCTTCTTGAACTTTTTCTGTGCTGACATCATTAACATGAATGTAGCCATTTTTCCTCTTACCATTCACATAAACTAAAGCCTCGTACCAAGAATCAGAAAAAGTCTTGAATAGTAGATGTGTGTTCTTGCTATATGATTTTAATACATTGGAAGAACGAGAAGCACGACTGTATATTTTAGTAGGGCTTTTTATACCGACACCTTGTAATGACTCCTGTTTTTTAAATGCATTTTCAACATCATTAACATGAATGTATCCAGTACGACGCTTGCCATTCACATATACAATGGCTTCGTGCCAGTTATCAGTTAGGGTTGTGTACCAAAGTACGGAACCTTCCGCATATGACTTTAATACATTCCCATCTCTGGATAATCTAGAGTAAACTTTAGTGCGGTCTTTTGTTCCAATCCCACGTAAAGTTGTTTGTTCATTTAGCTTTGTTTCAACATCGCTTTTGTGAATATAACCAGTTCGACGCTGACCATTAACATATACTATAGCTTCATACCAATGACCTGAGAAAGTCTTATAAAGTAATGTTGAACCTGTTCCATATGATTTAAGAACATTTGAGTGAGTCGATGGGTCAGCATAAATAGGAGTTCGATCCTTAGCAATACCTCTGACTGAAGTTTGATTGTTTACTAGATTATCAACATCACCATGAAAAATATATCCTGTAGTTGCTTTGCCATTAATGTAAACTAAAGCTTCATACCAATTAGAAGATAAGGTTTTATAATACAAGATATTTCCACTATCATAAGACTTTAAGACTTTTGAATCTTTACTAGCTAACGAGTAAATTTTTGTTGGCTCTTTATAAGCAACGCCTTTTAATTGTTCTTGATTTTTTACTATGTTTTCAACGTCATTCTTATTTATGTATACATATTGGCGTTTACCATTGTTGTATACAAAAGCCTTATACCAGTCACTTGTGTAAGTCTCATAGTATAATAAATGTCCTTGTGGATAGGATTTAGCTGTTCCTAGATTTCTAGAGGCTTCACGATACATATGGGTGTTATCTTTAAGAGCTAATCCTTTTAAATTTTTAGGATTGTCTGTTGCTGTATCAACGTCTGAGGAGTGAATGTACCCAGTATGACGATCTCCATCTACAAAAACTATGGCTTTATACCAATTTGAAGTGTGTGTAAAATAAAGCAATATAGATCCTTTATCATATGTTTTAAGAGTTTTTGAATCCCGACTAGTAGATTGATAGATGTGGGTAGGATCTTTTAATGCAACACCTTCTAAGGCCGAACTATCTGCTTCTAAAGTTTTTGCAGAAGCATTAAATAAACCAAAAAACAAGACAACTGAAGTTAAAACAACTAACCATTTAAGGTGTTTCTTGTGTGTCAATTGATGATTCCCCCATTATTGTTAATAATTAATGAGGTTAGGCATTTGTTTGTAGAGTGTAAAATAATAGATTAGTAGATTCGTGATCCTTTAAACCACCTCCAAATATCGACATAAATCTACTTGTAATAGAATATCATAGAAATGTAATTTTTACATCCTTATTTTTAACTAGTTTTAATGTTTGTTATCTTTCATTAAAACTGATTCCAATAGTAATAATTAACCACTGGAGATAGCTTAAGGATAGATTATTGATAAAGAGACTGTATTCCATACTTTGGTAAAAAAGAATGCCGATGAAAAAGCAGGCGGACCATGCACCAACATATGTATGGCTATTTTTAAGTAGCGCTTTCCATATGAAAAATAATAATATACAAAAGGCGATTAGACCGAGAAAACCAGTTTCAAGAAAAACTTGTAAGTATTGATTATGAGAAGATAAAGTAAACTCAGTAACTTCTTTTGGTTGTAAGCCTATACCATGTCCAAAAATAGGCTGTTTTAGTCCAACCTGCCAAATAGCTTCCCATAATTCACTTCTACCTGAAAAAAAGCTTTTAGAAAAATACTTGAGAGATAATTCATTAAGTTGTTTGCCAAATGACGTATTAACTAATGTTACGTAAAAATAAACAAAAATTAATACAAAAGGAAGCACAACAAAATAAAGCTTTGAGAACATTGAATTGAAGAGCTTATATGTGAGCATGGAAGCTAATACTAGAATTAGTGCTAAAAATACGGCTCTTGATGTCGTTGAGTATAATACTATAAGGTTCATTAAAATAAAAATCATAAAGTAAATTTTAAATCCAAAATGAACATATTTAATTGCAATGATTTGGAAAAAGAGTAAGCAAAACGTTGCGATCCCTAAACCATTAGGGTTCCAAAAAACACTTTTAAATTTACCGATCGGAAAATCTAATACAAACCAATGTAGAAATAAAAATAATACAAAAAAGTTAACGATGTGCCCAAAAGATACAACATGATTTGGAGTCCATTGAACATTTATGAAGATAATCGTTAAAGTAAATGTAAGAAATAAATATAATAAAGTTGTATTTTCAACATAATTTTCATTTTGAAAATGGCTAATGAGATAAATTACTCCCAATATACCTAAACTAAAATAAATGTGTTTGAATTTTATTAAGTTATTGTATAACTTGCCGAAGTAAATAATGGTATATATGAGAAGTATAATAGCACTTAAATATAAAACGTACTCTATGGTAAAACGGCCAACATCTTTAACATCACCAGGGAAACTACTAATTTCTAATAAATTGATTAATAATATAGGAAATAGTAATAGACCAAAGTATTGAAGAAAGTTCATTTCTTTATTGTAGGGCAACATGATTAATAACTCCTTTTTATTCATTCGCATTTTATATTATAATTTTTATATGTTTAAATTGAAAGCCTGTAAATGAAGGAGAATAATATGAAGAGACTCATTAGGAAATTTATGCGTGGAAAGAAAGCTCAAAAAATATATCGAATTATCTTTAAAATAGTAGGGCTCTTACCCAAAAAACATAATTTAGTTATCTTTGAAAGCTTCCATGGTAAACAATATAGCGATAGCCCTAGAGCCATTTATGAATATATGAAAAAGCACCATCCAGAAGCAAGATTAATTTGGAGTGTGGATCGTAGGTATACTAGGTTGTTTGAAGAATTGAATCTACCTTTTGTTCAGAGATTTACACCAAAGTGGTTTTGGTTAATGCCTAGAGCTCAATATTGGGTGAATAACGTTAGATTACCTAACTGGTTACCTAAACCTAAAAAAACGCAGTACATACAGACTTGGCATGGAACACCTTTAAAACGATTAGGCACAGATATAGAAGAAGTTCGAATGCCAGGAACAACCACAGAAAAATATAAAAGAAACTTTGTGAATGAAGCTAAAAATTGGGACTATTTAGTGTCTCCGAATGCTTATTCCACAGAGATTTTCAAGCGAGCATTCGATTATAAAGGGCATATGATTGAAAGCGGGTATCCGAGAAACGACTTTCTCATTAACCATACAAAAAACGATGTTGATACGATTAAAAAACAATTAAACATTCCTGCAGACAAGAAAGTCATACTATATGCACCAACTTGGAGAGATGATGAGTACTATAGAGTTGGCCAATATAAATTCGATATTAAATTAGATTTACATAAACTGAAATCAACAATTGGCGATGACTATGTGATATTATTGCGCATGCATTATTTAATCGCTGAGAATATCGAACTATCGAGTTTTGAAGGGTTCGCCTATGATGTCTCGAATCACTTAGATATCCGTGAACTGTATGTGATATCTGATATGTTAATTACGGATTACTCATCTGTGTTCTTTGATTACGCAAATCTGAGAAGGCCGATGATCTTTTATGTTTATGATTTGGAAAAATATAAAGATCAGCTAAGAGGCTTTTATTTCAACCTAGAAGAAAATGCTCCTGGCCCACTTACTAGAACTACAGATGAAGTGCTAAAAGAAATTCAGGAATATGCCGAGCAAGATGAGCCTGCTGAACATTTTGAACAGTTTTATAAGAAGTTCTGCTATTTAGAGGATGGTAGATCTGCAGAACAAGTTGTTAATACATTCTACAAGAAATAGTAACATTCAAGACCTTGCATTGTACCTGAAAATATAAGATAATACAGGTTGTTTGTTTTATGAAATTTTCTTTTGAATACGGAAAGTAGGAATAGTATGCGTGCAGCAATGACTGTGTTAAAAGAACAGTTTAAATATTTTTATTTAGTTAGAAGACTTTCTGTTTATGAGTTAAAAAGCAATGCTTCGGCTAATTACCTGGGTATGGCTTGGGAAGTAATTCAGCCTGCTATTCAAATCGCAATATATTGGTTTGTTTTTGGTTTTGGTTTAAGGGGGAAAGCACCAATTGCAGGTGTTGATTTCTTCCATTGGATGTTAGCCGGAATTGTTGTTTGGTTTATGATCAGCCAAGGAATCTTAAAAGGTACAAAATCGATATTTTCTAAGATTAAAATACTCTCTAAAATGAATTTTCCGATGAGTGTTATTCCTAACTATATGGTTTTTGCACAATTCTATCCGCATTTATTATTGTTAGGAATCGTTATAATTGTGATGCAATTTTTAGGTTATACGGTTAATATTTATTATTTACAGCTACCAATTTACATGTTTGGAGCATTAGCAGCATTATTTAGCATCACACTCATAACTTCTACTTTAGCGACAATCGTTCAGGACGTTCAAAAATTAATTCAATCCGTTATGAGAATGTTGTTATATCTATCACCAATATTGTGGCCACCACAAATATTAGGTGATAAATTTCCTATGATTGTTACTATTATGAAGCTAAATCCTTTTTATTACATTATAGAAGGGTATCGTAGAGCAATCTTAGGTCAAGGTTGGTATTTTATTGATAATTGGCAGTACTCACTGTATTTCTGGTCGTTAGTGATTGTCTTATTTATCATTGGTGCAGCTTTACATGTGAAGTTCAGAAGACACTTTGTAGACTTTATTTAATAAATGGGTGTGACAAAAATGGAAAAGTCCGTAATTGTAAGAAATGTATCTAAAAGGTATAAGCTTTATGGTCGTAAGTTAGAAAGATTAAAAGATTTATTAATTCCACGCAAATCATATGGGAAAGAATTTTTTGCTTTAAGGGATGTCTCTTTTGAAGCAGAAAAAGGAGATATTATAGGGTTTGTGGGAGTGAATGGGTCTGGTAAGTCTACGTTATCCAATATAATTGCCGGTGTTATCCCAGAAACATCTGGAGAAGTCACAGTGAATGGACAGGCAGCATTAATTGCCGTGAATATCGGGTTGGATCGAAAATTATCAGGTCGAGAAAACATTGAACTAAAGCTCTTGATGCTCGGGTTTAATAAAAAGGAAATCAGTGAGTTGGAAGAGGAAATAATAGAATTCTCAGAGCTTGGAGAGTTTATCGATCAACCTGTGAAATCTTATTCAAGTGGTATGAAATCAAGGTTAGGTTTCTCAATTTCTGTAAATGTTGACCCAGACATTCTAATCATTGATGAAGCACTCTCAGTTGGAGATAAGGCCTTCGCAGAAAAAAGTCTAGCTAAAATGATGGAATTTAAAGAGGCTGGGAAAACAATGTTTTTCGTTAGTCACTCAATAGGACAAATGAGATCTTTTTGTGAAAAAGCATTGTGGTTAGAGTTCGGAGAAGTTAAGATGTTTGGTCAAGCTGGCGAAGTATTAGATGAGTATGAAGCCTTCCTCGATAATTATAAGAATATGACTAAAAAAGAAAAGAAAAAATTTCAAAAGAAGGCTGCTAAAAAACGCAGCAAACGTCAAAAACACAGCTAATTGGCTGTGTTTTTTTTATGTTTTATGAGTAAGAAGTAAGAGCATTAATGAATTTAATTTAATTGTAAACACATTGTAATGGAAATTAGTTCATTTATAGGATTTAATTTTATACTTGAATACTTATGATTATTACAGGGTATAAATGAATTATAAATATTCTTTCATCATGATAATTATAACTAGCATAGAACATAGAAAGAAGGGTTAATTATGAATTATGTTGTGACGACAACTCTTCCTCCAACATTTGGTGGTAGAACGAAAGCATTATTAAAACGTACAAAGTTACTAGTTGAAAAAGAAAATTATAAATTTACATTGGTTACCACAAATTATAACAATGACTATGAAGACATATATCAACATTATTTAGACTCAAACTTTGTGCCTAAATCTGTTGATTTTATTAATATTTATGATTTTTTAAAGAGTGATCAAAAGAAAAAGAAATACCCTATCATTAACCATAAGACTGAAATGCAAGGATACACTGTTCATAAAGTAGAGGGTAAGAAGAGAACGTACAGATATTTCAAAGATGGTGTGTATGAGATGTACAAGCGTTTTAACCATCCAAATAAAAACTTGAAATTTATTGACTATATGTCTCCTAATTCATCTAAAAGAATTAAAAGAGAAGAATTTGATCAAGAAGGTTATCTTCATAGAAAGATTTATTATAAACAAAATACTTTAAATAAAACTCAAGAAATAATGTTCAAGAAAGATGGTAATGCATACGTTAATCGTTTGTTTAAAGGTGACCCAAATAACACGGTTACTTCTGTAGTTTATTTTGATAAGGATGAGACGTACTTCTTTGATAGTGAAAGTGATTTTTATAAGTTTTGCTTTGAGAAAATTATTCAACCAAACAGTCAAGTAATTTCTGATGCTAGGAATTTGGATCAAGCTTTAATAGAGATGAATACTGATAACGTGAAGAAGATAGCAGTTCAACACTCCACATTTCACAAATTAGAAGATACAAGTGAAGTTAGGGGAGCTTATCGGTACTTGTTAGATTATTCTAAGCACATAGATTACATGGTTTTTCTAACTGAAGGTCAAAAAGAGAATTGGGAAAAAATTTGTGATTATACAGCTAACACTGTTACAATCCCCCACAGCATTAAGTTAAATGAAACTATTGACAAAAAAACAAACAGAGACCCAAATAAATTTGTTATTGTAAGTAGGTTGCATCCTGGGAAGCAAATTGATCATGCGATAAGGGCATTCGCTAAAGCTTCTTCTTCAAACCCTAATATATATTTAGAAATCTATGGTGATGGAGAAGAAGAACGCAAATTAAATAAACTAATAAAAGAATTGAACATGGAAAATCGTATAGAGCTGAAAGGCCGTACGAATGAACCCGACTTAGTATTCCAAAGTGCTCATTGTTCATTATTTACTAGTGGATTTGAAGGGTTAGGGTTGACAATTTTAGAAAGTTTAAATAATGGGTGCCCTGTTATTAGTTACGATATTAAATATGGCCCTTCTGAGATGATCGTAGATGATGAGTCAGGGTACCTAGTTGAACCAAACAACATTGAAGATCTGACTAGCCATATTTTAAAAACAGCCAAACGAAATGATTTTAACCCCAGAGTTCCTAAGAAATATAGCGAAGAAAGGTTTATTAATAATTGGTCTGAACTATTAGGAAGGCCTAACAATAATTTTTTTATAGATAAGCTTAAAAAAATTCTATAATCTTAAATCCTCCATTTGATGGGGGATTTTTTAAATTCAAAAGAAAAATCGACAATTTTATGCTATAATTTACAACGGTATACTTAAAAGATATAATCAACATGGATTAAAGACTAGGAGGTAGATTATGACGCAACTCATAGAAGCTCACGGAGGAGAATTAGTCAACCGTGAAGTCATTGGTGCAGATCGAGAAAAGGCTTTAGAAGAAGCTAAAAGCCTTAAAACATTAGAAGTAAATAATTGGGAAATCTCAGATATTGAGTTAATCGGTATTGGAGGCTTTAGCCCACTTACAGGTTTTATGGGGAAAGAGGATTATGAGAGTGTAATCAATAACACTCGTTTAGCAAACGGAACTGTATGGAGCATTCCAATTACTCTATCAGTGTCAAAAGAGAAAGCGAATGAATTTGAAGTTGGCGAAAAGGTTGCTCTTAAAGGTCAAGACGGTGTCGTTTATGCAACGTTAACAGTTGAAGAAACCTTTGAAGCTAACAAAGAATTAGAAGCTAAAAATGTTTATGGCACAACAGATGAAGCACATCCAGGGGTTAAAAAGCTTTATGAACGTGGAGATATCTACATAGGTGGGCCGATTACATTATTAAATCGCCCAGATCATGGTGAATTTACGGATTTCTATATGGACCCTAAAGAAACGCGTCAAATGTTTAAAGACTTAGGTTGGAAAACAATTGTTGGGTTCCAAACTCGTAACCCTGTACACCGTGCTCATGAACATATTCAAAAAACAGCACTAGAAGCAGTTGACGGTTTATTACTAAACCCATTAGTGGGTGAAACGAAATCAGATGACATTCCAGCAGACGTCCGTATGGAAAGTTATCAAGTTATCTTGAAAAATTACTACGTTGAAGATCGCGTCCGTTTAGTTATTTACCCTGCCGCTATGCGTTATGCAGGACCAAAAGAAGCTATTTTACATGCGATTGTACGTAAGAACTATGGTTGTACACACTTCATTGTTGGCCGTGACCACGCTGGTGTAGGCGATTACTACGGCACATACGATGCACAGACATTAATTGAGCAATTTGAGGATGAATTAGGTATGACCATCTTCAAATTTGAGCATGCGTTCTATTGCACGGTTTGTGAGAACATGGCATCAGCTAAGACATGCCCTCATGATAAAGAGAACCATGTACATTTAAGCGGAACGAAAGTACGCGAAATGTTAAGAAATGGAGAGAGACCTCCAAAAGAATTCTCTAGACCAGAAGTTGCTGATGTATTGATTAAAGGAATGCAGCAAGCATAAAAGGGGAATTATCCCAATGACTATAGAAATGACTATTGTCTTAGTCGTAACTTTAGCCATGTTGGTCGGGCTACTCTTTGAAGTAGCCAGGCCTGACATGGTTGTTTTTACAGCATTAACTGTATTATTACTACTAGGTATTTTAACGCCACAAGAGGCTCTTAAAGGCTTTTCGAATGAAGGAATGCTAACGATTGCCTTATTATTCGTCGTCGCTGGGGCTGTTAAGAAAAGTGGCATCATTGATCGCTTGATGAAAAAGTGGCTAGAAAATACACGTTCCATGTCTGGAATTACAGGGAAGTTTTTTGCGCCCTTATCCGTATTTTCTGCTTTTCTTAACAATACACCCATAGTGGTGACATTTACACCTGTATTAAGAAGATGGTGCCAGGAGAAAGGTATCGCACCTTCGAAGCTATTAATCCCTTTATCATATATTACGATCCTTGGTGGTACGATTACTTTAATGGGAACTTCCACCAACTTAGTGGTTCATGGTATGTTAAAGGAATTTGGTTATGAAGGGTTCTCTTTCTTTCAATTAGCCGTAGTAGGAATACCCATTACAATAGTTGGTCTTATTTATTTGACCACAATCGCACCAAGAATTCTACCAGCATATAAAACCTTTCAGGATAAAATGAAAGACGACACACGAGAATACATAGCAGAGCTTACAGTCATGAATGATTTTCCGCATATCAATCAATCAGTTAAAAAAGCAGGCTTACGTGACTTAAAGGGCTTATTTCTAATTGAAATCATTAGAAATAATGAAATTGTATCACCTGTTGAACCAGGAACGGTTATACGTACTGGAGACCGGCTGATTTTTACTGGGCTCATTTCAACAATCGCCGATTTAGAAAAAGTAAAAGGTTTACAATTGGAAACTGGAACACATCTAAAGCTTGAAGATCTGAAAAATGGGAACGGAGAAACACAGTTAATTGAAGCGGTTGTATCACACCAGTCTTCGTTACTATCTAAATCTATCAAACAATCTCAATTTCGTTCCAAATTTGATGCAGGAGTCATAGCCGTTCATCGTAATAATGAACGCATTAATAGTAAGATTGGGGATATTATTTTAAAACCTGGTGATACGCTTTTATTATTAACTGGGTCAGACTTCATAGAGAAGAACAGACTATCAAATGACTTTTATGTCATTTCATCATTAGATACACCTAAAGAACTGAATGAAGATCCGAAACAGGGTTGGTTCTCAATTATATTGCTCATCACGATGGTGATGCTAGTAGCAACTGGAATATTAAGCATGTTTAAAGCGATGCTATTAGCTGTGTTAATCTTATTACTAAGCAACATCGTTAACCCAGATGAAGCTAAAGGGTATATCCAGTTCCACGTCTTATTATTAATTGCAAGTGCGATAGGAGTTGGAACCGCCATAACGAAAACAGGGTTAGCCGAGTTAGCCGCTGAGCAAGCTTTAAATTTAGCACAGCCTCTAGGTATGATCGCCGTGATTTTGTTTGTCTATTTGTTAACGAATATTTTTACGGAGTTAATCACAAATGCAGCAGCAGCTGTATTAATGCTTCCAATTGGCATTGAGATGGCTAGTCAGCTAAATATTGACCCAATGGCCTTTGCAGTTACTATTGCGATTGCTGCGTCAGCTAGTTTTATTACACCAATAGGTTACCAGACAAATTTAATTGTCTACGGGCCAGGTGGTTATAAGTTTAGTGATTATATAAAAGTGGGCTTACCATTGTCCATTATGGTTATGATTGTCACTACAACAATAGTTAATTTTATTTGGATATAGGAGGAAAAAATATGACTAAATCAGAAAATATCGTTTGGCATGATTCTAAAGTAACTCAGGAACACCGCATGAAACTAAATGGTCATAAAAGTGCAGTTTTATGGTTTACTGGCCTATCAGGTGCAGGGAAATCTACTGTTTCAGTTGAAGTAGAAAAAGAATTATATAATTTAGGTGTTCATACTTATCGTTTAGATGGCGATAATGTCCGTCATGGTTTAAATAATAACCTTGGTTTCAGTGCTGAGGATCGTGCTGAAAACATTAGACGTGTTGGTGAAGTCGCAAAGCTTATGTCAGATGCAGGCTTATTAACATTAACAGCGTTTATTTCACCGTATAGAGAAGATCGTGATAAGGTTAGAGAAATTATGAACGAAGGGGAATTCATTGAAGTATTCGTTAAGTGTGACCTTGACGTTTGTGAATCTAGAGACCCTAAAGGGTTATACAAAAAAGCCCGTGCAGGTGAAATCAAAGGATTTACAGGGATTGACGATCCATATGAAGAACCAAACAACCCTGAATTAGTAATCGAAACAGATAAGAATTCACTGGAAGAATGTGTTCAGCAAGTTGTTAAACACTTAAAAGACAAAGGATACTTAGAGGTATAATGATGTTAAAAGAAACGATTCAAATTGCAATAGATGCAGGAAAAGAAATTATGGATATTTATCAGCATGACTTTGATGTTGAGTATAAAGAGGACGAATCCCCTTTAACGATTGCTGATCAACGATCTCATGAGGTGATTCAAAAAGGGTTAACTGATGCGTTCCCTAATATTCCTGTTCTTAGTGAAGAAGGGGCGGATATTCCATATGAGAATCGAAAGGATTGGAATCAGTTCTGGTTAGTAGACCCTTTAGATGGAACGAAGGAATTTATTAAGAAGAACGGGGAATTTACAGTTAATATTGCACTTGTTAAAGGTCAGTATCCTACATTAGGTGTGATATACGCTCCTGCTTTAGACGTGTTATACGTTGGAGAACAAGACAAAGGTGCGTTTAAGATTAATGATGCTTCTAAGGTTACGATTAATACCGATGAAGATATACTTAATAAGGCACAAAAGCTACCAATTGTACAAGATTCAAGCTTAGTGAAAGTGGTGGCAAGTCGTTCACACATGTCTAAAGAAACAGAAGATTTTATTAATGAACTGAAAGAAAAACATAACGAAGTAGAAACAGTATCTTCAGGAAGCTCATTAAAGTTCTGTTTAGTTGCAGAAGGGGAAGCTAATTATTACCCTAGATACGCACCGACAATGGAATGGGATACGGGTGCAGGTCAGGCTATTGTTGAAGCAGCAGGTAAACAGGTATTACGTTATGAAGATCAAAAACGATTCTACTACAATCGAGAAAACTTAAAGAATGGCTGGTTTCTAGTTAAATAGAGAAATAGGCAAGGATAAGGAAAAGACTTATTAGAAATCGAATAGTGTGAGTGTTATTTGCGTAGTCAAAATGCGTAGACTCCCTCGGGAAATGTTGTCATACCAGCCAATAGTAAGCTTATAAATTTTTTTTAAAAAACTATAGTTAACTTCCATAAAGATTAAATGACATTTCTGTAAT
>NZ_JBHUMZ010000008.1:0-114843 GCF_042685285.1 Piscibacillus salipiscarius | reverse complement strand
TTAAAATATTATAGTCCTAGCAAAAAAAGGCGCCAAACCATAAACTTTTCATGGTTGGTGCCTTTTTTACGTTATTTTAAGCTAGTTATGTCCCAGCCTCTTTTTTATAATTTAAATGAATGGTGGTTTTTCTTTTCATTAAGAGTTGAAAATCGTTATAATATTACTGTACCTTTAGAGAGATATACATAAACTGAAAGGATGGAAAACATACATATGGTTTATGCCGTTTTCGCACCACTTATATTTGCTATTATAATCCCTTTCTTAAGTCGACTTAAACATAAGATTCATACCGGCTGGTTAATCTTACCTATCCCCTTATTAATCTTTTTCTATTTTATCCAATTTGTTGGAGCAGGTTTTGAACCTGTCAGCCAATCAATTAACTGGATCCCATCACTAAATATTGCTATTGATTTTTATTTGGATGGGCTCAGTTTATTATTTGTCTTATTAATAAGTGGTATTGGAGCACTTGTAGTTTTATACTCAATCTACTATTTAAGTAAAGATGAGCAAATTGGTCATTTTTACACTTACTTATACATTTTTATGT
The DNA here is from genome assembly GCF_042685285.1 of Piscibacillus salipiscarius. NCBI lineage: Bacteria > Bacillati > Bacillota > Bacilli > Caryophanales > Bacillaceae > Piscibacillus > Piscibacillus salipiscarius. Next base: position 114,284 of record NZ_JBHUMZ010000008.1, on the reverse strand, counting down.
CCTCTATGTTAGGGGTTGTCTTATCAGATAATGTATTCGTACTTTATACGTTTTGGGAATTCACCTCATTATCTTCGTTTTTATTAATTGGCTATTGGCATTATCGTGAAAAGTCACGTTATGGTGCTTTAAAGTCAATGCTTATAACAGTACTTGGTGGGTTTAGTCTTTTGGCTGGTTTAATTCTACTTACCCTTGAAACAGGGACTACTAGCATTAGAGGTATGATTGAACAAGCTGATGTGATTGTGAATAGTGAACATTTTATTTTTATATTAGTTTTTCTATTGCTTGGAGCATTTACGAAGTCAGCGCAATTTCCATTTCACATTTGGCTACCTGATGCAATGGAAGCGCCTACTCCAGTTAGCGCCTATTTACACTCTGCCACAATGGTTAAAGCGGGTATTTACTTAATGGCTCGTTTTTCACCTATTTTCTCTGAAGTTCCATTATTCTTTATCCTATTAAGCATATTTGGTCTTGTTACATTAGCATGGGCATCATATATGGCCGTTAGACAAACTGATCTTAAGGGAATACTTGCGTTTTCTACCATAAGTCAATTAGGTATGATTATGGCTATGCTTGGCTTTGGTACATCATACGCGGTATTTGCGGCTGTGTTTCATATCTTAAACCACGCAACATTTAAAGGAAGCCTATTTATGGTTGCTGGTATTGTTGATCATGAAACTGGAACTAGAGATATTCGTAAGTTAGGTGGGCTAATGACATTTATGCCAATATCGGCAACTTTAGCGATATTTGGTACTTTTTCGATGGCAGGCGTACCACTTCCATTTTTAAATGGTTTTTATAGTAAAGAATTGTTCTTTGAATCTTCACTACATTTAGGTGAGTATTCAGGAACCTTTGTTGAGACTTTAATCACTTATATTCCAATAGTTGCTGTGGTCGGTAGTATATTTACATTCATTTATTCCATGTATTTATTCTTCGGTACATTTAGAGGTAAATACCAAGAAGATGAATTACCTAAAAAACCACATGAAGCACCAATTATGATGTTAGTACCTCCAATGATTTTAGTTATTGGTGTCATTGTAATCGGGTTATTCCCAAACATTTTTAATCAGGCATTAATCTCACATTCAGCCGATGCTGTATATGGTAGTGACGTTGAAAAGCACGTTAAGTATTGGCATGGATTTGATAGTCCAGCATTTCAAATGTCATTAATTGTTGTTGGATTAGGTATTCTTCTATTCCTAACAAAAAAGAAATGGGAGGGTGTCTACCGAGTTCTTCCAGGCACTCTAAGCTTCAACAGAGTATATGATTGGACCGTTGAAAAAATAGAATCTGTTTCAAACAAGATTACAACTGCTTATATGACAGGGTCATTACGCTTGTATATGATCTTAATACTAACAGCGATTATTTCGATTACTGCTGGGACGATTTTAGCTACAGAAGGTTTTAATTTTAATATTGACGACCTAGCCCCTATTACAGCACCTGAAGTAATTGTTGCTGTCATCATGGCTGTAGCTGCTATCGGCACCACTATAGCAAAAAACAGAATTGCAGCCATATTAATACTAGGTGTCGTTGGTTATGGGCTATCTATTTTATTTGTTATGTACAGAGCGCCAGATTTAGCTCTTACACAATTAATCGTTGAGACCGTTACGGTCGTATTATTCTTATTATGTTTCTACCATTTACCTAATTTAAAAGCAGATACAAATTCACTTGCTAAAAGAGGTACGAATGTACTTGTATCTGTTGCTTACGGAGTTTTAATGTTTGTAATTGGTGTTACAGCTTATAACAGTCGTTTTGCTGAAACCATTGCAGACTTCTACATGGAAAACACTTATAAATTAGGTGGTGGTCATAATGCGGTAAACGTAATCTTAGTTGACTTCCGTGGTATTGATACATTGTTTGAAATAACCGTTTTATTCGCAGCAGCATTAGGTATATATGCTATGATCAAACTTCGCCGAAATAAGGGGGCGAAATAAATGGAAATTATTATGATTGTTTTAGCATCACTTCTATTTACAACTGGAGTTTATAACTTATTACAAAAACAGTTTTTAAGAATTATTATTGGTACGGCTTTAATTTCTCATGGTGCTCATTTATTTATTCTAACCATGGGTAAACTTAAACGAGGAGCCTCACCTATTGAGGCACATGGGGTTTCGAATTATACGGACCCCCTCCCTCAAGCTTTAATTTTGACTTCAATTGTTATTAGTTTTGGTGTTACTAGTTTTTTATTAGTTTTAGCCTATAGAACTTACAAACTAAACCACACTGACAATATGGAGAAATTGAGAGGTTCTGAAGAATGAATAACTTAGCTATACTTCCGATTGTTTTACCATTATTAGCAGGTATCATAGTAGCATTTATACCATCTAAGCTAAATTTGGTAAGAAAAATCGCTCAAACTTTAACCGTAATCTTTCTAGCTGTTGTTGGTTACATAGCCTGGACTGTTTTTAATGAAGGTATCATTGTCTTACAAGGTGGTGGGTGGGCTGCACCTTTTGGAATATCATTTGTTGCCGATTACCTATCCATACTACTAGTGTTAACGACATATTTAATCGCAACAGCAGCTGTATTTTATGCACCGCATTCATTGTCTAATGAACAAGAGACGTTTTACTTCTATACTTTTTATTTCATATTAATTTCTGGTGTATCCGGTGCATTTTTAACTGGGGATCTTTTTAACTTATTTGTATTCTTTGAAGTCTTACTTATGGCTTCATACGGCTTAATTGTACTTGGTAATGGTAAGGCACAATTAAGAGAATCATTAAAATACGTTCTAATTAACTTATTTTCATCCATGTTATTCGTTACAACAGTGGCATTCATTTACTCACTAGTTGGAACGGTTAACATGGCGCACATTGCTGAAAGAATTAATGATATTCCATCAGAACAACAAGGCATCGTAACTGGAATTGGAATTCTATTATTCTTTGTGTTTGCAGTAAAAGCTGCCGTATTTCCTTTATATTACTGGCTTCCAAATTCCTATGTTGTACCAAATCCAGTCGTATCAGCCTTATTCGGTGCGCTTTTAACTAAAGTAGGGATTTATTCAATCTTTAGAGTTTACACACTAATATTTGTTCATGATACGGGATTAACCCATAATCAAATTTTCATTTGGCTTGCCATGTTCACCATGATTTTCGGAGTTATAGGTGCACTTTCTACCAACAATGTCAAACTAATTGTCACTTATAACATCATTCCTGCAATCGGCTTTATTCTAATGGGAATTGGACTTTATTCAGAAGATGGTTTAGCTGGATCAGTCTATTATCTAATGCATGATATGGTTGTAAAAGCTGCACTATTTTTATTAATTGGAGCTCTAGTTGTAGCTGCAGGCACTAAGGATTTATCCAAAATGAGTGGCGTTATTCAACGATTCCCAGTCTTAGGTTGGTTATTTTTCTTAGGGTCCATAGTTCTTGCGGGAGTACCGCCATTTAGTGGTTTTATAGGTAAATTGCTTTTATTAAGAGGCGCTTTAAGTCAAGAGCAGTTCCCGTTAACCATCATCGCCCTGCTATCTAGTTTATTAATACTATTATCTATGATAAGAATCTTCATTCGCGGGTTTTGGGGCGAAAAGATGGAAGGCATGACCCAAAATAACCGCAAAGTTCACGCGTTAACAGTGCCCGCGGGACTACTTCTTACCGTTTCAGTATTCTTAGGTGTCGGAGCTGAATTTGTATTACCGTACGTGGACACCATCTCAACATATTTACTTGATCGTAGTGAATATATCTCTTCTGTATTAAAGGGGTGAACATAAATGGCTTTACAAATTTTATTAAACATCCTGATTGCTGTATTATGGATGTTTTTAACAGAATCATACAACTTCTTAACGTTCTTTACGGGTTATTTAATTGGTATGGCTCTTCTATTCTTTTTAAGACGTTTTGTCCCAGATGCTTATTATTTAGAACGAGTTTGGAAAATCATCAGTCTCATTCTTTTATTTATAAAAGAGTTAATCATTTCAACTTGGAACATTGTCAAACTTGTATATAAGCCTAAGTTAGACGTTGAACCTGGCATCTTTGCTTTACCTACTGAACTAAGAAGTAATTGGGAGATCACATTACTAGCTAATTTAATCTCTTTAACTCCAGGCACTTTATCAGTTGCTGTTTCGGATGATTATACAACCATATACATCCATGCAATGGATATGCCAGATGTTGAGGAAGAGATTAATGAGATTAAAAATACGTTTGAACGTGCAATTATGGAGGTGACTAGATAATGCTAAATGAATTCGGTAGCCAAATGTTAAGCATCGTGCTGATCATTTGTTTTATTACATTGACTGTATCAGTTTTTTTATTATTAATAAGAGCTATTATCGGTCCCTCCAATGCAGACCGAGCAGTTGCAATTGATACAATTGGCGTCAACATGATGGCGATTACAGCACTTGTAGCTATTCATTTAGTGACTGATAAATTAAATGACGTGGTCCTTCTAATAGGAATATTACTTTATATCGGAACCATTGCTGTTGCCAAATTTATTGAAAAGGGTGTTGTCATTGATCGAAATAATCATTAGTTTATTCTTACTGTGCGGAACTTTCTTTGTGATTTCAGGATCGATTGGCATGCTGAGATTCCCTGATATTTATACTCGTCTTCATGCGGTAACAAAGGCTTCAACATTAGGAGTGGCTGGAGTATTAATTGGAGCATTTATCTTCCTTTATTTTGAATATGGGATTATTAGCGGTAAATTAATATTAGGAATTATCTTCATCTTAATTACAGCTCCGGTAAGTGGCCACATGATCTCTAGAGCCGCACACCAATCTGGCGTTAAACTTTGGAAGCATAGTGTTCGTGATGAACTAAAACGTGACCAAGAAGAAAATAAAGCATAAGTTACAGTCGACTTGATGAAATCAGGTCGACTTTTTCTTTATGTACAGGCACTAAACCAAATACGCGACATACATTTAAATATAGGCGATTACCTATAATCTTTAATGCGGAGTTGGTGCCATGTACACACTGTTTAAAGTACTGACGATTATTTTTGAAAACCTTTATTTCTTTGCATCATATGTTAAAGGTAACGCTTTCCCTCAACCGTTAAGTAGAGATGAAGAAGAGGAATACTTAAAGCGCTGGGAACAAGATGGGGATCCCGAAGCTAGAAATAAGTTAATTGAACATAATTTACGGTTAGTGGCACACATAGCGAAAAAATATGAGAATAATAAAGAAGATCAAGAAGACCTAATTTCTATTGGAACGATTGGACTAATAAAGGGTGTTGAAAGCTTTTCAAGCAATCGGGGTACAAAGCTTGCTACCTATGTCGCTAGATGTATTGATAATGAAATTCTAATGTACTTAAGGACATCTAAAAAGTCTAATAAAGATATGTCCCTTCATGATCCAATCGGTCAGGATAAAGAAGGCAATGAAATTAGCTTAATTGATATTTTAAAATCGGACCAACCTGATTTAGTTGAAAAAATTCAGACCTCGATGGAAATTGCCAAAGTATTTAAATATATTGACCTGTTAGATGAGCGAGAGAAAGAAGTGATTGTAAAACGCTACGGGTTAAATGAGTTAGATGAACTAACGCAAAGGGAAATTGCCAAAGAATTAAATATATCTAGAAGCTATGTTTCGAGAATCGAAAAACGTGCCCTGATGAAAATGTTTCATGCCTTTTATCGTGATGAGCAAAGGAAAGAAAAACAAGATCCGAATTCTAATTAGGCAATCATCTATTCATTTATGGGATAAATGCATATGATAAGGTAGACCATCTAAATGAATGGAGGGTTCAATTATGTATTATGACAACTATCATTATGGTCCTCCTCAATATCCACCTTATCCTGTTTATCCGAATCATAATAGTTTTGCGAACTCCTTACTCATCGTGTCATTATTACTGCTATTAATTCTAGGCGGGTATTACCTCTATTTTTATAAATAAAAGCAACTTATACTTTTATTGTATAAGTTGCTTTTTTTCTAGTTATTAATTTGTTTTAAAATATTTACTATCATTTCTGCACTATTTCTCGCTGCTTTAGGCAAAAATTGATCAAAAGAAATGTTAGATTCTTTGCCAGCTACATCTGAAATCGATCTAATGATTAAAAATGGTGTTTGATACTGATAACAAACTTGCGCAATAGATGCAGCCTCCATTTCTAAAGCTTTTACTTCTTTAAGTCGATCAACAACACTCTTAACTCTTTCAGGATCAGACATGAATGAATCTCCTGTCCCGATCAACCCTTCCATCACTTGAATTGAAGGATCTAGATTTTGCGTAGAGGCCTTAGCATAGTCGATCAACATACGATCTGAAGGGTAGTGTTCAGGCATTTGTGGAATTTGCCCGTATTCATACCCAAATGCTGTTGCATCAGCATCATGGTGAATGACTTCGGTACCAATGACAACATCTCCTACGTTTAAGTTAGGATCTGTCCCGCCTGCAGATCCAGTATTAATCACATAATCAGGTTTAAAACGTTCATGAAGGATTGTCGTTGATAAAGCAGCATTCACTTTTCCAATCCCTGATTGTAATACGACAACTTCCTGATCAGCTAATATACCTTCATATAATCTACAATTCGCTACGACAATTTCTTGTTTTATGGTCATTTCAGATTTTAACCATTCTAATTCTTCCTGCATTGCTCCAATGATTCCTATTTTCATAATCCTACCTCACTTAAGTCTTCAAGTTGAATTAATTACCTTCTAGTTTCTGTTTACCGATATTTTCATAGAGTACTTCAACTTTTTGAGGCTGCCACCCTTCATTTTCAATCCATTTTAGAGGTACCCGGTAGTATTCGCCTGATGACTTATCTTCTACATAACCCGTAACTTGATCAGGAACACCACCGCTTTCTAACCACCAATAAGTCAAATTATTAGATGAAGAGTTAACAGCTTTAGCGATGGCACTCTCAATTTCAATACGGTCCTGAGAGCCACTTTCTAAATTAATTGAATGCGGCTCACTTTGTTCAGTAGGATAAGGTTCCCAGTTACCTTCTCTAACTTCTTTAACCTCTTCACTATCACCTGGCTTAACTTCTACATCTGTTTCTTCATCTTGATTTTCTTCTTCGGATTCTTCTTCAGTCGTTTCTTCTGAATTGCTTTCTTGCTCCTCTGAATCTGTTTCATTAGTCTCTTCGGTTGTTTCATCATTTTGTTCAGTGTTGTTTTGTTCCTCATCACCTGAAGCAGGTGTTTCTTCGTTTTGGGCTTGATTTTGTTCTTCTTCATCATCCCCGCCACCCAAAACAAACATTCCAATTAAAAACGCGGCAAGGCATGCTGCGGTAATGAGTAATGTATTCGTTAGTTTCGTGCTCTTTCTTCGCTTTTCGTAACGGTCAGATCTAGAACCATCAAAATTACCATTTGACATATTCTCAACCCCTTTTTGCTTAAATAATAATTTGTCCTACACGTATGGTGCAGGACAACGTTGAGTTCATATTATGAGACATCTACAATCTTAACATCAATTTCCCCACCAGGTGTTTGAACAGTTACTTGATCGCCCACTTTTTTACCTAATAGACTTTGTGCCATTGGTGAGTCATTAGAAATTCTTCCTTCAAATGGATCTGATTCGGCACTACCAACAATTTGGTATTCTTCTTCATCTCCATCAGGCAATTCAACAAACTTAACAGTTTTACCTAACTGTACTATGTCACTTGACTCATCATCATTCTCAATAATGACAGCATTTCGAATCATGTTCTCAACTTGAGCAATTCTTGATTCAACAAATGCTTGTTCATCTTTCGCAGCATCATACTCTGAGTTCTCGGATAAATCACCAAAACTTCTAGCTACTTTAATACGTTCAACCACTTCTGGGCGACGTACAGTTTTCAGTTCATTTAATTCTTGATTTAATTTCTCAAGACCTTCCTCAGTCATATAATAACTTTTTTCTTCAGCCATAATCTATACACTCCTTTGAATAATTACGAAATTCATATAATTAATTAAATTAATCTTGTCCATTTCTATGATTAATTATTTATTGATAATGCTTTCAATTTTCGTTGTTAAAAGGTCAATGGCAACACGATTTTGTCCACCTTCTGGAATAATCACATCTGCATATCGTTTCGCTGGTTCAACAAACTGTAAATGCATTGGCCTTACGACATTAATATACTGATTAATAACCGATTCAAGTGATCTTCCTCGCTCATTAATATCTCTCATTAATCTTCTAATAATACGAATATCTGCATCCGTGTCCACAAAAACCTTTATATCCATCATATTACGTAACTTTTCGTCTTCTAGTACTAAAATTCCTTCTAAAATTATAACTTCTTGTGGTTCAACCGTAATCGTTTCCTCAGCACGTGTATGCATTTCATAATTATAAACAGGTTTTTCAATGGATTGCCAGTTTTTAAGTTTATTTAAATGATCCACAAGTAAGTCATTATCAAATGCAAGTGGATGATCATAGTTCGTATTAAGTCGCTCCTCGAATGGCATATGAGATTGATCTTTATAATAAAAGTCTTGTTCCATCATTAGAACAGATGTATTTTTAAAATGATCACAAATTGCTCGTGTTACGGTCGTTTTACCAGACCCAGTTCCACCCGCAACACCAATTATAATCGGTTTATCTTTCACCACGATGTCTGTCACCTCTTCAATGCTATTGCTACACCATCCCCAGTTTCAACTACTGTTGTATCAAGCTCAGGATGTTTTATTAACCACTGATTAAATCGATCGATTTTCTCTCCTAATTTCATTAATCGTTTTCGGTCATCTTGCACTTCTTTAGAAACATAACCCTTAAACAGAACATTGTCAATAACAATGAGTGAACCCGTTTTTAAAAATGGTATCACTTTTTCAATGTAACTTTGATATTGTCCCTTGGCAGCATCAACAAAAACGAAATCAAATTGTTCATCTTTTAATTGATTTAAATATTGGTTCGCATCTTCTAAGATTAAATGGATACGATCAGTCATGTCTACTTTTTCAACATTTTTACTTGCGATGTGAAATCGTTCTTCATCTATTTCAATAGATGTAATCTGAGTTTCACAATTCGCTGAAGCCATTTGGATGGCAGAATATCCAATAGCTGTGCCAATTTCGAGTATTTGATTAGGTTTGTGAAGTCTGATTAACTGTTTTAACAGCTCAACTCCATCCCTTTCAATAATTGGAACAGAATGCAGAGAAGCATAATGTTCCATTTCTTCAAGCAATAGAGCTTGTTTATTCAAGCTATATAAATCTTGTATATACTGTTTATTTGTAGGCATCTTAATGCATCCTCTTTGAGTAAATATAAAATAGGAGAATGCGTTATGACACGCATTCCCTATTAGTCTTTAGGTGGACGATGTTCTTGAATATTCTTCTCGTGCCCTTTTAATGTTTCTGCATAATAAACTTCACCATCATAGCCAGCTACGAAATAGAGATAATTATGGTCCTCAGGGAATAACGCTGCTTGTAGAGCATTTTCTCTGAAATTTGAGATAGGACCAATTGGCAGACCTTTATTTTCATAAGTATTATAAGGTGAATCGACTTCAAGATCTTCATATAAAACGCGATCTTTATGTTCACCTAATGCATATAATACTGTTGGGTCTGTTTGAAGTGGCATTTCAGGATCATTATTCATACGGTTATAAAAAACCTCTGAGATCATTTTTCGGTCCTCTTCACTAACGGCTTCTTCTTCGATTAAGGAAGCCATCGTAATTACTTCATGAACCGTCATGTTTTTCTCTATAATGTCTTGTTGATAAGTCATGATACGTTTATTAGTTTGTTCTAGCATAAGGTTTACGACATGTTCAATAGTCGGGTCCTTTTCATAAAAAGGGTATGTTAGTGGAAATAAGTAACCTTCTAAAGGATACCTAATTCCTTTCTTCAAAATTTCATCCTCATTTAAAAGTTCAGGATATTTAACAATAAATGATTTAACAAATTTCTGTTTTTTCATTTTATTAAGGAATTCTTTTTTCTTAATTGAAGTCTCTTCAGCAAAAATGTCGGCTACCTGTTCAATTGTTGTGCCTTCAGGTATTGTTACAGTAAACAAAGGATCTACCAATATTTTACCAGTTTTTAACGATTCAACTATTTCACCTAACTTCATATTTTTAGCAAGCTTATACTCCCCAGCCTGAAAGCCTGTTTCATTATTGAATTTGACATAGTATTTAAAGACCGTCGCATTGTTGATGATGTTATTTTCTTCCAATATATTTCCTATCGAATCAATACTAGAGCCAAGGGGGATTTCAACTTCAATAATAGTATTGTCGTCAGGGTCTACTGGACTTAGCCCCTCAGAAATATATGTATAAGCCTTATAGCCGCCTGCACTTATCGTTATAATAAGTATTGTTAAAACTATAAAAATAATACGACGTGAAATTTTTGCTTCTTTTACCCGTTGTTTCTTTAGATCAGAATAACTACTCATCTATTTCCCCCCTACACCCGTAATATTATAAATTATTTTATAATATTTTTCTATATATTTTTTGTGAATTGTATTTTAATCCAAAAACAGGGAATAGCCTCAAAAGGGCTATTCCCTTTAAATGTTATTAAAAATACTTTTTCTACTCTTCATCCGAGTCTGTAAACGTGTTAAGCATTTCTTCAATCATATCCCACTCTTGATCTGTTTCAATTTGATAAAGAGTAAGGTCATCTTCATTTTGATCACTTTCTTCAAAACGAAATGCGAATACTTCTTGTTCTTCTTGCTCTGCTTGTTCAGCAGGTACAGCAACTAAGTAAGACTTTTCCGTTTCATCCACATCAAACGTAAAGAGAATATCAAATAAATGCTCTTCACCATTTTCATCCGGAATGATAATACGCTCTTTTTCGTCCATTCTTTTACCTCCTAAATTAATGGCCAGAATCTAAATAACTTTGTAAAATCATGACTGCGGCCATTTTATCAATCACTTTTTTCCGTTTCTTTCGACTGACATCAGCTTCTAATAAAACTCTTTCTGCAGCCATTGTCGTCAGCCTTTCATCCCAAAGCACAATTGGTATATCAAAATGTTCCTCAATATATTTAGCAAATGTTTCTGAGGACTGTGCTCGTTCACCAACTGTGTTATTCATATTTTTAGGATATCCTACCACGATTTTACTTATTTCATAACCTTCAATAAGTTCTTTTAAACGTGGTATGGCTGATTCATAATCCGACTCATCCCATTTAATGGTTTCTATTCCTTGTGCTGTAAAGTGAAGAGCATCGGATACAGCGACTCCGATGGTCCGTTCTCCAACGTCTAATCCTAAAATTTTCATATAAAAAGCCTCTTTATTTAGATTTCAAATAATGTTTTACCACTTCTTCTATAATCTCATCTCGCTCAACTTTTCTAATCAAATTTCTAGCATCTCGATGACGAGGGATGTATGCTGGATCACCTGACAGCAAATAACCGACAATTTGGTTAATCGGATTATACCCTTTTTCTTCTAATGATTCATACACTGAGTGTAGAATTTCATTAACTTTTTGTTCTTGTGAATCATCATTGAATTGGAATTTCATAGTGTGATCATTTGACATCTTCTCATAGACCCCCTCGTTAACTTCTACTTATATTATAAACTGAATTAAGATGAAGTTAAAACACTTTGTACATAATCTTTTGCTGCATTTAGTGCATCGTTAATATTTTCAGGCTGTTTGCCTCCCGCTTGAGCCATGTCAGGACGGCCTCCACCGCCTCCTCCACATTTCATAGCTGCTTCTTTAATAAGATGACCTGCATGCATACCTTGATCTATTAAATCTTTAGTCACACCAGAGGCTAATTGTACTTTACCGTCTTTTTCCATTGCAAGTAAAATCACAACGGAATCTAATTGATTTTTAAGATCGTCAACCATACTTCTTAGTGCATTCATATCATTGACACTTACTTGTTCTGCTAATAATGGTATTCCATTAACATCCTCAATTTTTTCTGTTATATTAGCGGATTCATAGTTGGCAATTTTAGCTGTTAAGGATTCCTTCTCTCGTTCTAATGATTTTAATTCATCATAAAGAGATTCAATTCTGCTTGGTATTTGTTCAGTTTTTGTCTTAAGTAATTTAGCAGCTTCATCTAATAGTCTCTCACGTTGCTCATAGTATTGATAAGCACCTTGCCCTGTTCTTGCCTCAATCCTTCGAGTTCCTGCTCCAATTCCTGTTTCAGTTACAATTTTAAATAATCCGACTTCTGCTGTGTTTTGCACATGACAGCCCCCACATAACTCTATACTGTAATCACCAACTGAAACAACTCTTACAACATCACTATATTTTTCACCAAATAAAGCCATCGCTCCCATTTGTTTTGCTTCATCTAGTGTCTTTTGTGAAATGGTTACGTCAATGGAATCCCAAATTTTCTTGTTAACAATTTGTTCGATTTCGTTTAATTCTTCAGTACTTACAGCGTTAAAATGTGAGAAATCAAATCGTAAACGATCTGGTGCAACTAATGAACCTGCTTGGTTAACATGATCACCCAAAACATCTTTTAAAGCCTGATGTAGTAGATGAGTCGCCGTATGGTTTTTTATAATTTGCTTTCTAAATTGTCTATACACAGCTGCTTTAACCTTTTGATCAACATATAAGGTACCATCTTCTACTTCTATTTGATGTAAGTTTTGCCCGTTAGGAGCCTTTTGTACATCAATGATTTGTGCTCGGCCTGTGTCAGTTTCAATGATTCCCTTATCAGCAATTTGGCCCCCACTCTCAGCGTAAAAAGGCGTTTCTTTTAAAATGACATACCCTGTCTCACCTACATTAAGTTCATCAATTGCTTTTTGTTCTGCAACGATGACTGTAATAGAGGACTCCACATTTAACGTATCATACCCAACAAACTCACTTTCATGATGAATATTTTGTAATACTTCACTTTGTACCTGCATAGAATCAACTTTTTGACGTGCTTCACGAGCACGGTCCCGCTGTTTCTTCATTTCTTCTTCAAAACCAGCTTCATCGATTGAAAATCCTTCTGCTTGCACATATTCTTCTGTAAGTTCCTTTGGAAAACCATACGTATCGTATAACGTAAAGACTTCATGGCCAGGAAACACTTGACTTCCCTTGCCTTTCTCTTGTTTCATCACTTTCTCTAATATTGCAAGACCTTCCTGAAGAGTTTCGTAAAAGCGCTCTTCTTCAGTTTTAATAACATTTTTTATAAAATCACTCTTGTTCTGAACTTCCGGGTAAAAGTCTTCCATGATTGAAGCAACTTCATCAACTAATTGATACATAAATGGTTCATTGATGTTTAACTCTTTCGCAAAACGAACAGCACGTCTTAGTAAACGTCTTAATACATATCCGCGTCCTTCATTTGAAGGTAAGGCACCATCCCCAATAGCAAATGCAACAGTACGAACGTGATCAGCCACTACTTTAAAAGCTGTATCTTTCTCTTGCGACTGACCATATTTTTCACCAGAAACAGCTTCTGTTTTCCGAATAATTGGCATAAATAAATCTGTTTCAAAGTTCGTCGGTGTGTCTTGAATAACCGATAAAACACGCTCGAGTCCCATACCTGTATCTATGTTTTTCTTTGGTAGTGGCGTATAAGTATCATCTGGATTGTGGTTAAACTGAGAAAATACTAAATTCCAAATTTCTAAATAACGTTCATTTTCTCCTCCTGGGTACAATTCAGGGTCTTTAGGATCATTCCCATATTTCTCCCCACGATCATAGAAAATCTCTGTGTTTGGACCACTTGGCCCCTCTCCAATATCCCAGAAATTTTCTTCTATGCGAATAATACGTTCCTCTGGGACACCTACTTGATCACGCCAAATAACATATGCTTCTTCATCTTCAGGATGAACGGTAACAGATAAACGTTCAGGTTGGAATCCTATCCATTTATCACTCGTTAAAAATTCCCATCCCCATTTAATTGCATCTTCCTTAAAATAATCACCAATTGAAAAGTTACCTAACATTTCAAAAAACGTATGGTGCCTTGCAGTAAAACCAACGTTTTCAATATCATTTGTTCTTATGGATTTTTGTGCATTGACGATCCTTGGATTATCTGGAATGACTCGACCATCGAAATACTTTTTTAACGTTGCAACCCCACTATTGATCCATAATAATGTGGGGTCATCTTGAGGTACTAGCGACCGGCTAGGTTCAACCGAATGCCCTTTTTCTTTAAAGAAATCTAAAAACATTTGTCTAACTTCAGCTGAGTTCAACTGCTTCATAACAAGTCCTCCCTGCATATGATTATTTAAGTAAATTAAAAAACGCCCCTACATGTAAACATGTAGGGACGATCATTTCGCGGTACCACCCTAGTTATAAGCAAGTAATTGCTTATCACTTGAGACATCTTAACGCGATGTATACGGTGGTGATTAACCACTCTCTGGAATAGCTTCAATAACCCTTTTCCTTAGCATTTCTTTCAGCTTATGAAATGCCTCTCTTTTAAGGTCGGCTGTCATTTACTCGGTTCCTTCTACGATTTCAAGTATATTTACTTTCAGTTATTATAGTTAACTAAATCGTTTCTGTCAAATGTATTATGTAAACGCTAACCCCTATTCAGGGATTAGCGTACAGCTTCAATCTAGAGATAACGTTTTTTTAACCTTTTTCCTGCTTTACGCATTCGCTTCATATAGCGATTTTTTTTTAACATTTTTGGGTTGTTTCGAATCATCCATCCCATAGCTGCACCCATTCCAACTTTAGCGCTGTTCGATATCACTCGGTTCAACGCCAATCACCAACCTTATTATCCGTTTTCATCCAAAAACAGATCATCTAAAGAAGAGAGTGAACCATCTTCTTCTATTTCACGTACATGCATGGCTCCGTCGACAAAAGCCATTTCAATAAAACAGTTCCAACAGTAATACTGCTCTTCACCAATTCTCCCGATATCAGAAGACTGACAATTTGGACACTTCATCGGACTTACTCCTTTTTGTATAATCTTTTGAAGTCTATAAACAACAGAATCTGCTGCTTAGTCCTCAGCTTTTCCAAATCATTTTTATCCTATACACCTTGTATAAGATAGTTATAGTTTACCTACGTTACATAAAATCATAAGGCGTAATTTCTTCCTCTTCTGATGTATTCTGTTCTTCAGTTGGTATGTCTTGCTCTAAATACTCCGCATCAGAAAACATCATTTGCATCCGCTCTACCAATGTCGTGTTACGTTCATAAGCATAATTTTTCTTAAGACCATCTATAAAAGCTTCGTAATCTCCACATATTAAAAGTGACGTTTTACTTCGTGTAATAGCGGTATAAAGTAATTTTTTAACTAACATTCGCTTAAATGCCTTTACAACAGGCATAACAACTATTGGAAATTCACTTCCCTGTGACTTATGAATCGAAATCGCATATGCCAGCATGATTTGGTTAAAATCTTGCTTCGTATAAGATACTTGTAGTCCTTCAAAATCAATAATCATTTCATCTTTTTTAGTTTCTGATTCATTTGGTTTTTTTATTGCAATAATTTCACCAATATCACCGTTATATACTTTTTTCTCAGGTTGATTTATTAACTGAATAACCTTATCCCCTGTTCTATAGGTTGTATCAAAATGAATGATTTCCCTTTTTTGACGATCTTTAGGGTTGAAGATCATTTGTAATTTACGATTCAATGCATGAATACCTACTTCTGTCTTGTACATCGGGGCTAATACTTGTATATCTTTCATCGTATAGCCTTTGTTAAGAGCTCTTTGAACAATTTGTTCTACGACATTAAGGGTATGTTCTTCACCGCTAGGTATAAAGTTAAAATCACCTGATTTTGACATATCCATATTCTCAACATTATCATTTTTAATATGATGGGCTAACTGAATAATATAAGAATCTTCTTTTTGTCTATATATTTCAGACAAGTGACTAACAGGAATTGCATTTGATTGTAATAAATCAGAAAGAACTTGTCCTGGTCCAACCGAAGGAAGCTGATCTTCATCACCCACTAGTATAACCTTCATATCTGAAGGAATCGCTTTAAAAAGAGAATTGGCAAGCCAGACATCGACCATAGAAAATTCATCAACTATGATGACATCTCCCTCTAGTTGGTTACCTTGATCGTATTCGAATGAATCATCACCTGACCAGCCTAATAAACTGTGAATCGTTTTAGCTTTTAAACCAGTTGCTTCAGAAAGTCTTTTAGCAGCTCGTCCTGTTGGTGCTGTTAAAATAAAACGTCTTTCTCTGCTTAGCTTTTTCTTAGGCTTAAACAGCTTTTCATAAGAAGAAATAATCCCTTTAACAACAGTTGTTTTACCAGTTCCAGGGCCTCCAGTTAATAACATGACTTTTTCATTTAAGGCTTTTTTTATGGCTTCATATTGTTCCTCACCATAAGAAAGACCTTCTACCTCTTCCATCTCACCAATGATTTTTAGAAGTTCACTTTCCTCAAATGATTCTTCGACTTCTATGTCCATAATCCTTTTTAATTGAGATGCAATACCTTCTTCTGAATAATATAGATGAGGTAAATACGCTCGGTTGTTTTCACTGACAAGTAAGTCTTCCTCTTCCAGATGTTTAATTCGCTCAGTAAAGTGTTCTTCAGTTAATCGTTGTTGTCTTTGATACAATAAACGGTTTGCTTTTTTCATTAACTCATTTTGGTCCATAAATACATGGCCATTCATGGATTCCAGTTCTAAAATATGAAGAACACCAGCTTCAATACGTGTTGGATGTTCCTCACCAATGCCTAATTCTTTAGCCATTTCATCGGCCCTTTGAAACCCAAAACCCTCAATTTTAAACACAAATGCATATGGATTATCATTTAGTTGTTTAATGGTCTCTTCTTCAAAGGCTTGATATATTTTCTGAGCTAGCTGTAAACCAATTCCATACTTAGCGAGTTCTAGTGCAACTTGTTCAAACCCTTGATTGGTTCTCAAATCTTCTCTTAATCGGTTTTTCATTTCTTCGTTTAAACCTGGTACTTGATCAAGTGCCTGTTCGTCTCTCAGTATTTGATCTACAGCACTTAATCCTAGTGTGTTTACAATTTTTTTAGCAGTCTTTTCACCAATTCCGTAAAATAAATCACTTGAGAAATATTTAACTAAACTGTCCTCATCTTTAGGCATTTCTTTTTCATATGTAAATACTTGGTATTGCTCACCAAATTTAGGGTGAGTTTTAAGAGTTCCGTAAAAAATGTATTCATTACCATATGTTAATGGTGGGAAATGACCCTTCACGACAAGCTCATCTTCTTCTATCTCTTCGTTCGTTTCAACAACAGAGACTGAAGCAATGGAAAATTGTTCCTCAGCTTTATGAAAGATCATATGATTTAATTTAGCTTTTACATAGCCTGCTTCACTCATTGCATTCAGCCTCCTTTTTTTACTTAGTGTTCATTTAACATATCTTCAACTTGCTTTTTGCCATGCCCTGCTAAGACATGTTCAGGCTGTATTTTTAGAGCTTGATTAAAGTGATCAAGTGCATGATGAGGCTCTTCTTTATATAAATAAGCGACTCCTAGATTATAATGAGCATCACTGTGCTCCTCATCTAATTTTAAGACATGCTTAAATTGATTAAAAGCCTCTTCAATTAAATTAGCATAAGCAAGTGATAACCCGTATTGAAACTGAATGTCAACATCTTCTTGCTCCAGTTCGCTCGCTCGTTGTAGGTACGGCAGAGCTAATTTAGGCTGCTCCTGATTCATTAGGGACATGCCAAGCATTAAATAAACGTCAGCTTCATCCAGTCCTTGTTTAATCGCATCCTGAAATTCCTGTGTCGCCTCCGAGTACTGTTCTTGTTCAAAGTAAACATTACCCAACCCATAATGGGCTGTTGGAACATTTTCGTCTAATTCTAATGCTTTTTCAAAAAAGCGTTTAGCACGGTCATATTCTTTAATATGTGTCAAAAGATTTCCAAAATTAATATAACCTACTGGATCTTCAGGATGCTCTTCTATATGCCTGTTAAACAATTTCGCCGCTTCTTCCATGTTCTGTTCTTTCATATATTGTAAACCTTGTTGAATATAGTCCACAAGTCCACTCTCCTTTCTTATAAGTAGAAAAAGTCACCACATCACCATGTGCTGACTTTTCTAGCAATCGTTAAAAGAACTACAGTTTATATTATGCCTTTAAACTTACAAACCTTAATTTAGCGCTATTACGCCAAGTGTTTCACAGGTTGTTCATTTTTATAAACTCGTTCAATCGTACCGCCGCCAATACAAACATCATCATCATAAAATACAACTGCTTGACCTGGTGTAATGGCACGTTGTTGTTCATCAAACTGAACCATTAATGATCCGTCTTTTTGCGGGTAAATCATGACAGGGCATTCTACTTGGCGATAGCGGAATTTTGCTTTACAACTAAATGGCTCGGAAAAGTCACCATCGATTAACCAATTGATATCAATTGCTTCCAGTCCATCTGCATATAAAGCATCTTGGTTATATCCTTGACCAACATATAGCACATTATCTTCTAAATTCTTACCTACAACAAACCATGGTTCACCTGAGCCACCAATTCCAAGGCCTTGTCGTTGCCCGATTGTATAGTACATTAAACCATCGTGCTGTCCTTTTACTTCTCCATTTAATGTTCTCATTTCACCAGGCTGTGCCGGTAAGTACTCACTTAAGAATTCTTTAAAGTTTCTTTCACCGATAAAACATATACCCGTACTATCTTTCTTCGTTGCTGTTGCTAAGTCATGTTTTCTAGCGATTTCCCGTACTTCTTTTTTCTCCATATGCCCAAGTGGGAACATAATTTGAGGCAAGATTTCTTTTGGTATCTGATTTAGGAAGTATGTTTGATCTTTATTATCATCAACACCTTTTACCAATTCATGCTGACCATTACGTTCGCGTACTTGAGCATAATGTCCAGTTGCCAAGTAATCTGCACCTAATGACATGGCATGATCTAAAAAGGCTTTGAATTTAATCTCCTTGTTACACATGACATCTGGATTTGGAGTGCGACCGGCTTTGTACTCATCTAAGAAATAAGTAAAGACTTTATCCCAATATTGTTTTTCAAAATTAACTGCGTAATAAGGAATGTCTAGTTGATTGCACACTCTTACAACGTCTTCATAATCTTTTGTTGCGGTACATACACCAAATTCATCAGTATCATCCCAGTTCTTCATAAAAATTCCTACAACATCATAGCCTTGTTGCTTTAATAACAAAGCAGTAACAGATGAATCAACGCCGCCAGACATACCTACAACAACTCTTGTGTTTGCACGATCCTTCATAATATTCACCACCTTATACATTTGAAGATAAACGATTAATAATTAATTCAATACGATCAGCCACTTGTTCCATTTCTTCTACAGTGTTGTCCATACCAAAGCTAAAACGAATAGAATTTCTTAACTTTGGGCTATTTTCTCCATACATAGCTTTTAGAACATGAGATGGATCAATAGACCCAGCCGTACAAGCAGAACCTGATGAAACTGCTACCCCTGATAAATCTAAGTTCGTTAGAAAAATTTCAACATCCATGCCAGGAAAACTTAAATTTAAAATATTTGGTACCCTTGCATCTGTATCTAAGCTTCCGTTAACTTGATAGTCAACTTTTTTATAATCTAAAGCACTAATTAGACTCTCTGATAATTGCTCGTAATGTTTGACTCGGCTTAACCTTTGCTTTTTTAATACGTCTACAGCTGTTTTAAAGCCTTCAATAGCCAAAGTGTTTTCTGTACCGGAACGCCATGTTCGCTCTTGTTCACCACCAAAAACACGCTGAGCAATATTAAATCCCTCTCGCTTATATAGGAAACCCACGCCTTTAGGACCGTAAATTTTATGAGATGATGCTGTCATTAAATCAATCTTGAGTTCTTCAACATCGATCTCCTCAACTCCATATGCCTGAACAGCATCGGTATGGAATGGAATATCACGACTTCTAAGCAAGTTACCAATCATTTGGATTGGTTGTTTCATTCCCGTTTCGTTATTAACGAACATAATAGTCGCAAAGATGGTATCTTTTCGAAGAGCCTTCTTTACGTCCATAATGTCAACGACTCCATTTTCATCAACAGGTAAGTATGTGACTTCGAACCCTTCTTGTTCCAGTTGTTCACAAGGATGCATGACCGCATGGTGTTCAATTTGTGTCGTAATAATATGGTTACCTTTATCACGATTAGCATATGCTAATCCAAAAATGGCAAGGTTATTAGCTTCTGTACCTCCACTTGTAAAAATAATTGATTCATAATTAGCATTAATGCTTTTAGCCATGGTCACTCTAGCTTCATCTAAGCGTTTTCTGCTCTCACGACCATAATGATGAATACTTGAAGGGTTGCCGAAGCTCTCTTCCATAACCTTACGCATGGTATCTTTTACTTGTGGATGAATAGGTGTTGTTGCAGCATGATCTAAATAAATTCTATTCAAAACATATCACCCTTTAAATGTAAAACATATTTTCTTCCTGATAATTCGTATCATTATATTCTATTAAATCTTGTAGAGTAGTTTGTTCTAATACATCTCGAACGGCATCACGAATTCTCTTCCATAATTCACGTTTTGACGGTTCATCATCGTCCATTTCTTCTACAGGACGAATCGGACCTTCTAATGTTCGAATAATATCTGCAGCTGTTATTTGTTTCGGCTCTCTCGTTAACAAATATCCACCTTTGGCACCGCGGACACTTTTTACTAGACCCGAATTTCTTAAAGGAGCAATTAATTGTTCTAAATAATGTTCAGATAAATTATACTCTTTGGCAATCGCCTTTAAAGGTAAAGGCTGGTCACCATAATTTTTAGCTAATGCAATCATAATGGTAAGACCATAGCGCCCTTTTGTTGAGATTTTCAATGGATGGGCCTCCCTTAACTTAGTCTAATCTATAGTTTAACATTTAATAGAGCTTTTTGAGAAAAACTTAATGGTACATCATATTACACCGAACAGCTTTGATATAAAACCAAATGTCATTATAGCACGAAGAAGGTCGGCGTGCATTTCTAATGTTTAAGACTTCTTCTTACGTTTTTGTTGCTTTAATTGATTGAGCTTATCGTATACATTTTTATAACGCTTCTCTTCTCCTAAATCTTTAGGGTCGTAGTATGACATATGACGGATCGATTCTGGTAGATACTCTTGATAAACCCAGCTATTTGCATAATTATGTGGGTATTTGTACTCCTGACCATGCCCTAATGTTTTGGCTCCTTGATAATGAGTATCTTTCAAATGATCTGGTACATCTTCAGTTGCGACCTTTTGAACATGTTTAATTGCCTTATCTAACGCTTTATACGCTGTGTTTGATTTTGGTGATAAGCATAATTCAACCGTTATAACGGATAGAGGAATTCTCCCCTCTGGAAGCCCTAGTCGTTCAACTGATTGAATGGCTGGCAATACTCTAGAACAAAGCTGCGGGTTAGCTAAGCCAATGTCTTCATAGGCTATAACTAATAACCTCCTTGAGATCGCTTCTAAATCACCGCCTTCTAATAACCTCGCTAAATAATAGAGCGCTGCATCAGCATCACTACCACGAATACTCTTTTGAAAGCTTGACAATAAGTTGTAGTAAATATCACCTTTATTATCATGAGAAAAACCTTTATTCTTAATACAATACTCAACTGTCTCTTGGGTAACGACAATGCCTTCTTCAGTCTCATCTGAAGCAAAAACAATATCTTCTAACAATGACAGAGCTGTACGGCCATCACCAGTAGTTTCAGCAATTGAAGCTAATAAAGATTCATCAATTTGTACGTTTAATTCTCCAAGTCCTTTTTCATCATCTTTTAAAGCTCGTTTTAATAACTGGATAATTGCTTGTTGATCTAATGGTTTTAACTGTTTAATCTGACCGCATCTTGAACGGATAGCATGGTTCACGCTATGAAATGGATTTTCTGTCGTTGCACCTATTAACGTGATAACACCTTCTTCTAATGCTTTTAATAATGAATCTTGCTGGCTTTTATTAAAGCGATGGATCTCATCTATAAATAAAATAGCGTTATTAGTCATACGTGCTTCACTTATAATCCGTTCAACATCTTTTTTACCGGCAGTTGTTGCATTGATAGCGAAAAACTCTTTATTCGTTGAACCAGATATAGCAAAAGCTAAGGACGTTTTACCAGTTCCGGGTTCACCGTACAATAACATTGAAGGCACATGGCTTTTTTGAATCATTTTATATAATGGTGTATTTTCACCTATAATTTCATCTTGCCCAACAACTTCTTCAATTTTCTCAGGTCTCATTCGATAAGCTAATGGTTCTTGATAGAGCATCATGATTCTCCTTTTTATAGCAAACTCCTATAGTTTCCTATTTTACTATAATCAACTAGTGCATTGCGAATAGTATATTTGATAGGAATACTCTTACAAAATAACTAACTATAAATTTTTATATGTATATATTGAAACAATCTTGCACATGATAGAAATAGAAGACTATCAAATATAAAAGGAGATGAAAATCGTGGTAAAAGTACGACAAGATGCTTGGTCTCATGAAGATGATCTATTATTAGCTGAAACTGTCTTACGCCATATTAGAGAAGGAAGCACTCAGCTAAATGCTTTTGAAGAAGTTGGAGACCAATTAAATCGTACAGCTGCAGCATGCGGTTTTCGTTGGAATGCCGAAGTTCGCCAAAACTATGAAAAAGCAATAGATTTAGCAAAAAGACAACGAAAACAACGTAAGCAAGCTGAAAAACATAAACTTCAAGGTTCTTCAAACTTGAAAACAGTTAAACGAAAACCTACTTATACATCAACGCAGGAGCATCCATCGATAGATTCGATTATTGCTCAATTACAAGAACTTAAATCAGATGACTTAAGGGTAAGTTCACAAGAAGCTGATAAGCTAAAAGAAGAAAACGAACGCTTAAGAGGCGAAAAAGAAACGTTAGAAAGTGAACTTGAAAGAATGAATAAGGATTACCAAGCCTTACAAGAGGATTATCAAACATTTATTTCTATTATGGAACGTGCAAGAAAGATGGTTGTATTGGATGAAGATTCATCATTATCCTCACCAACGTTCAAAATGGAGAAAAACGGAAATTTGCAGCAAATCGCGAAGTAAATTAATGCATCATTACTTCGCGATTCATAAATGAATAGAAAATAATACAGAAATGCCTCCCTATCCTGCGTTCATTCGCAGGATAGGGAGGCATTTCTTTTTTTCCTCATATTTCCCTTAACGGTCGTCATGCAAGTAATTAGTTTAGAACGCAAATCAAAAACGTCATTCATGATTTAATCATCATAAATGACGTTGATATTTAACTATGTACTACAATCCCAATTGTGCCGTTGATCTGGTTATAGTTTTGAACCCGCTCCAAGCAGGTGGGTGCCCTGTTCCGCGTTTTGTAAGTCCTCAGCGAGGCATTTACGCTGCACGGAAACACCAGGCTCCCTTTTCTATAAGTGTTCGGTCAAAACATCTGAAGATCAACGAACACATTAGGATTGTTTGTGTTCATTTGTTTGTGTAATTGAATAATAGCATAATACATCTTTCAATTCAAGCTCAGACAAGTAGTAAAATCGATGTATTTTTTTCCTTTATTCGTTGGCTTTTCCAGTTAATTTTAGATGCAATTCTTCAAGTTGAGTACTACTCACAGCTGATGGAGCATCCGTTAACAAATCAGAAGCTGATGCAGTTTTCGGGAATAAAATAGTATCTCTTAAGTTTGATTTACCAGCAAGGATCATGACAAAACGGTCCAAACCTAAAGCAATTCCTCCATGTGGCGGAGCGCCGAATTCTAATGCTTCTAACAAGAATCCGAATTGTTCTTCCGCCTCTTGATGACTAAACCCTAGAGCCTTAAGCATTTTCTCTTGTAGTTCTTTTTCATAAATACGTAATGAACCGCCGCCAAGTTCAAATCCATTTAATACAACGTCATAAGCTTGAGCCTTAACATTCGCTGGGTCTTGCTCCATCTTTTCAACATCCTGCACTTGTGGCATGGTAAATGGATGGTGAGCTGCATGATAACGACCTTCATCTTCATCATATTCAAATAGTGGCCAGTCTGTCACCCACAAGAAGTTAAACTGGTTATCATCAACTAAACCTAGGTCTTTACCTAATTTAAGCCTTAATGCACCAAGACTATCCGCAACCACATTCGATTGATCCGCTACGAATAGTAATAAATCCTGATCTTCAGCACCTAAATGCTCAGTTAATTGTTCTACCTCATTTTGTTCAAAAAACTTCGCAATTGGCCCTGTGAACTGTCCGCCATCGACTTTCATCCATGCTAAACCTTTAGCGCCATAAACTGCTACGTGTTCCGTTAATTTATCGATATCTTTTCGTGAGTATTGACTCGCAGCACCTTTAACATTAATAGCACTGACCTTACCTCCAGATTCTACAGCTCCCTTAAATACCTTAAATCCACTATTAGCAACAATTTCGCTAACATTAACGAGTTCTAATCCAAAGCGGGTGTCTGGTTTATCAGAGCCATAACGTTCCATTGCTTCATCATATGTCATACGAGGAAAAGGCTTTGGAACCTCTACACCTTTCACCTCTTTAACAACAGCTGTTAACATATCTTCAGTCATATGCATAATCTCTTCTTGATTCATAAATGATGTTTCGATATCAAGTTGAGTAAATTCCGGTTGTCTGTCAGCGCGTAAATCTTCATCACGGAAGCATCTCGTGATTTGGAAATAACGCTCATAACCAGACACCATTAAAAGTTGTTTAAATAATTGAGGTGATTGGGGAAGGGCATAAAATTCCCCTGGGTGAACACGACTTGGTACTAAATAGTCACGTGCGCCCTCTGGTGTACTTTTTGTAAGCATTGGGGTTTCCATTTCTAAAAACCCTTCACCATCTAGGTATCGACGTAATGCTTGAGATGTGTGATGCCGTAATTTCATGGTTTCTTGCATTTCTTGTCTACGTAAATCTAAATAACGATATTTTAATCGGATTTCTTCTGTTGCATCTGTCTGATTCTCAATTTTAATTGGTAAAGCCTTGGATTTATTTAAAATGGTCACTTCAGATGCATAAACTTCAATTTCACCCGTTTTCATTTTAGGATTAACCGTTGAATCATCACGTCTTTTTACAGTTCCTATCACTTCAATCACATATTCGCTTCTTAATCTTTCAGCGATTTCTAATGCCTCTTGGTTTACATCTGGATTAAACACCACTTGCACAATTCCTGAGCGGTCTCTTAAATCTACAAAGATTAAACCACCTAGGTCACGTCTTTTTTGAACCCACCCTTTTAATAAGACATGTTCATCTACATGCTGAGTGGTTATAGTTCCACATTGTGTACGACTTTGCATCATGTTGCCTCCTTAAAATCCTGATTTTATCTCTTTTGCGATTTGATCCGTTTCTACAGTTTTTTGGTCTCCGGTTTTTAGATTTTTAACATTTGCAACACCATTAGCTAATTCTTCTTCTCCTATGATGACGGCATATGTCGCTCCTACACGATCGGCTGACTTAAACTGACCTTTCACTTTCTTATCTAAATAGTCTTGATCTGCTTTAACACCCGATTTTCGCAGCTGATTTACAACATTAGATGATGTGTATTTGGCTTCATCACCAATAGCAATAACAAAACAATCAACACTTTCATCTTTATCTAGGTTCACGCCTTCTGCATCTAATGCCATTATTAAACGTTCGATACTAAGTGCAAAACCTATTCCAGAAATATCAGGGCCACCTAATTCATCAATCAAACCGCTATATCTGCCGCCGCCAGATAACGTTGTAATCGCACCAAAACCTTCAGCTTCACTCATAATTTCAAATGCTGTGTGCGTATAATAATCCAATCCTCTGACCAACGTGTCATCAACAACATAGGAAATTCCCATTGCATCTAAATGCTTTTTAACACCTTCAAAATATTGAGAAGACTCTTCATTTAAGTAGTTTAAAATAGATGGTGCTGTTTGCATCGCTTCATGATCCCGGTCGACCTTACAATCTAATAATCGTAATGGATTTCTTTCAAGTCTGTTTTGACAATCTGAACATAGGTCTTCTTTCACTGGCTTAAAGTGTTCAATTAAAGCATTACGATGAGCTTCCCTGCTTTCTTGATCACCTAAACTGTTTATAACTAACTTTAAAGACTTTAAACCAAGTTCTTGATAACAATCCATCGCAAATGCCATTACTTCAGCATCTATTGCGGGGCTCGCACTGCCAATTGCTTCAATACCAAATTGAGTAAACTGTCTTGTACGTCCTTGCTGTGGTCTTTCATAGCGGAACATTGGTCCAATATAATAAAGCTTTGCAGGCTGTGCTGGAGAACCGTGCATTTTATGCTGAACATATGCACGTGCAACGGAAGCAGTCCCTTCTGGTCTTAGCGTTAAACTTCTACCGCCACGATCTTCAAATGTATACATCTCTTTCTGAACAATGTCCGTTGTATCGCCAACACTTCTTTGAAACAACTCCGTGCGTTCAAAGATCGGCGTTCTTATTTCTTTATAATTATAAACCTGAGCTAAATGATTTAGTTTATCTTCAATTACTTGCCACTTTTTTGTTGCTTCTGGTAATAAATCTTCTGTACCTCTTGGAACATTAATATTCATAAAGCTCCTCCTCTAAATTCTTAATCTTTTTTTAAATTAAAAAAGTCCCTATCAAAGTTTCTGTTCTTTGATAGGGACGAGATCACCCGTGTTGCCACCCTGATTAGAATGGTAGATCACCATTCTCTCTTCATTATGTAACGCTTCTCGCGACCTTCACCTACTACAAAAATTGGTTCGATGCGGCACCTCTGGAATGTCTTTCATAAAGCAAACAATTAGGTTTATTTCCAGCCAATGATAAACCCTCTCTGTAATGTTTAATCTTTACTACTCTTTCCTTCATAGGTTTTACTTATTTAAATGTTTTAACTATCATATGATGCAATTCATAATATGTCAAGACGTTTATTCATTCGAATCCAAAATTAACGTGACAGGTCCATCATTCATAAGTGATACTTGCATATACTCCTGAAAGACACCTGTTTCAACATCTACATCCTGTTCTCTCACTAACTCATTAAATTGTTCATACATGTCATTAGCAAAATCAGGCTTAGCTGCCTTCATAAAATTAGGACGGCGCCCTTTACGGCAATCTCCATAAAGCGTGAATTGAGAAATGGAAAGAACTTTTCCGCCGACATCTTTTACCGATAAGTTCATCTTTCCCTGATCATCTTCAAATATTCTTAAATTAGACACTTTGTCTGCTATAAATTTAAGGTCTTTCGCGGTGTCTTCATGTGTAACACCTAATAATACAACCAAACCATTATCGATTTTGCCCTTTATTTCACCATTTACAGTAACAGACCCTTCTGTAACCCGTTGAATAACTGCTCTCATTATATCTGACTCCTTAGTGCACAGTTCGTTGAACAGTAAAGACATCTTTAATTTGTTTAACACGTTCGACAACTTTCTTGAGATGTTCAACGTTATGAATCAAAATGGTAAGATGAATCGTAGCCATCTTATTACGGTCTGACTTCCCGTTAACTGCAGTTATGCTAGTGTTCGTTTCATTAACAACCTGCAGAATTTCATTTAACAAACCGCTTCGATCAAATCCGGATATCTCTAGATCAACACTGTAGCTCTTTTGATTATTTTGCTGTTGATCCCATTCGACTTCAATTAACCTTGTTTCATCTTCATTCACGATATTAGGACAATCTGTTCGGTGGACTGAAACACCCCGTCCTCTTGTAATAAATCCTACAATGTCGTCACCTGGTACCGGATTGCAGCACTTCGACAAACGAATAAGTAAGTTATCAACGCCTTTTACAAAAACACCTGAACCAGACGATCTTCTACGTCTGTTCTCGACTTCTTGTTGTACCTCTTTAATCGTGTTTTCTAGGTCAGTTGCTTTTTCTTGTTGTCTAAGCTTTTCAGTAATTCGATTCGCAACTTGCTGAGCAGTAACACCTTGATATCCAACCGCTGCATATAAGTCTTCCTCGTTATTAAAATGGAACCGATCTAATGCTAATTGTATATTCTCTTCTGTTAACACTTCTTTAGGCTGGAATCCTAGGTTTTGAATTTCCGCTTCAACCGATTCCTTACCTTTTTTCACATTTTCCTCACGTCGCTGCTTTTTGAAAAATTGTTTAATCTTATTTTTAGCTTGCGATGTTTGTGTGATCTTTAACCAATCTTCTGAAGGTCCATAAGAATGTTTAGATGTCAATATTTCAAGAATATCACCGGTCTTAAGCTTATAATCAAGTGGCTCCATTTTGCCATTAACTTTAGCACCAATTGTTTTATTTCCGACTTCAGTATGGATACGATAAGCAAAATCTAATGGTACTGAGCCTCGAGGTAACTCAATGACATCGCCATTAGGTGTAAATACATATACCATATCTGACAGAAAATCGACTTTTAATGATTCCATAAACTCTTCAGCATCATTTGTTTCATTCTGCCATTCTAATATTTCTCTAAACCATGCCAGTTGTCGTGACATGTCTTCTTGCTTATCTGCACTTGTCTTACCTTCCTTATAAGCCCAATGTGCCGCAATACCGTATTCAGCAATCTCATGCATATCTTGCGTTCTAATTTGTACTTCTAACGGCTCCCCTTTAGGTCCAATAACCGTAGTATGGAGTGATTGATACAAATTAGGTTTTGGCATGGCAATATAATCTTTAAATCTGCCAGGCATAGGTTTCCAGCATGTATGAATAATTCCTAATACGGCATAACAATCTTTTATACTTTTTACAATTACTCTCACAGCTAATAGATCATATATCTCATTAAAGTTTTTCTTCTGATGCACCATCTTTTTATAGATACTATAAATATGTTTAGGGCGACCAGACATCTCAGCTGAAATATTTACATCACCGAGTTGTGAATTAATTTCATCAATTACTTGCTCTATATATTGTTCACGTTCTTCACGTTTCTGTCTCATCAGATGAACAATTCGATAGTATTGTTGGGGATTCATATAACGCAGAGCTGTATCTTCTAATTCCCATTTAATTGTAGAAATACCTAAACGGTGCGCTAATGGAGCAAAGATCTCTAACGTTTCATTAGCGATACGGCGCTGTTTTTCTTCTGGTAAATGAGATAGAGTTCTCATGTTATGTAAACGGTCAGCTAACTTGATTAATATGACCCGAATGTCTTTAGCCATAGCAATAAACATTTTGCGATGGTTTTCTGCCTGCTGAGCTTGTTTTGATTTGTATTTAATTTTTCCTAATTTAGTCACACCATCTACTAATAAAGCTACTTCTTCACTAAATTCTTCTTTTAAATCATCAAATGTGACATCAGTATCTTCAAGCACATCATGCAAGAAACCACTTGCAATAGTTGAAGGGTCCATTTCAAGTTCTATCAAAATACTCGCTACTTGAACAGGATGAATAATGTATGCTTCACCGGACTTTCGAACTTGTCCCTCATGTGCTTGTTCTGCATAATTATAGGCATGACGAATCATAGCCGTATGTTCCTCATTTAAGTAACGGCTTGCCTCTTCTATAACTTCTTCAATTGATTTTGTTGGATGTTTAGCCATACGATCACCTAGTCGCCTCAAAAAATTCTCGTCCAATAGATTAGCTTTTGTTATATTATTAATAATATATCGAAAATTGTAAAGCCAAAAACTAATTAAAGTATATAATACCGGCTGACTTATTAATGAAGTCCAGCCGGTACTTGATTAGTACTGCATTAAAGTTAATATATCGTAATCATTAATCTTGTCTCGACCATCTAAATAGGTTAACTCAATTAGAAATGCGCATCCCGCAACTTCACCGCCTAATTGTTCAACTAAATTAATCGAAGCTTCTACGGTACCACCCGTTGCGAGCAAATCATCTACAATTAAAACTCGTTGACCTGGTTTTATAGCATCTTTGTGAATCGTTAACACATTTTCACCGTACTCTAAACCATAATCAACCTTGATGACATCACGCGGTAACTTTCCTTCTTTACGAACTGGAGCAAATCCAACTTCTAGAGCGTAAGAAACCGGGCACCCAACTATAAATCCACGTGCTTCAGGTCCGACAACGAGATCAATATCTAACTTACGTGCATACTCTACGATTTCATCTACAGCAGATTTAAAAGCTTTCCCATTATCCATCAATGTCGTTATATCTTTAAATTTAATACCTTCTTTTGGCCAATCCTCAACTATTGTAATATACTCCTTATAATCCATGCACAACTTCTCCTTCCTTCAACTGAGGCTGCATTTTCGACAACATCCAGTTTTTAAGTTCATCGTGTGTCGAATAGTATAATGTTTTTTCAACCTCAATCATCTGCATCTGGTCTTGATATGTTTTCGAACTTGTTAACGGTTGTTGTTTCACGTTTGTATTTAAACGAATACTACCATTCTTCATTGTAACAAAATTCAATTCAAAAAACACTTGCAGCATAAAATCTAGCTGTTTAATCTTCCAACCTTTTGCTTGTGCTAATTGATGTTTTTGTTCATTTTTAATAACTTGATGTTGACTGAGTGTTTTATACAGTGATTTAAAATGGTCACGATTCGGTCTTGAAGTAAAGAATTGATCATCAGTATTTTGAAAACATGCAAAGATATTGGTAAAAAGATTCTGTCTTAGCACTTCATCTAATTCATTTAATGAAGATGGTAAATCAATTAGTACAAGTTTAGAATGGTTCTTTAACCTTTCAAAAAAACGACCCTTTTCTTTCGCAAAATCTAATACATCTATATCTAATGACTGAGTATTGCCTCTAAAGCTTATGGCCACAGCGTCTTTAGGAAAGTTAATGTATTGTAATTTTTTACCTCTATAATCAAATACTTGAGCTTCTAGACAACGAAGATCTTTTAGTTTTAATTGTAACTTTTGTTTGCCATTCCATTCGTTTAATTCAATTTCACCTACAACATCAATTAAACTACCTGGTGATAGACAATCTGCTACATCGCCAATCTGAAACCCTACCATTTCAATCGTTTCAGATCCACTTAGAGCGCGAATTTTAACATGGTTTTTCTTAGCACCAATTTTACGAGCATCTAATAGTGTTAACCCATTCAGTTGAAAATAAGGTTTCTCGTTCCCCATTCCATAAGGCGCTAAATGAGTTAATTGCCTTGGGAAATCTAAATCCACTTCATCCCAAATGATTTCATCTTCAACATCTATGACGGGTTGAAAATCGTCATCTTTTAATATTTGTTTAGCTTGTTCATTTAAAGCTTGTCTTAAGTCATCAATTTGGTCTATAGCTACTGTCATTCCGGCAGCTTGTGCATGCCCACCAAATTGTAAAAATAAGTGGCGGACGTCCATCCCATTTTTAAATATATCATAAGCAGGTATACTTCTCGCGCTACCTTTTGCTTCACCTTTTTCTGGGTCAATCCCTAATACAATTGTTGGCCTATGATATTGATTGACGATCCTTGAAGCAACAATTCCTAACACGCCAGGATTCCAGCCCTCTTTTGCGATGACAATGACATGATCGTCAGCAAAATGACTCTCAATTTCTTCAATTGCTTCATCAACTAGCGTTGAGACAATCTTTTGTCGCTTCTTATTTATCTCATCAATTTCTTGAGCCATATCTTCAGCAATTAACGCATCTTCTTCGAGTAAAAGATCGACAGCTAACGTCGCATCTTGTAGCCTTCCAACAGCATTTAATCTAGGACCAATAACAAATCCAATAGAATCTTCGGTCATGTCATCATCTATTTTACCAATTGCTTTTAGAGCGTTTAGACCCGCATCGTTTGTGTTCCTAAGAACATCCAATCCTTGCTTTACAATCACACGATTTTCACCTTTTAAAGGCACAAGGTCAGCAACAGTACCAATGGCAGCTAATGCAAGTAAGTCTTTAGGTAATTCTCCTAAAAGTGCGTGCGCCACCTTAAATGCGACACCGACACCCGCCAAATAATCAAAAGGATAATCTTCTGATAAACGAGGGTGGATGATCGCATAGGCATCAGGCATTTCGTCCTGCTCTTCGTGGTGATCTGTGATGATTAAGTCAATTCCAAGCTGCTTAGCTAACTTAGCCTCATTTGGAGCAGCAATTCCTGTATCAACTGTAATGATTAAATCAATTCCGGCTTGGTGCGCTTCCATAAACGCATTTTCATTCGGGCCATACCCTTCTGTGAATCGATTGGGTATATAGTAATGAACTTGTGCTCCTAAATGACGAAGTGTTCGTACGAGTACAGCTGTTGATGTCACACCATCAGCATCATAATCTCCAAAAATTAATATTTGTTCTTGCTTCTCAATCGCTTGTTTAATTCGTTCTACAACTTTAATCATGTCAGAGAACAAAAAAGGATCATGCAAATCATCTAGACTCGCATGAAGAAACTGATTGGCTTCCTCGGTTGTTCGTATCCCTCTTTTAACAAGCATTCTTTTTATCACGTTTGAAAATGGTAAATCTATATGTGGTGTATCTTCTACTTTATGTAAGATCCATTTCGTTTTACTTTCTAACATAAGTTCACCCCTGACGAAATTCATTATACTAGAGCTCATCAGGGGTATCAATGAAGATATTATGATTACTCAGGATTTTCTTCTTCCAGTTGATTCATTTGCTTTTGTTCTTCTTTCTCTCTTTGTTCAGTTTCTTTCAAGGATTGGTTAGCTGATTCTAACCTATCATTTTCAACTTTAAGCCATTTGACCTCTCGTTTCAGCTGAAAAATTTTAGAGAAGCTAAAGCCGACGATTAATAGGGCTCCCATCAATACTGATAATAAAATAACTAATATTAAAGGCGCATTCGTTTTGATGAATAAGAAATCAACTTCTACAGACTCTACATTGATAATAGCAAAAATCGAAATAATAAGTGCAAACACTAGTGACATGATTATCCATGATTGTTGTTTCAAAACCTCACCTCCAGCTTGTTTAGTTCTTTAATTATGCTTTCCCTTAAGTTGGATTAATTAACCAAAAACAAACGTTAATAGTTTTTATTATAAAAGCTGTCTATAAGTGTTATTACAACTTATAGACAGCTTAATGATCTTTTATTAAACTTGTGGACCTTCTGGCTTTTTCTTCTTTCTGTAGTCAACTGGTTTTTTGTCAATATTTTTACCTCTCCATACTAACCAAAGTTGTGCTGCTAGGAATAGAGAAGAATAAGTACCGGCAATTAAACCAACGATTAACGCGAAAGAGAAATACGTAATGGCCTGAGCCCCAAAGATAAACAGCATTAATGCCGCAAAAACGACCGTTAAAACAGTATTGAAGCTTCTTGCCAGAGTTTGCATTAAACTCTTATTGACAACATCACCTAGCTGTTTAAACGTTTTGACTCGTTTCTCTAAACGAAGGTTTTCCCTAATCCGATCAAACGTGACAATCGTATCGTTGATCGAATAACCAACAATCGTTAAAATAGCAGCTATTATGACAACGCTAAATTCAAACTGGAAGATACTAAATAAAGCTAGTATGAAAAAGGCGTCGTGTAATAGTGCAATGATTGCAGTAATGGCAAAGAACAGCTCAAACCTAAAGGCTACATAAATGATAATACCTATAGAAGCATAAATAACAGCTTTAACGGCATTCATCGCAAGTTCCTTACCTACTTTTGGCGTTACTGTACTGACATTTGGTTCGTTTCCGAACTGATCAACAAAATATGTGTTAATCTCGGCTATTTCTTCCTTACTTAAGACATCTAACCTTGCGATTCCAATCTCTTGGTTATCACCAGCTAATACAACTTGTTCAGGTTCATAGCCCAATTGATTAAAGTGTTCTTCAACTTGTTCTGTAGTAAGTGGTTGGTCTGCTAATACTTCTACACGCGATCCACTTACGAAATCTACACCTAAGTTAAGGCCTCTAAATAACAAGAACCCTGCTCCAATGACGATTAACGCAATAGAGATGATAAAGAATTTTTTTCGGTGTTGTACAAAATTAAATGTTTTACCAAAGAAATGTGGTTTGACTTCTTCATTCTTCGCAATGTCATGTATATGATCAGGTTTAACACCAAACCATTTCGGACGTTTGTTTAAGTACCTGCTCTTAACCCATAGTCCAAGTAAAAGTCTTGATAAGAATACAGCCGTGATAAAACTTAATATAATACTGATGATTAACATTGTCGCAAACCCTTTAACCGAGCTTGTTCCAAAGACAAATAACACAACTGCTGCTAGTAATGTTGTAATATTAGCATCTAAGATCGTTGCTAAAGAGCGTTTATTACCTGCACTAAATGCAGCCTGTATCGATTTACCAGCCTTTAATTCCTCTTTAATCCGTTCATAAGTTATGATGTTAGCATCAACTGCCATACCTACCCCTAATACTAACGCAGCAATTCCAGGTAATGTTAATACACCATTGATTAAATTAAAGACGAGTAAAATTAAGAAAATATAAGTTGTCAACGTAATCGATGCGATAACACCAGGGAATCGGTAATAAGCAATCATATATAGGAAAATTAAGATAACACCTATGATGCTTGCAAATACCGTTTTATTTAAGGCTTGTTCACCAAACTGTGCACCTACTGATACAGAGTAGATTTCTTTAAGGTCTGCTGGAAGAGATCCGGCATTTAATAAGTCAGCAATTTTTTTGGCTTCTTCAACCGTCTCAAATCCATCAATCATTAAATCAGTACCAGCTATTGGCTCTCCATTTTTAAACCCAGGCGCGGTTAGAATTTTACCTTGATCAGGCTTATTTATTTCTTCTTCAAATGTGTTGTCTTTTTCATAATCCATCCATATGACCATTCGCCCATCTGGACCGTATTTTTCAAGAATGGTCGAGGAGACGTCATATAAATTTTCATATTCACTGCCTTCAAATTCACTTTTTAGTTGAAGTGTAACAACTGGCAGGTTTGTCTCTGGGTCAAAGTCTTGTTTGGCACTTCCCGAAACAATTTGTGACCCATCAAAGTAAAATTTATCTTCAGTATCTCTAAATGACAATTTAGCTGTCGTCGCTAAGATCTCTCTTGCTTCATTAGGGTTATCAACACCAGCTAATTGAACACGGATCCGGTTGTCACCCTCAATATTAATTCGAGGCTCATTGACACCTAGAATATCAACACGTTGATAAAGTGCTTCTACGACTCCATCAAGCATCTGATCGGTAACTTCTTGACCCTCTTGCTGTGGTTCAACTTCATATAAAAGTTCAAATCCACCTTGAAGGTCTAACCCTAAAGGTATATCTTTCGCAATTGAATTGGTTGTTGAGCCAATTATGCCACCTAATATGATGACGATTAGAAAAAAGGCTATAATTCGGCCTTTTCTACCCATATGTATGTCCCCCTACTCTTTCTGGTAATTTATTTATTTTTGCGGATTATTTAATGCGTCAATTTGTGCCATTAAATCATTGGCTTGCTGGCTTTCAACGGTTAAATAACTCATGTACATACTTCCGCTTAAATGTAATATATCTTGAACCACTTGGAACAATGGCAAAGTTCGTTCCTTTTTCCA
This sequence comes from Piscibacillus salipiscarius, assembly GCF_042685285.1. Lineage (NCBI taxonomy): Bacteria > Bacillati > Bacillota > Bacilli > Caryophanales > Bacillaceae > Piscibacillus > Piscibacillus salipiscarius. The sequence continues at coordinate 78,470 of NZ_JBHUMZ010000008.1, read as the reverse complement.
TACTTTTTTCTTTAAGCATTCCCACACTTCATATTCATTTACACCACTATAACCTAATAATTCTAATTCACTGACTTTACTTTCTAACACATCTTTAATGTATGGTTTCCATACGTCCACATGCTGCACCATTGGTTCCAAGTAAAAAGCCCCCTTTATTTACTAAAAGTCGATGTCATGACTTGTACACCTTTTAGCATATACATTATTGTACCGAATTTTCATCTTTTTGAGAAGGTAGGCATTCAGAAATGTCAAAACAAACATTTATTAAAGGTGCTCTAATTTTAATTGTTGCAGGTATGATCAGCCGATTATTAGGCTTTATTAATCGTATTGTGTTAGCAAGACTTTTAGGTGATGAAGGTGTTGGAGTGTACATGCTAGCCCTCCCAGCACTTTTTCTCATGATCACTCTGTCTCAAATCGGCATTCCAATCGCTGTATCTAAATTAGTCGCAGAAGCCACCATTCAAAATGACCAGAGGCGCGTTAGAAGAATCTTGTTTATATCCTTTGCCATTACAATAAGTCTAAGTATTGTGCTAACTATTTTATTTATTCTTTTGGCTCCAATCGTCTCAAACCACTTACTATTAGATGAACGCACCTATATTCCAATGCTAATGATTAGTCCAATAATTCCAATAATAGCTGTTTCCTCAGTACTCAGAGGTTATTTTCAAGGAAAGCAAAACATGAAACCACAAGCGATTGCTCAAGTGATCGAACAAGTCATCCGAATTGGACTTGTCTTTACGTTCATCCAGCTGATGCTACCTTATGGAGTCAGTTATGCAGCAGGTGGTGCGATGTTCGCTGTTGTATTAGGAGAACTCGCTTCATTAGGCTTTATGTATTACTGTTTTAAGACTGACAAACAACGGCCTGTATCTATATTCTTCAAAAAACATTTGGATCAACTCAGACAAACTTTTAACGATATTATGACGATTGCGTTACCGACAGCGGGAACTAGATTAATTGGCTCTGTAACTTATTTCTTAGAACCTATATTTGTATCACAAAGTTTAGTCATTGCAGGATATACCATTGCTCAAAGTACAGCAGCATATGGTCAGTTAACAGGTTACGTTTTACCACTGCTTCTTCTTCCAACGTTTATTACTCATTCGTTGTCAGTGGCCTTAATACCTTCTGTAAGTGAGTTTAATGCACTAAATCATCAGAACTCCGTGCACTACAGAATTAGACAAGCTCTAAGGTTATCTTACGCCTCTGGTGGGGTTGTTACAATCATCTTTATGTTATTTGCCCATCCAATCTTAAATTTAATATACGGAAATGTTAATGGGACCCAGTTCCTCACATTCATGGCACCATTCTTCTTACTCTTATATTTCCAAGCACCTTTGCAGGCCGCATTACAGGCACTAAACTATGCAAAACAAGCCATGGTAAACAGTTTAATCGGCTCAGTTGTTAAATTATCGACCTTGTGGTTACTTGCAACTAAGCCTTCATTCGGAATTGAAGGTGTTGTCATATCAATTATAGTTGGAATATTAGTCGTGACACTTTTACATTTTATAACGCTTTACAAAACCATTAAGTTCTTAATGCCATTTTCATTAATAGCCAAAATGGCTGGATTATTGATCATCATCTATGTAATTGGGAATAAACTGCAAGAACTTTGGACAACCGAAACGAATGTGATTCCTTTATTAGCTGCCATTTGTATATTAGTTGGGATCTATTTCATTGGTTTGATTGTATTACAAATTGTGTCAAAAGAAGAGTGGGACCAGCTCAAGAAACGAAGTAGACGTTAATCTTTAAAATCAAGAAACAACTTATTATTAGACCCTATTTGAGCAAGTGAAATATGTTTAATATCATGAATTCCTTTATTCCTTAACATTTGATAAAAATCTTCTTCTGTTAAATCAAACGCCTGAAGACCATTTTTTTGAAGCTCACCGTCAATCACGATTGGTTCGATTGAAGACGGTGGGTTATCTTTTTTTTCAAACACAGAAAGCTTGCCACTCGTCTCAAGAATGGCAAGCTCAACCTCTCCAATATCAATGACCCCATTTTCACGTAGTTGCACTAACAAATCATCCATATTATAACGCTGCTTTTTCATTTCACGTTCGTCAATATTTCCATTATTAATAATAATGGATGGACGCCCATCTAAAAACTCTCGAATCCTAGTACTTTTTAAAGAAACGTATGCACTAATCAACTGAACGATTAACAGGACAGCCATAGGTGTTAGTAGGAGTAAAAATGATTGATCAGTGTTTTCTACAGAGAAAATGGCAATCTCAGCTAATAAAACAAAAACAACTAAGTCCATAATACTCAATTCACCAATTTCTCTCTTACCCATTAATCTGAAAACGATGAAAATGGCGATATATATTCCTAGTGTTCTTAAAGTCAGTGCCCAAATATCAACCATTACCTTTTGCCACCCTTTAAGTGTAGTAACCTTTATTTTAACCCAGGTGACAAAGAGTATGCAGGACAGGTTTATAAGAAGTAACGTAATAATATATAAACTGTTGAAAGAACTAAGGATAATAAGACAATCATGAGTCCATAAAACATAAACTTAATAAAGTGTATTTTCTCACCATGAGTACTTGCAATTCCGGCTACAACGACATTAGCTGAAGCACCTAATAATGAACCATTACCGCCCAAGCATGCCCCGAGTGCTAGTGCCCACCATAAAGGATCAATGGGTTTTACACCAAAAGATTGAAACTCTTCTATGACTGGAATCATCGACGCAACATACGGAATGTTATCAACAAAACCCGAAAGAATCCCTGCAGACCATAAAATAACGAGTGATGACGTTAATGATTCTCCTTCCGTCCAGTCTATGAATGTATAAGCAATCTGATCTATAATTCCAGCCTTCTCTAGTCCCCCTACTAGGACAAATAAACCTACGAAGAAAAATAAGGTAGTCCACTCAACTTTTTGAAAAACAATGTCACTTGACTCGTCATTTTCAGAGATTAATAACATTAACAGTGCAGACAAGATCGCTATAGTAGTTAATTCTATATGCAAAAAACCGTGCAGGGTAAATGCAATGATCGTTAATAGTAAAATAGTAAGCGATTGATATAAAAGCGGTGTCACTTTAAGTGATTCTGATGGATTAAGTTTATGAATAAGTTCTAATTCAACAGACTTACTTTTTGATAGAGAATTTCTAAACATCACGTACAGAAGGAACATGGTAAACGTGTGAATAATGACAACAATAGGTCCTAGATGGATTAAAAAATCAAGAAAATCAAAATATGGTACAGCTTGACCTATCATAATATTTGGTGGATCCCCGATCATCGTTGCAGTCCCACCAACATTGGAGCTAATGATCACATTAACTAAGTATGGAAATGCTCTTAAGTTCAATTGTTTAATCATATGAAGTAATACAGGTACTAACAATAAAACAGTCGTTACATTATCAAGTAGTGCAGAACCAACAGCTGTTAAAATCCCAATCCAGAAAAACAACGCAACAGGTTTTCCGCTTACACGTTTGATCATCCATAGTGCAATAAATTCAAATATACCAGTCCTTTGAGTTATGGAAATCATGACCATCATTGAAAATAATAAGGCAATCGTACTCCAATCCACATATGAGGATAACGCTTCATCCCAGGAAAAAACGCCAAAAAGAACCATTAATGCTGCTCCAGTTGCCGCTATGAGAGCTCTATTGATCTTGTCCAATAAAAGAAAGATATAACTAATTACAAAAATTGATACAACAATCATCGCTTCCATGATCTAATTCTCCTTTACGGTTTGTCCCTTACAAATAAATACGTCTTTTCTTGGTCAAACATGCATATTTTATATTAGACAAGTTGCCAATTGGGCGTATTTTCATAAGGAGGGAATAAAATGGGTGAGCGAATGAAAGCTAGTTTCATAGGTGTCGTAGCAGTTATCGGTTTAATGTTACTTGGAAGTCTGATCATCGCATTAATTGTTAACTTTATGGACTTTTCAAAATCTGGATTTCAGTGGTTAAGTTTTATCGTCAGCGTACTAATACTTATGGTAGGTGGTTTTATAGGAGGAAGAAAAACAGAAGAAAAAGGCTGGTTAACAGGAGCAATCGTAGGAGTCATCTATATTATTGGTATTATGCTGTATCAATTCCTAGCACAAAATTCTTGGATCTATTCAAATCAAATGTTGTACTTCTTAATTTTCGTACTAGCTGCAGTCGTTGGTGGTATGTTTGGAGTTAACTTAAAGAAAGCGACAAATTAAAGAAATGAAAAAAGAGCCGCTCAATCAGAGTCGGCTCTTTTGATTAGCTAGACTGAACGACTTCACGCACAGCTGAACGATCGTATGTAAGTTTCGTTCCATCATGTACTTCTAGAACTAATGTGCCTTCATCTAAAGCATGTACAGTACCATGAAGACCACCAATTGTTATGATACGATCTCCCTTTTGTAGGTTTGTTTGCATCTCTCTAACTTGCTTTTGGCGCTTCTGTTGCGGACGAATCAAAATTAACCAAAATAACAAAATAAATAACACTATAGGTAATATGCTTCCCACGATGCCTTCCATTACAATTCCTCCTTTCTAGAAGTTCTTTGCATTAGGTTTATTAAAACCATATTGATCAAAAAATTGATCGCGAAAATCGCCTAAACGATCTTCTCTTATGGCTTCCCTCACATCACTCATTAATTTTACCAAAAAGTACAGGTTATGATAAGTCGTAAGCCTTATTCCAAGCGTTTCATTCGTTTTAATCAAATGCCTGATATAAGCTTTCGTGTAGTTTCGGCATGTGTAACAATCACAATTTTCATCTAATGGTGTAAAATCTCTAGCATACTTTGCATTTCTGACTACTAGACGGCCATTTGATGTCATACAAGTACCATTTCTCGCAATACGAGTTGGGAGGACACAATCAAACATGTCCACACCGCGAATGGCTCCGTCTACTAGTGAATCAGGAGACCCTACTCCCATTAAGTAACGTGGTTTCTCATTTGGTAGCAGAGGTGTTGTAAATTCTAAGACGCGATTCATAACATCTTTAGGTTCACCAACTGATAATCCGCCAATTGCATACCCAGGAAAATCTAATGATAGCAAGTCTTGAGCACTTTGTTTTCTAAGCTCTTCGTATTCCCCGCCTTGTACAATTCCAAATAATCCTTGTTGTTCAGGCTTTTGGTGAGCTTCAAGGCAGCGTTCAGCCCAGCGGCTTGTCCGTTCAACCGAAGATTTCATATAGTCGTAGGTGGCAGGATAAGGTGGGCATTCATCAAATGCCATCATAATATCAGAACCTAATGAATTCTGAATCTGCATGGCGCCCTCTGGTGATAAGAAGAGCTTTTCGCCACTTAAATGATTTCTAAAGTGAACGCCTTCCTCTTCTATCTTTCTCATATCACTCAAGCTAAAGACCTGAAAACCTCCAGAATCAGTAAGGATAGACCCATCCCAGTTCATAAATTGGTGAAGCCCACCTGCTTCTTCAACAATATCTTCACCAGGCCTAAGCCACAAATGATAAGTATTCGATAGTATTATATTCGCTCCAAGATCCTTCAATTCCTCCGGAGCCATTGTTTTTACTGTTGCTAGAGTACCAACTGGCATAAAAACAGGTGTTTCAAATGAGCCGTGTGGGGTCGTCACACGCCCCAAACGAGCTCCTGTTTGTTTACAAGTTTTGATTAACTCATACTTAATTGCTGTCATATTATTTAATTCACCTTCATTATAAAATTAGCATTGCATCCCCAAAGCTAAAGAATCGATATCGTTCACTTACAGCTTCTTCGTATGCTCTCAAAATAAACTCTCTATTCGAAAAAGCACTAACTAACATAATTAATGTTGATTTAGGTAAATGGAAATTTGTAATCATAGCATCAATTGCTTTAAATTGAAATGATGGATAAATAAATATATCTGTCCAACCACTTTTTTCTTTGAACTCTCCCTGTTCATCTCGAGCAATCGTTTCCAAAGTTCGGACAGATGTGGTTCCGACTGCAACAATTTTCCCATCATTTTGTTTAATCTGATTTAGCAACTGGGCTGTTTCCTGCGTCATATGATAAAACTCTGCATGCATATCGTGTTCTTTAATATTATCCACTTGAACAGGCCTAAACGTACCTAGTCCAACGTGTAAAGTGATATAAGCTATTTTTACCCCTTTAGCTTTAATTTGTTCTAATAATTCTTCTGTGAAATGTAACCCGGCTGTTGGGGCAGCTGCAGAACCTACTTCTTCAGCATAAACGGTTTGATATCGATCTTGATCATCTAATTGTTCTTTTATATACGGAGGTAGAGGCATTTCGCCTAGTTGATCTAATACCTCTAAGAAAATCCCCTCATATTCAAAACGGATCATGCGACCACCGTGTTCTTTAATTCCAGTACACTCGGCTTTTAACAAACCGTCTCCAAAGGAAAGCTTTGTTCCCACCTTTACTTTTTTTGCAGGCTTTACGAGTACTTCCCACTCATCATTTTCTAATTGTGTTAATAGTAACAGTTCTACTTTGCCGCCCGTTTCTTCTTTTTCTCCAAATAAACGAGCAGGCATAACCTTAGTGTTATTAAGAACGAGGCAATCGCCAGATTTCAAATAATCTAAGATATCATAAAAATGTTTATGATCAATCGTTTCTTGATGCCGATTTAAAACCATTAGTCTGGAACTTGCACGATCTTCTAAAGGTGTTTGTGCAATTAACTCCTCTGGCAAATCAAAATCAAAGTCTTCAATATTCATGTTGTATCCCTTCCCTCTATCTAAACCTACCAATGACAAAGAATATTAAACTTAATATAATACTGATGACGATGGAAGTCACGATTGGAAAATATACGGTTGTATTCCCTTTTTTAAACGTTATATCTCCTGGTAGCTTTCCGATAAAACTCCAAGAAAAACCTACAATGATCAAAACGATCCCAACTGTCACCAAAACTTTACCAAAATCCATTTACGGCTGAACCTCCCGGTCAAAGTGTTCATAAGCCTTAATTGTTGCCACACGCCCTCTTGGAGTTCGCTGTATAAAACCTTGTTGAAGTAGAAATGGCTCATACACATCTTCAATCGTTTGCGACTCTTCACCAATGGTTGCAGAAATGGTGTCTAACCCCACAGGACCACCTTGGAATTTATCGATAATACCTAATAAATACTTGTGATCTATGTGATCTAAACCGGCCACATCCACCTGAAGCATTGATAATGCCTTTTGTGTCGTCTCAAATGTAATGGAAGACTCTTCTCTAACCTGCGCAATATCCCTTACTCGTTTTAATAACCTGTTTGCTATACGAGGTGTTCCTCGTGAACGAGAAGCAATTTCATTCGCTGCATCTTCATTAATTCCAATTTCAAATATATCAGCAGTTCTCTTTATAATCATGCTCAATTCTTCCATATTATAAAACTCTAATCGGCTTAATACACCAAAACGATCACGAAGAGGTGCTGATAGTAAACCGGCGCGAGTTGTTGCTCCAACTAATGTAAACGGCGGAAGTTCTAACCTAACTGATCTTGCTTCAGAACCTTGTCCAATCACAATATCTAAAACAAAATCTTCCATCGCCGGATATAATATTTCCTCAACTGAACGCGGCAGACGATGAATCTCATCAATGAATAAGACATCACCCGCTTCTAAAGAAGAAAGTATAGCAGCTAAATCCCCCGCTCTCTCAATGGCAGGACCAGACGTTGTTCTAAACTGAACCCCCATTTCATTTGCGATAATGGAAGCCATGGTTGTTTTCCCTAATCCAGGGGGTCCGTACAATAACACATGATCTAGAGGTTCTTCACGCATTTTCGCCGCTTCAATAAAAATACTTAAGTTTTCTTTAGTTTTGGATTGTCCAATATATTGCGCCAGCATGGTAGGACGCAAACTTTGTTCAACAGCTTGATCATGGTGCTGAAGTTCACCAGAGACCATTCGATCATCCATTTATTTCACCTACTTTAACGCATTAATAGCTGTAAGCCTTTTTTCACAACATCATCAGTCGAACTAGCATCAAAAGCTTTTAGTTGATTTGATACACGATTAACTTCTTTAGATGAGTAACCTAATGCCTTTAACGCTTCAATAGCTTCATCATAATATTCGCTCTGACCTGAACCGACGACATGTACATCAATTGTGTCGGTTTCAACGGTTACTGTCATCCATTCACTAACCTTACCTTTTAGGTCCAAAATAATTTGGCGAGCCGTTTTCTTACCAACACCAGGATATTGTGTGATAAACTTCTCATCTTCACGTTCGATGGCGAGCGCAAAGTCATTCACACTTGTTTGTCCTACAATATTCATGGCATGTTTAGGCCCTATACCTGATACATTTAATAATTTCTTAAATAATTCTTTTTCTTCCTCTTTTTTAAACCCATATAATAACTGAGCATCTTCTCTTACATGTAAATATGTATAAACTTTAACTTGTTGGTTAAGTTCAGATTGAAAACGATACGGATTGGCGCTTAATAACTCGTAACCTATTCCCATGACATCAATAACTAAATAATCGTCTTTGATCTCAACTAATTCCCCTTTTATATACGAATACATAACGTCCTCCTATGAACAAACGTTCTATTCACATTTTAACATGATTTAAAACATAAAGAGAATAAAATGTGAAAACCTCCCCCGAGCGGAGAGGTTTCATTAAAAGTTAGCTATTGCATATTGTGATGCACTTCTTGAACATCATCTAAATCCTCTAACATATCCATCATTTTTTCCATTTTGGACTGTTTATCTTCATCTAAATCTGTATAGGTGTCAGGAAACATAGAAAGCTCAGCAATTTCAAGAGGATATGATTCTTTTAACGTATTTTTTACATTTTCGAAATCATCTACGGTTGTGTAGATTTCATATACTTCATCAGTTGATTCAATTTCCTCACAGCCAACTTCAATAACTTCTAGCATAAATTCTTCCTCGTCAGATTCAATATCGTCACGTTTGATCACGATATATCCTTTTCGGTGGAACATAAAAGATACGCAACCATTTTCCCCAAGGTTTCCATCATGCTTTGAAAAGGCGTGACGAACTTCCGAAGCTGTACGGTTTTTATTATCCGTTAGCGCTTCTACCATCACAGCTACGCCGCCTGGACCATATCCCTCATAAACGATTTCTTCATAGTTTTCCCCATCAACGTTTCCTGTTGCTTTATTAATAGCCCGTTCAATATTATCATTAGGCATATTATTGGCTTTAGCTTTATCAATAGCAAGACGCAATGCTGAATTTGTTTCTAAATCACTGCCACCTTGCTTTGCAGCCACATAGATTTCTTTTGCTAATTTCATAAAAATTTTCCCGCGTTTAGCATCTTTCGCATTCTTTTTATGCTTAATATTATGCCACTTTGAATGACCTGCCATCGTTTCTCACTCCCCTAAAAACAATTACTTAACAAGATCATAGACACTATATATTTTACCATTTTCGATTTCAGATGGTTTTCCAATTAATTCTGTAAGGATATCAGCTACTTCTTTAGGACTTCTTAACTTACCTTCTTCTTTATACTGTTTAAATTGATCGACTAATTTAAACTGATCTTCATCTGAATTGCGAATTTCTTCCTGCATACTTGTATCCATTATACCAGGACTAAAGGCGATGTGAAGATCTTTTGAGCCTGCCTCCTCTGCTTCTAGTGCAGATGTTTGTGTGTACATATTTACAGCAGATTTTGTTGAGCAATACGCGTTCCAACCATACATAGGTCGTTCCCCTGCACCTGATGACACATTAACAACAAATAAGCGTTCTGTATTAATATGTTTTTTCATCGTGTTAACAATAATCATTAAAGCTGTAAGATTAACTGAGATATGTTTTGCTATATCGTGATTCTCAATTGCACCTACAGGACCTATCGGATTTACCATGCCTGCGTTATTAACAATTAGTAGTTCTTCTAATTCATCTTTATGTAATTTTGTAACGATCTCATGTAAGACATCATTTAATTTCTCTAAATCACTTAAATCACAAGAGTGGTGATAATAAGATTGTCTGTTTTCATTAGCTAAATTTTTAAGTTCATTCGTTTTTCGTTTTCTTGAAATAGTAAATAAATTGTACCCTTTAACCAATAAATTTTTAGCTGTTTCTTCTCCTAAACCTCTTGATGCCCCTGTTACGATTGCAAATTTCATATTCATTTCCCCCATTTCATTATGTAGACGAAAAGGAGTAAACCTCCTTTTCGTTAATCCTTTTTACGATCTTCAATACGATTATGAAACTCTTCATCCACATTAATGGATATATCTGTTCTACCAGTTATATTTTCTACTACTTCTTTTACTTTTTCAATAGCTTCTTCTTCTTCAACTCGACTTGCTATGGCTATCGAGACATAAATTTGCCCCTCTGTTACAGCGACACCAGCTTCCCTAATCTCACGTAAGTTTCTTAATTCATAATATATTTGACGGTTTTGTTCATTTTGTTTTTGAAATTTTTTATCCCTTATTCTCTCACTGTTATCTGTATTTCCTAATGATTCTTCAGTCTGACGCTGCTTATAATATTCATAAGCATTCGGATACATATTATAACGTATTTTCTCTTCCGTTGATGGCTCTTGTTGCTGGTCAAACTGAATCTGCGTTGTTTCTTCACCGTCTGAGATACTTTCGTCTTTATTAGGGTTGACAAAGGTACAAGCACCTAACAGAACTAAACTCATTAAAAGGACCCATTTTTTAAACAATGAAAACACCTCCATATTCATTAGTTTGAAATAAGAGGTGTTTCTCATTCGTTTAATCTAATGTGAAATGATGGAAATCTGGTGGTGATGGTGGCAAAGCTCTTTTATGAGCTGTACGTTCATGCATTTTCAAAATTAAATTTTCTTCATCTTCATTTATTTTTTCACCACGTAAAAATGCATCAATCGTATCATAAGACACGCCCATTTCACCTTCATCTGTTTGGCCTTCCCATAACCCTGCACTTGGGGCTTTGTTAATAATGCGATTAGGAACTCCTAATTCCTTGGCCATTTCACGAACCTCAGTTTTAGTGTAATGAAGTAATGGTACTAAATCTACTCCACCATCGCCATACTTAGTAAAGTAGCCTGTATACCATTCTGCGGCGTTGTCTGTACCGACCACTAAATAATTATAATTGGTTGCAATGGTGTATAACGTACTCATGCGTAAGCGTGCTCTCAAGTTTGCATCAGCCAATTTCTTACGATCTGCATTCAAATCACTTTTAGCATTAATTTGTTCTTGAATATTGTTAAAAATTAAGTCGTGACCCTCCGTTAAGTCTACAGTTAGAGAGTTAATACCTGAACCTTCTACAACAAGATTAGCATCTTCCTCGTCTTTACCATCACTTTTACAAGGCATCAAAACACCTAATGAATTATCGGGAAATGCTTTTTTAATTAGGTATGCGACAACAGTCGAATCAATGCCGCCACTTAATCCAACCATTAGTCCATTTACATTTGCTTCGTCTACTTTCATTCTCAGCCACGTAACTAATTGCTCGATATGTTTTTCCATTCGCTAATCCCCTTTTACGCCAAATACTGTTTTATATTTTAGCACAAGTGATTTAGCTGATACAAAAGTTTAGTAATAGTAACCACCGCACCCACATGGGTTATACGGTCGGTAAAAATAATTCGGATCTGTATAGCCATACGGGTAAGGATTCATATTTGCGTATGGATTATAAGCATTTGCCATAAATTGACGCTGATCATATTGAAATGGCATTGTTGTTTGTACTGGATAATGATATGGATACATTTGAGTTGGTTGTGGGTCTACAGGAACCCAGCCTTGAAAGTCGTCGGGTAAAAATTGCTGAATAAATTCGTTGTCCTGATCATCTTCCATTGATGTGATTAACTTATCGGTCAACACAAATTCATCTTCTTTTACTCGCGGAAGTACTTTCGGTCTGTTCGGATTATGTGGTGGCGTCATACGCTTGTTGGTCACGTCTATACTAGGCTGAGTCATTTGCTTTTCTTCTTTTTTATCTAACGGTACTTTTACCTTCATTTTAGGAACTAGTTCGTTTGAGTGATCCAAATGCCTATTCATCTCAATTAGTTCTTCTGATGAAATACCATACTTCTGTGCAATGGTGTTAAACGTTTCGTCCTTTTGCACGACATGAATTCTCATGGTCATACTCCTTTCAGTTTATAATTCCCATTAACACATTATGCAAAAGCTTAAAATTGTTGAGTCAAATGCCTAAATAAAATAAGACTCGAACAGATTTATCATCATTGTTCGAGTCTTTTTATATACACCTTATTCGATAAACTCAAATTCAAAGTCTAATAAGCGAATTGTATCTCCATCTTTAGCGCCTTTTTTACGCAATGCTTCGTCCACACCCAAATGCCGCATTTGACGAGCGAATCGTCTAACTGACTCATCACGATTAAAGTCCGTCATTTTAAAGATCTTCTCAATCGTTTTTCCTGAAATAACATAGGCACCATCTGGATCTCTAGTGATATGAAGCGTATCATCGTCTTTCTCGAATTTATAAATGACACGTTCATCAGTTTGTTCTTCTTCATTCAGTGTTTCAAAACGATCCTTAGGAATTTGTTCTAACTGATCTGCAATGGCAAAAAGTAAATCTCTAACCCCTTCTTTCGTCACAGCAGAGATTGGAAAAATAGGATAATCCTCTTGTAATTGCTCTTTAAATAACTCTAAATGCGCCTCCGCATCTGGCATGTCCATTTTATTAGCGACAATTAACTGAGGTCTTTCCATCAACCTTTCATCATATTGCTTTAACTCTTCATTTATTGTGACAAAGTCCTCATAAGGATCGCGGCCTTCTAAGCCAGACATATCAATGACGTGAACGATAACACGAGTCCTCTCAATGTGTCTTAAAAATTGATGTCCTAACCCAACACCTGAGTGCGCACCTTCGATTAAACCGGGGAGATCGGCCATAACAAAACTACGGTCATCTTCTGTTCTAACCATTCCTAAATTTGGTGCAAGCGTTGTAAAGTGATAATCAGCTATTTTAGGTTTCGCAGCACTTACGACTGAAAGTAAGGTTGATTTACCAACACTTGGGAAACCGACTAATCCGACATCTGCCAAGACTTTTAATTCTAATTTAACATAGAGCTCTTCGCCTGGTTCACCGTTTTCAGCTAATTCCGGAGCACGATTACGGGCATTCGCAAATCGAATGTTCCCTCTACCACCCCTGCCGCCTTTAGCAATGACTGCACGCTGTTTATGCTGGGTTAAATCAGCAATTAAATCTCCTGTATCAGCATTTCTAATAGTTGTACCTGGAGGAACTGGGACAACTAACGGATCTGAGTTTTTACCATGCATTCCTTTACTCATCCCGTTTTCACCACGAGTGGCCTTAAAATGCTTCTGATAACGGAAATCCATCAATGTATTTAATCCCTCATCGACTTCAAAAATGACATCACCGCCACTACCTCCGTCACCACCAGCTGGTCCACCCATTGGTTCATATTTTTCACGACGAAATGCAACTATTCCGTTACCTCCGTCACCTGCTTTTACAAATACCTGTACCTGATCGACAAACATAAACTCTCACCTACTTATAAGTAAATACAAATGAAGTTGTATCATCATGCTTTAAGACATCTAACGTTCCATAACCATTAAATGTAGGTTCTACCGGTAAATCAATATCCTTAATTTGATACTTAATATACCATTTATTATCAAAATTTATTTGAATGAACATATGTACTTGAGTAAAATCATTAAATTGTTGTTTTAAATAATGTGTCAGCAGCTTGCCATCATGAACTAAAAGATGATCGAATTCCTCGATTGACTGATGGTTATTTTCTACTTCCCAGTTAATATTGAAATCACGTTCATTTAACTTTAAATTAATTAACCAAAAAACAAACTGAGGAGCCTGTATGGTTTGTAAAATCCGTTCATTTTTAAGCTGATTTATTAGAACTTGAAGCTTCTCACGAGAAACATCATGCTGACCCATACCAGCATATCCATCGACTAACTGAAGTTGATTCAATAAGTCATGTCGATAGACTCTTAATAATTGCAAAACATCATCTAATTCAATTTGCAATATGCTCACCCCAACCCTTTTTATCCTATCATACCATAACTTACCTTTAGCAAATTACAAGAGTTGGAGAAAGTTTCTAAAATGAATAAAAGCTGACCCTTAAATGAGTCAGCTTTATAAATTCAAGTTATTATGCTTCTTGTACTTCTGGGTATACGCTAACTTTTTTACGGTCACGACCGTAACGCTCAAAGCGTACAACGCCATCAACTTTAGCAAATAATGTGTCGTCGCCACCACGGCCTACGTTTTCACCTGGATAAATTTTAGTACCGCGTTGACGATATAAAATTGATCCACCAGTTACTTGCTGGCCATCAGCACGTTTAGCTCCAAGACGTTTAGACTCTGAGTCACGTCCGTTTTTGGAACTACCTTGACCTTTTTTCTGAGAGAAAAATTGTAAATCTAGACGTAGCATCGGAATGCACCTCCTTATTTTTCAGAGATGGAAATATATTGGTGATAATCTCTTTCAATCGTTTGGAATGTAACATACATCCCTTTTAATAACGTTTGGGCTTTGTCCTGCTGTTCATCAGACATCCTTTCAGGTAAGAGCAACTTAAGGTAACCACCTTCAGCCCCTTGCTCAATCTCAGGTTCAATCTGACAAATCTCTATAATTGAATTGGCTGCTCCAAATGATACAGCCGAAACAGCTGCACACACTAGATCATGTCCATGTGGTCCACTATCAGCATGGCCACTCAATTCAAATCCTTGAATGGTATCAGTTGAATCTTTAAATATAATTAATTCAATCATGAGACAAGACCCTTACGCATTAATTTTATCGATCGTCACTTTAGTATAAGGCTGACGGTGACCTTGTTTACGCTTGTAGTTTTTCTTTGGTTTGTATTTAAATACAGTAATTTTACGGCCTTTACCTTGTTTTTCGACTTTACCAGTAACAGTTGCTCCATCAACTAATGGAGAGCCAACTTTTACTTGGTCGCCACCAACAAAAAGGACCTTGTCAAACGTTACTTCTTCACCTGCTTCAAGATCAAGCTTTTCGATGAATACTGATTGACCTTCTTCAACTTTGATTTGTTTACCACCAGTTTCAATAATTGCGTACATCTTCTGCACCTCCTCATAGACTAAGACTCGCCATCGAGGTACTTACAAAAAGGTAAGTTTAAAAACCTCTTCTGAGCGGTTGTAGCAGCGGGTGCTACATTTATGCATAACAAAGTAAATAATAGCACGTAATAAAAAAGATTGTCAACCTTAAACATGACATTAATAGTTGATCTTTAGCTGCTAACCGATTTTCATTTTATTAAAAATAAGTGACTTTTGTAAAGAATTAAATTTACTTAAATCATTAAAAATAGCCACCTTGATATAAAAGGCAGCTATGCGTCCTTAGCATAAATATGATTTAATAAACGATCAGGTGTGTTTTGTGTAAATAATAACTTAAGACACTCTTCTTCAGGAATTGGCTTTTCATCTTGTCCGACATAAATATAGTGGTAACAATCTCGTTTAAAATGTTTTACAATTTCACCAACAGCCATTTCCGATTTTACTCTGAGTAGTTCGATGTTTAGTTCTTTTGATTCTGTTATAAAGTATCGACCTAATAAATGCTTTAATAATAAAATATGTTTATTTTTATAAAGCAACCAGTTATCAAGCAATAAAAATATTGATAAGAATGTTAAATGAATGCTTGTCCAAGCCATGAAGTACAAACCAAGATTTATAATAGCTATAATCGCCATTGATGCCAACGACATCCAGACAATTGCTTTTTGGAAAGGGACTAATTTAGATACTCCTAAAAATAATATTCTTCCCCCATCTAAAGGTAAAACAGGTAACAAATTAAATAATAATATGACAGTATTCACTATCCATAATTGATCTAAAAACACATGTTCAACATGATATCCGTCCATGACAAGTAAAACAATATAAATCCAAATGTGCTGAAGAGGTCCAGCGATGACCACCCAGAACTCTTCTTTACTAGGTCGATTATAAAAGTCATCTGTTTCCATGACGCCACCAAACGGCCAAACCATTAGCCGCGTAATGTTCCACTTATAATACTTAGCAGTTAAGTAATGACCTAGTTCGTGAATAATAATTATGATAAAGAATGCAATCATTTCAAGAAATAACCCAAGAAAGTAACTTCCAATTAAAAGAAGCAATAATAGAGGATGGAATTGAATAGTTTTATTCCGTAACATCCATGTCCCCTAATATGAACTGAGTAGGGTCAACGAATTGATTGCCTTCTTTTACAGCAAAATACATATTAGAATAACCAACTAATTCATCTGGCTCAATTTTACCAATAGTTTGACCAGGTGAAACAAATTGATAATGAAAAACATCAATGGTTTTGAGATTACCGTAAACCGATTTTCTACCATCCTCATGCTGAATAATAACCGTATTTCCCGTTTCATCTTTCTTGCCTGCAAATAAGACTGTTCCTCGATCTAATGGGTAAATGTTTTTAGGCTCAGTCACTTCAATGTAAATACCATCTTCATAATCTTTTACATGATCCACTTGTACACCGGATACCGGAATAGACTGTACCTCTTGGCTAACCATTCTACCATCATCTCTACCAAAGGATAAAAATGACGTAGCAAAGTGTTCATCATACCAGGCTTGTACTGTCGCAAATGGTAAATCTTCAGTTAAAGCGTCGTTTACAACAGGTTTAAGTTGATTAAGAACAGGCACTTGAGCTTGATATATAAATAGGGTTAGAAATACGATAATCGCTGACCCTAAGAACTTGACCATTACTTTTGTTGATCTTGCCGAATCCATACCTAATCCTGAAGAATCAGCTTTTGGATATGAAGTAAAACCATGTCGTTCTTCATCTTCTAATAGAGGATTGTAACTAGATGATGTTCGATTACTTAATTTATTTTTCTGCGTTTTTCTTTTAGCAATATTACTACGAATTTCTTCTAATTTACGACTCATCTCTCACCATTCCCTTTCTAGTTTGTACTAGCTTATTCAAGAAATATGAGAGATATGATAATTTTAGTTGAGTTACATAACAAACGAGACACCGAATGACAATTGTCCATTGCAGTGTCTCGTTAATATTTACTTCATTCCTAATAACTTTTTAACTTTGGTCATAAACCCTTTTTCTTCATCTAAAGACATTAGCGGAACAGATTCACCCAAAATACGTCTCGCAATGTTTCGGTAACTAATTGAAGCTTTGGTATCAGGCTGGAATGCTACGGGAACACCATGATGTGAAGAGCGAATAACATCTTCATCATCTAAAATAATCCCTAATAATTCAATTGATAAAGTTGAAACTATTTCATCAACACTTAACATATCTCCGCTATCTACCATATGTTTACGAATACGGTTGATAATTAAAAATGGAGAGTTCTTTAATTCTTCTTGTTCTAGTAAACCAATGATTCGGTCAGCATCACGAATACTAGATTTCTCAGGGGTTGAAATCACGATGGCTTTATCTGCACCGGCGACCGCATTTTTATACCCTTGTTCAATTCCTGCAGGGCAATCAATTAATATATAATCATAATCAGGTTTTAACTCTTCAACCAATTCTGCAATTGCTTCAGGTGAAACCTCGTTCTTGTCGCTCGTTTGCGCAGCAGGCAGAAGATGTAAGCATTCAAAACGTTTATCTTTTACAAGTGCTGATTGTAATTTACAACGACCTTCGATTACATCAATTATATTAAAAATAATTCTATTTTCTAACCCTAAAACTACATCTAAATTTCTTAGGCCGATATCCGTATCTATAAGACAAACCTTTTGTCCCATTAATGCTAAAGCAGTCCCTATATTCGCTGTTGTAGTTGTCTTACCTACTCCACCTTTACCAGATGTGATTACAATTGATTCACCCATATTACAATCCCCTTTCAAATACATCCAATAGTTTTGGACGTAGTTTTTGTATATGCTGAAGTTGCTCTAATTCTATTTGTTCTGTTGATGAATTTATAAATGCAAATTCTCTTGGAGAACCTTCTACATCATAATCTGGTGCACGACTGATTTTTGAAGCAATTCTGATTTGGTTTGGGTGCATATAAGAAGCAGCTACTATGCAATTCTCATCACCTTCTACACCAGCATGAGCAATTCCTCTTAATTTCCCAAGAACAAAAATATTACCTGTTGCCAGCACCGTCCCGCCTGGATTAATATCACCAATGATTAATGCATCACCTTTAACTTCATGTACTTGACCAGATCTTATGGTTTTCATCACCGTTTTAACGGTCGTGTTTTCATAAAGCTCATAAGCATCTTCTCTAGTTATGACGTAAGATTCAATATCTTTAACAGTTAAGTCACTGTAATCATCAATTAAATTAAATAAAAGTTGCCTTTGATCTTCACTTAAGAACCTATATTGGCTATGTATAGTGATTTCAGTTGCTCCTGAAGAGTTATTTGATTGTAATTTATTCTTCAATTCATCTAATACCCTTTCAAACGAACACTGATCATCTAAATAGACAACAATTCCATTATTGGTTCCTTTCATCGTTACATAATGGTTCCACTCTGCCATATCGGTACACCCCAATTTTGTTCCACCAATAATTAATTACTTTATTTGTTGGTCTTCTTCCTGCCATTTTACTAAACGTTTTGAGAAAAATGGGTAAATAATTAATAAAAATAATAGATTACTTAATGTTGTGGGGATTAATCTTAATTGCATAAAATGCTGTACAGTTATTTCTACTTGTCCAACCAAGGAATATACAAAATAAAGAATAAACTCAGCCACAATAATACTTAATGTCACTAATAATAAGCTTACAATAAAGTTTTGTTGTAATAATTTTGTTAATAAATGAATGAAATATAATGCAATCCCATAAGCTAAAACATATACTCCAGCTAAATCTGTATAGACTAACTCAAACATTAAACCAAAAATAACACCATTAATAATCCCATGATAAGTATGTGCCCCATCATAGAAAAGTAAAATGAGTAATGAGAATACTAAAATCCAGTGAGGAATATATATTAAATTAGATGTGACGATAGATGTTGGAATAAAACGTACCGCAACACTTTCTAGAATTAAGAATATCATTAATGTTAAAGGAAGGTAGAGGAACCTCATTTTACTCCTCCTCTTCCGCTTTTTCTTTATCTATTGCTGGAGAGTATATATCACGGTCAATTACCATAACATGATTAATATCAACTAAATCCGCTGCAGGTTTAATATGGGCGATTTTAGTTAACCCATATTGATCCAGTTCCACTGAAGACACCTCACCGATTAAAAGGCCTCTTGGAAAGACACCACCCATACCTGAGCTAATAATCGTTTGTCCAACTTCAAGCTGTCCACTATCCGTCATATCCCTAAAAATTAAAGTACCAGTTTCGTCATCATAACCCTCAACCAGACCAAAAACTTCTTCATTCCCATCAACTACAGCAGAAATTCGATTATCTTCATCAAAGCCAGATAATAATTGAACAGTCGAAGTCATTTGTGAAGCGCCAATAACTTTACCGACCATGCCACTAGCGGTTGATACAGCCATATTGGGTTCTACACCATGCATACGCCCTCTATTAATTTTAACCTGTTCAAACCACTGTTCTGGACTTCTTGAGATGACCGTAGCTTTGATCGGTGTGTAGTCACTGATTGCTTTTTCGATCTCGATTAACGAGCGCAATTCTTTATTTTCTTTTTCTAATTCATTCACTTGAAATGCTAAAGTTTTATAATCTTGAAGTTCCTCTTTTAAAACTTGATTTTGTTTAAATACATTTTGAACTTCATCAATATTGTCAAAAAAACCAATTACATAATTCACAGGTTGATACACTATATTTTGAAAAAATCCTACTGTATCAGATATAAATTGAACTCCAATGTTTGATTGTTCATCTGCTTTTAAAGAATAACCGATCATGGTTACCACTAATATGATTGCAGTAAATAGTACGATTAATTTACGTTTCCTCAAAAATGAAGGCATAAAATGTAGCACCTACTCTTAATTAAGTATGTTTCTTCTTGCGATTGTTGGTGAATTTTTAAAATGGTCAATATAATCTAATGATTTTCCAGTTCCTAATGCCACACAGTCTAACGGCTGTTCAGCAATATATACAGGAATATTTGTCTTTTCTTTAATTACATCATCTAAATAGCGAAGCATTGCACCACCACCAGTGAGAACAATTCCAGTATCCATTATATCAGCTGCTAATTCTGGCGGAGCATTTTCTAATGTTTCAACAACTGCTTTAATCATATCATCAATTGTGTCTGTAATAGCTTCTACCACTTCAGAGCTAGTAATAGTCTCAGTTTTAGGTAAGCCAAAAACCGTATCACGGCCTCTGATTTCCATATTATTTTCTTCATCTGTTTTCTTAGCTGCACCAAGTTCTATCTTGATTTTCTCAGCAGTCGATTCACCAATAATTAAGTCTTTCTCTTTTTTTACATAATACAAAATTTGTTCATCAATTTCATCTCCAGCCGTACGAATGGATTTGCTCGTTACAATTCCACCTAATGAAATAATGGCGACTTCCGTTGTTCCACCGCCAATATCTACAACCATACTTCCGGTTGCGTCCCATACACTTAAATCTGCTCCAATTGCTGCAGCAAATGGCTCTGAAATTGGATAAACATTCTTAGCTCCTGCTTGTTTAGTCGCATCTATAACAGCACGTTCTTCAACCATTGTAATCCCGGATGGAACACAAACCATAACATTCGGTTTATTAAACCAGGACTTACTGTTCACCTTTCCAATGTAATAATTCATCATGGATGATGTTGTATCATAGTCAGCAATAACTCCATCTCTCATTGGTCTAATAATCGATAAAGATTCAGGAGTTTTACCAATCATACTTTTGGCTTCATTTCCTACGGCAGTGATCTCATTTGTTTGATTATTAATCGCAACAACCGATGGCTCCCGTAAGACAATTCCTTTACCTTTAACAAATACTAACGTATTTGCAGTTCCTAAATCAATGCCGAAATCTCGGCTGAATAAAGATGAGCCCATTACAATCTTCCTCTCTGATGACTTCATTTGTTACTTTAAAAATATGTAATGGTTTAACAAAACATGAATAAGCGCCACCATATTTGTCCAAAATATATAGTTGGCGCTACATTAAAGACTCTATTTTATTATACGAAAAAATATAGAAAATAGATAGAGTTAACCGGGGCAAAAATATGGGATATTATGACTAAATTTGTAGACCTATAAATATCCTTTTTCTTTTAGTGAAATAAATTTCTGGTCTCCAATAACAATATGATCCAGTAATTCAATTCCTAATACTTTGCCAGATTCAAATAAACGCTTAGTCACGTGAATGTCTTCATTGGAAGGTGAAGGGTCGCCGGAGGGGTGATTGTGGGCACAAATAATTGAAGCTGCCGACCTTTTAATGGCTTCTTTAAAAACCTCTCGAGGGTGTACAATAGAAGAATTTAAACTCCCTATAAAAATCGTCTGTCTATGAATCACTTGATTCTTAGTATCAAGATATAAGGCCACAAAATGTTCTTGCTTTAGATTTCTCATCTCTTCCATTAAGAAGTTGGCACCATCTTCCGGACTACGTACAGTATATCGGTCACCAACTTTAAAGGTGTGAAGTCTTTTTCCCAGTTCTATGGCTGCTAGTAATTGAACAGCTTTGGCTTCACCTATACCCTTTATTGACGTAAATTCAGCAATGGATGCATCTTTTAATAATGATAGACCTTCAAAATGAACGAGTATTCTTGTTGCTAAAGATAAAGCTGAAGTTCCTTTTGTACCGCTACCTATTAAAATTGCGATTAATTCTTGATTTGATAAAGCTTGTGGTCCAGCTTGTATAAGCCGTTCTCTTGGGCGGTCGTCTTTTGGAACATCTCTAATAAAAATAGTATCAATGGTCATCATATTCCTCCTTCTACAAATATAGTCTTATGATAAACAGTTGAATTGTTTGTCACAACATATAGAAAAACACGATTTCTCTAATTCAGAAATCGCGTTTTCTTAAGTAATTTATATTAAAAACAACACAAAAATACTAAAAAATTAAATTAGGCTAAATTTGTATAAAATAAATGTAAGTTTAACAGAATAGTTTTCCTGATAAATTCTTTGTGAGTTTCATCATTGGCGTCAGCAAGTTGATCTTTTAATGTTGTTATTTTATTTAATTTATTAGTTTCCTGTAGCTCACCAGGTTTATTATTAACCCATGCATTTAATTGTTCCATCCAAGCCTCATCCATTTCAGTTTCACTGAGGAGTGTTAATCCTTGGTTATACCAATCTATATTCTGATCATTCACTTTAACGTTTAACGCCTCAACATTCCAAGATTTATAAAAGAAATGTTCCATATAAACTAAATCATTTGATTCAAGCCAGTCTGTAATCGAAGACTTCTCGGACTCAGAGGAAATTAAATGACTAATGACATAAAACTGACCATTTTGTTCTTGAATGGTTGCTGGAATAGATTGAGGTTGTAGTTTTTTCTGAATTAATTCTTCAGCGTTAGCTTGATTTGAGAACATACCGAATTGAATGACTTCAAATGCACTGGCGGGTTTAGATAACGTTGATCCGCTCACTGCTTGTTCACCAACAGGTTCATCTGAAGATGGTTCTTCATCATCTGTTTCAGTTGTGGCAGCAGGTAAAGTGTCTGGAGTTAAGTCAGAAAAATAATAAATTAATCCTGCTCCAAACAATACCCCTAATAAGACAGCTAAAAGGATCGGCTTAACCATTTTTGCCATAGCAGAATTGCGATTAAATGTTAAAAAAGATGACTGCGATTTTTTGTTTTTTGGCGTTAAATAATACTCTAAATCATGCCTTTTATGGTTTTGGTTGTCCTGATTCATGGTTACTCTAACTCTTTTTTGCTCGTCCATTTTCATACCACCTTGTCCCGTGTTGGTATGAGAGTATCACAGTCTTTTTAAAAAATTAGCCAAAACTTGTCATAAGACTTCGACAATTTCTTTATGTAAAGAAAAAAGTGATTTCGACATATCGAAATCACTCTCACTAATTAAACAATTGATGCAACTTTATTTTTACCGTTCCGTTTTGCCCCTACGTACATTGAACGATCAGCATTTCTGATTAACTCTTGTGGTGTTTCGCATTGATCAGGGTATGTAGAAACACCTATACTTGCTGTGACGTTAATCTCTTGAACCTCGACATTTCCATCAATAGTTTTATATAGAATAAACGGTTCACTAGCAATTGAATATCGAATGTCCTCTGCAATTTGTATCACATCATTGTGGGGCATACCTTTAATTAAAACTGTAAACTCTTCTCCCCCGTACCTTGCGATAATACCATAATGTCCAAATAAACGTTCTAGGCGATTCGCAAGTTCAATTAACACTTCATTCCCAGATTCATGCCCGTGTTCATCATTAATCGCTTTAAAAGAATCAATATCTAAAATAATGACAGATAAGTTCTCTTTGATGCCTTTTGCTTCTAAATCTTTAGCATATTCATCAATATGCTCTATGAAATAACGATAATTATACAGATTAGTTAATTGATCACGTTGACTTTTCGTTTTCGCTGATTCATAGTGACGAGCATTTTCAATGGCAACTGATAAAAAGTTAGCCAGAATTTCTAATAACATTAAATGGTATTTCTCATAAGCGTTAAGTTCATTCGAACTAACTGTCAACACGCCTACAATTTTTCCGCTTCGTTGGATTGGAACTCCCATGACACTCTTAGTTTCATCAGGAAGTTCTTCAGGGTTCAATTGATCAATGTCTTTCTTTCTCATCATCATTATACTTTTTTCACGCTCATAAACCGACCCAGCAAACCCTTCACCACGAAATAATTTTAGATCCTTTTTAAGCTGATTTCCTTCTTGGTCCATAAACCTTATTAAGTCCATCATTCGACTTTCATTGGATACATCAAACACATAAATATTAGAAGCTGGAATTAAATATTTTATTTCATCAAGAAACGTATCTAGCACACTTTTCACATTTAAACTTTTTGAAAGTTCATGGCCAATCTCACTTGTTGTATGTAAATACTTATTGATGAGTTGAGTGTTATGGTAATAAGAAAAGACAATCGACAATAAGATGAATGGTACTCCGACGAAAAAGACGGCGATTGCTTCAATTTGAACATACATTAAATAAAGCACCAGACCCAACGGAAAGGCAAGAAGGGTTGCTCCTGAATCAATTAATAAACTTTTTGGATAAGCAAGTAGGTTCTCACCATGCATGTACCATTGAAATACAGATAAAAAGATCTGATTGACAAGTATAATAGCTACGATATAACCAACGAGAGGTATTACTTGCTCAACTGTATCAAACGTTAATATGCCATGAGTTCCGCCTAACGCATAATAAACCCAAGCAGAGATTACAGATGTTAACAAAAACATAGTTGAATTAGTCGGTATACGGTGTGCTTCATCTTTTTTGAGATTAATTTTTACAAACAATACGACTAGCGATAATTGAATTAAAATTAACTCAACAAAAAGCCCAAAATATAGAAACGCAGCCAAACTTACACCATTACTAAAAAATACTGTAATGTTCCCAACTTTTATAGGGAAAACGGCAACGGCACAAATGACAATGGCGAACGCTAATAAATCCAACCATTGTTCACTAAAATCAGGCTTAAATTCCATATATGCATATGTAACAAGAGACGGAAAAGCGACTAACCATATAACCCACATTGTTATAACTTTTGATTTCGCCATAAGTAACCCCTTCATTTCCAATATAAGATCTTAATTCCTTTACTCAAGCAAATAACGTCTAACCTCTGATATAAAATACAATGATCCTGTTATAACTAAGACTTCGTCAGTCTCTTGTTGTCTTAAAAATTCTTTGACTGTGGATTTCCAATTTTCAGAAACTATTATATCACATTTATAGAACTTTTGTAATAGTTCTTTTGAACTATAACTTTTCATGAAGTTAAAAGATGTAACGCTAACATGATCAAAATGACGTTTAAGTTGATGTATGATTGGTTCAATAGGTTTCCCTTTTATAACTGAAACTAGTAATCTAACTTTGGACGGATCATACCGTTTTTGAATGGTATCAACCAACTGCTCAATTGCTTCTAAATTGTGTGCTCCATCCAGTATAATCTTTGGTTGTTTATTAATAACTTCATACCTTCCGACCCATGTCGTTTGTTCTATACTCTTTATAATCTTCTCTATTGAAACAGAAAAACCTTCTAATTCACTTAATTTTTTAAAAGAATAAATAGCTAAAGTTGCATTTTCCACTTGATGTTTTCCACTCATTGACAAGACCAGATTGTTAATTGATAAATCGTCAGAATTAAAATTAAAACGTTCACCTGTTTCAAGCGATTCATTCCATGTATAATCATAATCTTTATGTAACTGATAAATAGGACTACCGCATTGTTTGGCACGTTTTTCTATCACGTGATACGCTTCTTGCCTAACCTCGTTTGTAACAATTGGAATGTTAGATTTTATAATGCCAGCCTTTTCAGATGCAATCTCCTCTATACTATTACCTAATATATCCATGTGATCATAACCAATCATGGTAATAATCGATAATAAAGGACTAACAACATTTGTGGAATCTAAACGTCCTCCCAAACCCGCTTCAAAAATCGCATAGTCCACTCGTTGATCTTTAAAATATTGCAATGCGATACAGGTAATGATTTCAAATTCTGTAGGCTTTCCAAATTGGGTATGCCCCACTTCTTCACAGAGGGGTTTTAGTTTTTCAACGTAATAGACTAATTGATCTCCAGGAATTGGTGTACCATTAATACTCATTCGTTCATTGAACAGTTCGATATAAGGTGAAGAAAACGTCCCAACTGTGTAATCATGATGCTGAAGCATTTGCTTTAAATAGGATAATGTCGACCCTTTACCGTTGGTTCCTGCAATATGAATGATCTTTAAATCTTTTTCAGGATGATTTAGTTTGTCTAAAAGGAGTTTCACTCGATGTAAGCCGGGTTTCATTCCAAACTTGAGCTGTTCTCTAATCCAATTAATCGCTTCTTTTTCGTTCATAAATAATCCTCCATATAATAAATTGCCTGCTAAAAAGCAGGCAATTCAACTGTATTATGATACATCTTCAAGTTCTTTTAGACGTTCTTTCACAAGCTTTTGTTTTTCTAAATAATCTTTCTCTTTTTCTCGCTCTTCTTGAACAACATGCTCAGGAGCTTTGCTTACAAAGTTTTCATTTGCAAGCTTCTTTTGAACACGTTCCACTTCTTTATTCCATTTATCTAATTCAGTTTTTAATCTTTCAATTTCAGCGTCAAGGTCGATTAACCCTTCAAGCGGGAAGAAGATTTCTGCTCCAGTTACAACAGCACTTTTCGCTTGATCAGGTATATCAATATTCGTTGCAATCGTTAACGTCTCTGGATTACAAAAACGTTCTAAATAATGCTTATTACGAGTTAATTCATCTACAATTTGATCGTCATTAGCTTTAATTAAAATCTTAATTTCTTTAGACATTGGTGTATCTACTTCTGCACGAACGTTACGAACAGAGCGAATAATGGATACTAGGCGTTGCATTTCCTTAGATGATTGTTCATTATTAAATTCCGAACGAACTTCTGGCCACGAGCTTGTGACAATAGATTCCCCTTTGTGTGGGATGTGCTGCCAAATCTCTTCAGTTATGAATGGCATGAACGGGTGAAGCATACGTAAAATGCTATCTAATGTAACAACTAATACTGAACGTGTTGTTTGTTTTGCTTCTTCATCATCACCATATAACGGTAGCTTAGCCATCTCAATATACCAGTCACAGAACTCATCCCAGATGAAGTTATATAAGTGTCGACCCGCTTCACCGAAGTCATAGCGATCAATATTTCGTGTAACATTTTCAATCGTTTCATTTAACCGCGTTAAAATCCATTCATCAGCTAATGACTTCTTCTTCGTTAAATCAATATCTTCATATTTAAACTCACCAAGATTCATCTGAACAAATCTTGAAGCGTTCCAAATTTTATTAGCAAAATTCCATGTGGCTTCGACTTTTTCCCAGTGGAATCGTAAGTCCTGCCCAGGTGATGAACCAGTTGATAAGAAATAGCGCAGAGAATCAGCACCATATTTGTCAATCACATCCATTGGATCAACACCATTACCAAGTGACTTACTCATCTTGCGACCTTCTGCATCTCGCACTAAACCATGCATAATGACATCCTTAAACGGTCTTCTGTTTGTGAACTCAACCGATTGGAATACCATACGAGCAACCCAGAAAAAGATGATATCATACCCTGTCACTAAAGCATCTGTTGGGAAGTAACGCTGATAGTCTTTACTCTTTTCATCTGGCCAGCCCATTGTTGAAAACGGCCATAATGCAGATGAGAACCATGTATCTAATACATCTTCATCTTGCTCCCAATTCTCGATATCTTCTGGTTCTTCCCTGCTAACATATACTTCACCTGTTTCTTTATGATACCAAGCTGGTATTCTATGCCCCCACCAAAGCTGCCTTGAAATACACCAGTCACGAATATTTTCCATCCAGTTTAAATAGGTATTTTCAAAACGTTCTGGTACAAAATTGACTTTATCATCTGTTTTTTGCAGTTCTACCGCTTGTTTAGCTAATGGGTCCATTTTAACAAACCATTGAGTGGATAAATAAGGTTCAACAACGGCACCACTACGTTCCGAATGACCTACTGAATGTTCATGTTCTTCAATTTTAAACAAAACACCATCTTCTTGTAGGTCTTTAACTAGTTGTTTACGGCACTCAAAACGATCCATACCTTTATATTTATCAGCATTTTCGTTCATCGTTCCGTCTTCATTCATTACTAAAATGCGCTCTAGATTATGTCGGTTACCAATTTCAAAGTCGTTAGGGTCATGGGCTGGTGTGATTTTAACCGCACCTGAACCAAATTCCATATCAACGTAATCATCGGCAATGATTTCAATCTCACGTCCAACAATTGGTAGTACTACTTTTTTACCAATAAGATGTTTATAACGTTCATCTTCTGGATGAACGGCAACAGCTGTATCACCTAACATTGTCTCTGGACGAGTCGTAGCAATTTCAATATAACCTGAGCCATCTTTTAAAGGATACTTCATATGATAAAAAGCACCTTTGACATCTTTGTAAATAACCTCAATGTCGGATAAAGCAGTTTGTGTACTTGGATCCCAGTTAATAATGTACTGTCCACGGTAAATAAGACCTTTTTCATATAAAGTCACAAATACTTCTTTTACTGCATTTGATAAACCTTCATCCAATGTAAAACGTTCTCTAGAGTAATCCAGACCTAACCCTATTTTTTCCCATTGCTTACGAATAAACGATGCGTACTCTTCTTTCCAGTCCCATGAGCGCTCTAAGAATTTTTCACGTCCTAAATCATAACGCGAGACACCTTCTTCACGAAGTTTTCCTTCTACTTTTGCTTGCGTAGCGATCCCTGCATGGTCCATTCCTGGAAGCCACAGCACATCGTACCCTCTCATACGTTTGTAACGTGTAATAATATCTTGTAATGTCGTATCCCAGGCATGCCCTAAATGTAATCGTCCTGTTACATTTGGAGGCGGAATAACTACTGTGAATGGCTCCTTAGATGCGTCATCTTTTGCTTCAAAAAACTTTCCATCTACCCAAAACTTATAGCGACCTTGTTCAACCTCTTGAGGGTTGTACTTAGGAGCCATTATGTTTTGCTCTTCTGACATAAAAGACCCTCCTTAAAGTTTTATAAAATAAAAAAATCTTTTCATCCTTTATAGAAAGGACGAAAAGATTGACTTCGCGGTACCACCTTAATTCACATCTGATTTATCTGCACAGATGTGCGCTTCATTAATCTAACGGTTTTCCCGTGTTCACCTACTTAAGTTCAATGAACCAGCTAATTCAGAGCGACCTTCCAAGCCTTCATTCCGAGGAAACTCTCAGCTTACGTTTCCATCTCTGTCAGAATCCAACCTGTACTCTTCTCTTACAGCCTTTAACTATTATGATTTTGTTATTATTGTATACGTATTTTATACAAATAGTCAACGAAAATCAACCATTATGTCATGAAAATAAAAAAGTGGGGCGTATGCCCACACTTTTAAACTAAAATATTAACACTTTCCTCAAAACATCATATCGTGTAATAGAGAGGAGGAGACTAATGGCTAGATATTACCGCTACCGCTTACCACCTTGGGCAAGGCACTGTATATTTGTCATCGAAAAGTGTACGTTACCTATCATGATTTTCCAATTAGTTAGAACATTACTATTTCCATCCACACTTGATGTCTTTTTATCTGGTTTATTAGTGGGTCTGTATATTGCCTTTTACTTAGAGTGGATCTAATCATTTATATGGAACATACAATACATCGCCAGTTTTGAGCTGATGGTCGTCATCTAAACCATTTAACCGTTCAAGCTGAGAAACGGTAACACTATAGGAATTAGCAATGGATTCAAGCGTCTCGTTCTCTTGAACAAACCTCATTTTTACACTGACTTTTTCAGGTTCTTGTTCCTCTTCTCCATCACGGAAGAAATTAGATAGATAATTTAGGCCAAACATTTTCTTCTTAGGTTTTTTAGCGTTATCTTCTTCTTCCATATGGTCGTCATCATATTGATCTTTACTTGATTTTTGATTAACTTCCGGAGACGCATCTTTCTTTTTACTTTCTTCTTTTTCAGCTTCAGGCTTTGCCTCTTGTTTCTTAGCTTCTTCTTTTTCTTTTTTCTTGGTTTCTTTTTTCTTAACTTCTTTTTGTTCTTTTTTCGCCTTTTTAGTTTCTTCTTTCATTTCTTCTTGTTTGGCTTCTTTCTCTTTCTTCATTTCTTCTTGTTTTGCTTTCTTCTCTTTTTTCATTTCTTTCTCTTTAGCTGGTGCTTTTTCTTCTTGTTTAGCCTCTTGTTTAACTTCTTCTTTAGGTTTATTCTCTAGATTTTCTTTACCAGATGGGGCATTTGGCGCTACATTTTCTTTTGATTCTTTAGCTTTAGGTTGTTCTTCGGCCTTAGCCTTTTTCTCTTTATTATTGAAGAACTCTGTAAAAGATTGTGTCTCTTTTTTATTCCAAAACTCGCGTCCCTTTTTCTGCTCTTCTTCAGTTTCTTCAGGCTCGTGCATCATTTCTTCCTGAGGTCGTAATTCTTCTTCATAATGCTCTTCATCTTGCTCTTGTTCCTCTTCATCAAAGCTTGGAATCTCTTGTAATTGAAAATCAGAGTTTACTTGTTCATCCTGTCGCACTTCCTCTAGATCTTCTAAGACTTCAACATTAGCTAGACGAATTTTGGCATAGACGTGTAACGACTTTGGTTCTGGTAATTCATAATCAAAATACTCAATTTCAACATCTGGTTCACCTGTTTCATTAACACGATTCACTGGAATAGTAATATCTACTGGAATCGGATACTGAAAAGTTGTAAATCCGTTATCAAGAGCTTTCACTTGCTGAACATAATTCTCATCATCATCGTCTTGATCCATAATATACATTGGTTCTTCTCGTGGTAAAGATTGATAATCCCCAGACACCATCAAAACACCACGCAACTGGATGTAGCTAGATTCTTTTAATATATTAACATCCGGTTGAATGGAAATGCCGTACAAATCATCGATCTCTTCACCTTGGCGAAACGTAATTTCTTCGTGCAAATCGAATAGAAAGGGTTCATTTCCGTTATAATTCACGACTCATCCTCCTCACAAAAATATCCTTTACCAATACATATATGACAACTTGTTTTTAAAAAGAACTTTTCTAAGATATTAAAGTAAAAGATTAACAATGTGGCGGGAGAAGAAGTCTGGTCAATGTTGAATATAGAACTATAAATTGTTCAACCAAATGAGTAGATTCACTGCTACTATGGGTGTTTTTCGTATTTCTATAAGTGTCTTTTTCTCTTATGTATGTGTCCCCTTCCATTCATAAAGAAACCACACAGCAAGAGTGCTGTGTGGCCTTAACTTAACCTTTATATTGTTTAAATGCTTGTTCTGCTGCATGGACCGTCTTCTCAATGTCTTCATCTGTATGGGCTGTAGATAGGAACATTCCTTCAAATTGTGAAGGTGGTAAAAAGATTCCTTGTTCTGCCATTAGTCGATAGTATTCTGCAAACCATTCTAAGTCTGATGATTTGGCAGTTTCAAAGTTAATAACTTCTTCATTAGTAAAGAAGAAACCAATCATTGAACCTGCACGATTTACCTGTAATGGCACGCCATATTCTTCAGCAGCTTTTTTATAACCTTCTATTAATCGATCTGCTTTTTTATTAATCTCTTCATAAGATTGATCGCTTAGTTGATTTAAAGTCTCATAACCCGCTGCCATGGCTAGTGGGTTACCAGAAAGAGTTCCAGCTTGATAAATATCTCCAGCTGGGGCAATTCGTTCCATAATTTCACGCTTACCACCGTAGGCACCTACTGGAAGTCCGCCGCCAATAACTTTACCTAGACAAGTTAAATCTGGTGTTACACCAAAGTGTCCTTGAGCGCAGTTATAGCCAACGCGGAACCCTGTCATAACTTCATCAAAAATAAGTAATGATCCATTATCTTCAGTAATGTCTCTTAAGAAGCTTAAAAATTCATTTACAGGAGGTACAACCCCCATATTTCCAGAAACAGGTTCAACAATTACAGCTGCAATATCCTTACCATATTCTTCAAAGGCATATTTCACACTTTCTTGGTCATTATAAGGTACCGTAATTGTGTTTTGTGCGATCGAAGCAGGTACTCCTGGGCTATCAGGTAGACCAAGAGTTGCCACACCTGACCCTGCTTTAATAAGTAATGAATCACCGTGCCCGTGGTAGTTGCCTTCGAATTTAAGTATTTTATCTCTACCTGTGTAACCACGTGCTAAGCGCAGGGCACTCATAGTCGCTTCTGTTCCTGAGTTAACCATACGAACCATTTCAATTGAAGGAACACGATCGATCACTAACTTTGCTAATTTGTTTTCGTATTCAACGTTTGCTCCGAAGCTTGTCCCTTTTTCTAATACTTCCTTAAGTTGTCCAACAACTTGATCATCAGCATGACCAAGAATTAATGGTCCCCAGCTTAACACATAGTCGATGTACTCATTTCCATCAACATCATAAATTTTAGACCCTTTACCTTCTTCCATGTAAATAGGATCGATATTAACAGAATTAAACGCTCTAACTGGAGAATTTACCCCGCCTGGCAGTAAATCAACCGCTTCGTTAAATAATTCTTGTGATTTTTCGTAACCCATTTAATAACCTCCTTCTTATTGCTTAAGCCATTTTGCGACATCTTTTGCGAAATAAGTCATAATTAAATTAGCGCCTGCTCGTTTCATTGAGGTTAATTTTTCTAAAACAATTTGTTGTTCATTAATCCAGCCGTTTTGAGCGGCAGCTTTGACCATAGAGTATTCACCGCTGACGTTATAAGCCACAATTGGCACATTATAACGGTCTCTGACTTCTCTCATTATATCTAAATAAGTCATAGCAGGCTTCACAATTAGAAAGTCTGCACCTTCCATAATATCAGATTCAGCTTCTCTCTGTGCTTCAAGACGGTTTGCTGGATCCATTTGATAGGTCTTACGATCGCCAAATTGCGGAGTACTGCCTGCAGCGTCTCTAAATGGACCATAAAATGCTGAGGCATATTTAATAGCGTAAGACATAATAGGAATATTCTCAAAACCAGAATCGTCCAAGCCCTTACGAATAGCTGCAACAAAACCATCCATCATATTGGAAGGAGCAATAATGTCTGCCCCAGCCTTTGCTTGCGAAATAGCCGTTTTAACTAATAAAGGTAATGATTCATCATTATGAACGTATTGGTCATGAATCACACCACAATGTCCATGGTCTGTATATTCACACAAACATGTATCCGCCACAACTAGTACATCTGGATAGTTTTCTTTTATAAAACGAGTAGCTTTCTGGATAATTCCTTCGTCATTATAAGCTTCTGACCCTACTGAATCTTTAACATCTGGTACTCCAAATAAAAGAACTGCACGAATACCCAATGAGACAACTTCATCCATTTCTTCGGATAACCGATCTAAGGAAATTTGATAAATGCCTGGCATCGAAGGTACTTCATTTTTTTGCCCTTCTTCTTCTAAAACGAAAATAGGATAAATTAAATCTTCGGTTCTTAAATGAGTTTCTCTAACTAAAGCTCTCATACTATCAGAACTTCGAAGTCTTCTATGTCGATCAAAATTTAAATCACTCATCATCATTCTCCTTTATAGAGTAATAGTGAACCACAGCGTCGGATAATCCTTCCAGTGTAAAAACTTCAGGGACAATTGTATTAGTGAAACCAGATTGTTCAGCTTTTTCTCTTGTTGTCTCTCCAATACAAAAGCAAGGTTTGATTAAATAAGCCTGATTGATCCCAACTAACTTTTCGAATGCATTAACAGAAGAAGGCGATGTGAATACTAATCCATCTACATTTTCAGTCAATTCTTGATTTATAATGCTTTCTACTTTGTGATTCACAACAGTCCTATAAACAATCATTGTATCGTATGGAATATTTGCACGATCTAACTTGTGATCAATCACATCACGAGATAAATTACCTTTTATGAGTAACACATGCTTTGGTTTCATGTCACTTATAAACGAATGACTAAAATGTTCAGCATCATAAATTTCTGGTAAAAAATGAGCTTGTACGCCATATTGTTCTAAAGCTTCTTTGGTCTTTGAGCCAACGACAGCCTTTTTAATATGTTGAATTTCACTAGGCGAAATTGCGTGATTGTCTAAAGTTTCAAAAAAGTACCGAACACCATTTGCACTTGTAAAAACGACCCAATCAAATTGATTAAATTGATTTATAGTCTCACGATGAGAAACAGATTCCTCTAACTCAAAAGTAATTAAAGAATAAGCAATGACGTTTACACCATGTTCTTTAAGTGGAACGATAAAATCTTGAGCTTTAGCAAATTCACGAGAGATAAATAAGGTCTTCCCCTTTAATTGAGACATTATTGCTCTCCAAGTTCCTTTTTAGCTTCCTCAACTAAGTCTTTAGCCCCTTGTTTAATCAGTTCATTCGCTACTTCTTCACCAGCTTGAATAGGGTCGTTAGAAGTACTCTGTGTTTTAAGAACGGTTTTGCCGTCTGATGAAGACACTAAACCAGTTAAAGTAATTTGGTCTCCTTCTCTAATTGCGTATGCTGCAATTGGTACAGAACAACTACCTTCAAGCATACTTAAAAATTTACGTTCGGCAGAAACGGTTGTTGCCGTGTATTCATCATTAATGTTTGACAATAATTCTTTCAAATCGTCATCACTCTCACGGCACTCTATCGCAAGTGCACCTTGACCAACTGCAGGTAAACTTACTTCTGGTTCTAAGTATTGTGTAATTAATTCAGTTGACCAGCCCATTCGTTTTAAGCCGGCTGCAGCTAAAATAATGGCATCAAAATTCTCTTCTTTTAGTTTTCTGAGTCTCGTTTCAATGTTACCGCGAATCCAATGTATTTTTAAATCTGGTCTGTAAGCTAAAATTTGAGCCCCTCTACGTAGACTACTAGTTCCAACCACAGCTCCTTCTTTTAAATCATCTAACTGAACATGATCATTGGATATAAATGCATCACGGTGATCTTCACGTTCAGGAACACACGCAATTTCGAGACCCTCTGGAAGTTGTGAAGGCATATCCTTCATACTATGTACCGCCATATCAATTTCATGATCAAACATAGCTTGTTCAATCTCTTTTACAAAAAGGCCTTTCCCGCCAACTTTAGATAACGTTACATCTAGAATTTTATCTCCTTTAGTAACGATCTTTTTAACTTCAAATTCATAATCTTTCGTATGTTTCTTCAGCTGCTCAATAACCCATTCAGTCTGGGTCATTGCTAAATTGCTTCGTCTTGAGCCTATTACGATTTTTCGCATCGTAAACCTCCTAATTAAAATGAAAATTTGATAATAATGAGAATAAGAAATAATTTAAAAACAATATCGCAAATGCCATCGTATTCGCATGCGCTAAATCTTTTCCAACTGATTTATTCACAACTTTTCTATAGATGATAAACCCATATAAAATAATGACAATAAATGAACCAATCGTTTTTGGGTCAATCCAATAAAATAGCTCGTTGGCCATATATGCCCATACAACTCCTAATATAAGAGAAATGAACAATAAAGGTGTTGAAATAATGATTAATAAAAATGACCATTCTTCCATTTGCCCTAAACGACCTAACTTTTTAAGTGTCCGTCCCCACTTTTTCTCCTTCAACATCTTAAATTGTAATAAATATAAGACAGAAAAAGCAAAAGATATTGTAAACAGCGTATAGGATAAGAATGCTAGCACAATATGAAATAGCAATAATTCACCTATAAACTGATCTCCAAACGTATTACCACCACTTGTTAAATGTGAAACTAAAAAGACTAACATAATGATGAAGCCAATCACATTCATCACAAACACTAAAAAGTCAACTTTAAAAAAGTAATTGACTACTACGGATACCAAGAGTATTAACCAAGCATAAAAATAAAGACCTTCCGTTATACTCAGTATAGGCAATGTCCCTGTAATATAAATCTCTCTAAATAAAAAAATGGTCTGTAAAAACCAAACCAATAAAAGTAACCAGAAGGCCATTTGATTGGCCTTCCGGTCTTGCTTAACAAAATCATAGAAATACATCATTAAACTTAATCCATATAATATAACGATTAATTCATAAATTCTTAAGTCTTCAAAGGCACTCATGTGAGTTTCCCCTTATTAACGATGTTGAATCGCTTGTATTAAGCCTGATAAAGGTAATGAACGACTAACTTCCTCATGAGACTGATGTTTTGAATTTTGTTTTCTAAGCTCCTCTTCAACCTCATCGTCAATGCCAAACACTCGAATAAATAATTTAAGCATATCATCCGCATGCTCTTCTCCAGCCATTTCTTTAGCTTGAAGAATTGGTTCTTTAAGCATTTGATTAATAATACTTTTCGTATGTTTATTTAATACCTTTTTCTCACGAGCCGTTAAATCAGGCATTTTACGTTCAATGGATGCCATTGTTTGTTCTTGAATTGTTAAAGCCTTTTTACGTAGAGCTGAAATAATTGGCACAACACCTAATGTTGTTAACCATTCTTCAAACTCATCCATTTCGGCTTCAATCATTTCATCAATTTGAGCTGCCGCCTTTTGTCTTTCTGATAAGTTTTGATCAACAATGCCTTGGAGATCGTCTATATCATATAAAAAGACACTATCTAAATCATTAATGGCGGGATCAAGATTACGCGGAACCGCAATATCTACAAGAAAAATTGGCTTCCCATTTCTCTTTTTAATAAGTGAAGACATTTGTTCCTTAGTCAGTACATAATCTTGAGTCCCGGCAGATGTAATTAGAATATCAGCATCTTTTAATGTGGACTCAAAATTCTCTAAAGGAATGGCTTCACCATTAAAGCGATTCGCAAGTTCTTCAGCTTTTGAAAATGTTCTATTAACGACAGTTACACGATCAACACCACTGCCGTGTAAATTTTGTACAGCTAATTCACCCATCTTGCCAGCGCCTAAGATGACAACGTGTTGATTCTTTAAATCGCCAAAAATAGTTTTCGATAATTCTACAGCTGCATAACTAATAGATACCGCATGTTCACCTATCTCTGTATCACGATGCCCTTTTTTAGCTGCAGTAATCGCCTGCTTGAACAATTGATTAAAGATGAGTCCTGAAGCCTCACGCACTTGCGCAACATGAAATGCTTGTTTAACTTGTCCCAAAATTTGAGTTTCACCTAAAACCATGGAGTCTAAACCAGCTGATACACGGAATAAGTGGCGAATTGCATCTTGATCTTCATAAATCTCTACATGTTTTGTCACTTCATCAAGATCCACATCGAACCAATTTGATACGAAGCGCTTCACATAATAACGACCAGTATGCAACTGGTCTGCCACAACATATAATTCCGTTCTGTTACAAGTTGAGACGATAACATTTTCTAGGATGCTCTTTTCTTGATTCAGAGCAACCATCGCATCGCCTACTTGATCCTCTTTAAAAGCTAACTGTTCCCTTAATTCAACTGGGGCTGTCCGATAGTTTAAGCTTACTACTATGACATGCATACCCTTCACCCCTTATCTATACGAACCATTCTTATAATGTTAGTATACCAATAAAGTCGTTTTTATTACGTTTAAAAACATGAACATAATATGAAAATTTGTGATAGTATTAATTTAGAATAATTATTATCTACTAATACAAGGTTAACACATGGCCATTTAGCCTTCA
Organism: Piscibacillus salipiscarius; assembly: GCF_042685285.1. Classification (NCBI taxonomy): domain Bacteria; kingdom Bacillati; phylum Bacillota; class Bacilli; order Caryophanales; family Bacillaceae; genus Piscibacillus; species Piscibacillus salipiscarius. The sequence continues at coordinate 40,789 of NZ_JBHUMZ010000008.1, read as the reverse complement.
AGAAAACTGATTTTAGGAGCGTATCTCATGAACCAACAAAAATCTTTTTTAGGTATTATTCTAATTGGAATCGGTATTTATTTCTTATTACAACAATACTCCATCCCATTTTTATCGCGTTTTGATACGTGGCCAACCATACTTATCATATTAGGAATCGCGTTCTTATTCAATGGTTATACACAAAAACAACATGATAGTATTTTCCCTGGAGTCGTTTTACTCGGGTTAGGTATTCATTTTCATGCACTGACACATTCCGTACAATGGATTGACCATTGGGGTATGTATACCTTAATTATTGGATTTGCTTTTTTATTACGTTCTCAAAAAACAAACCAAGGTATGGTGATCGGTCTCATATTTATTATCATTTCATTTATGGCCATTACATCTATTGCAATGCCTGATTGGTTCAGTTGGTTTGATTTTGTGTTTGTGCAGCTCGAGAAGTTTTGGCCAATCCTGCTCATTCTAATCGGAAGCATTTTATTATTTAAAAAGTAACATCTTGTGAGGTGCGAAATTTATAAATTTCCTCCAAACAAAAAGGACTTTCTCAGCCACTTTTTGCTAAGAAAGTCCTTTTTCAAACTCATACTATGAAATAAACCCGCTTAAATGTCTCCAAGCTTGATCCTTACCTTCACCAGTCTCGGCAGAAAAAGCAACCAGTTGGTCTTCTGGCTCTAAATCTAACGCTTCCTTAATAACTTTATAATGCTGATCTCTCTTGGCCTTTTTTACTTTATCCAGTTTTGTCGCCACAACCAAAACAGGAAGTTCAAAATGCTTTAAAAAATCATACATAATAATATCATCTTCAGTAGGAGGATGGCGCATATCAATCAGTAAAACCGTTGCTTCAAGAGTTTCCCGCTCTTGGAAATACTCTTCCATCATTCTCCCCCAAGCTTCACGTTCCTTTTTTGACACTTTGGCGTAACCATATCCAGGTACATCTACAAAAAAGAACGACTCATTGATCTTATAGAAGTTAAGAGTTTGTGTTTTACCTGGTTTTGAAGAGGTTCTCGCTAAGCTTTTACGCTGAATCATCTTATTGATAAAAGATGATTTACCGACATTGGACCTGCCTGCTAATGCAATTTCAGGCAATCCGTCATTCGGATATTGTTTTTTACTAACAGCACTTATCACAATTTCAGCCTGTGTTACTTTCATAATAAATTCTCCTTAGGAACAACACGTATTACTGTTTATTAGGTAGTAGAGCATGTTCTAGTACTTCATCTAAATGTTTAACTTTAATAAATGTTAACCCTTCTCGAACGCTTTCCGGAATTTCTTCTAAATCTTTATCATTCTCAGCTGGCATAATAATGGTCGTTAAACCAGCACGATGGGCGCTAAGTGATTTTTCTTTTAAACCACCAATAGGGAGAACTCGACCCCGTAATGTGATTTCACCTGTCATACCCACTTCTTTACGAACAGGTCTTTCAGTTAAGGCAGACACGAGAGCTGTTGCCATCGTAATACCAGCAGATGGCCCGTCTTTTGGAGTTGCACCTTCTGGGACGTGTATATGAACATCATATTTTTCGTGAAAATCTGGTTCTATTTCAAGCTCATCTGCACGTGAACGAATGTAACTAAAAGCAGCTTGAGCTGATTCTTTCATAACATCACCAAGTTTACCGGTAAGGGTTAATTTACCCGTACCTTTTGATAATGAGATTTCAATGGATAGCGTATCGCCCCCTGCTTGTGTATAAGCAAGACCAGTTGCAGCTCCAATTTGATCATCGACTTCAGCTTGTCCATATCTAAAACGCGGTTTTCCTAATAGTTCGTCTAATTTTTTCTCTGTTACAACCACTCGTTTCTTCTCTTCAGCAACGATAATTTTGGCTGCTTTACGGCAAATCGATGCAAATTGACGCTCTAAGTTACGCACACCTGCTTCACGAGTATACATTCTAATCAGTTTTAAAATGGCTTCATCACGGATTTGCAGTTGCCCTTTTGATAGACCATTTTCTTTAAGCTGTCTTGGAAGAAGGTGTTCTTTTGATATATGAAGCTTCTCAAGCTCTGTATATCCCGCAATTGAAATGACTTCCATACGATCAAGTAATGGACCAGGAATTGTCTGTAAATTATTAGCAGTTGCAATAAACATGACTTTCGACAAATCATATGGTTCTTCAATAAAATGATCGCTGTAAGAATGGTTTTGTTCAGGGTCTAACACTTCTAACATAGCCGATGATGGATCGCCTCTGAAATCACTTGCCATTTTATCAATTTCATCTAATAAAAAGACTGGATTAATGGTTTCGGCCTTTTTCATTCCTTGAATAATGCGTCCAGGCATAGCACCTACATAAGTTCGTCTGTGACCTCGAATTTCAGCCTCATCTCTTACGCCACCTAACGATGCTCTAACAAAATGGCGATTGATCGCTCGTGCAATGGACTTTGCTAGTGACGTTTTACCGACACCTGGTGGTCCCACTAAGCATAAAATAGGGCCTTTTATAGAATTCGTTAATTTTTGAACTGACAAGTATTCTAAAACGCGTTCTTTAACTTTATCTAAACCATAGTGATCTTCATTCAAAATTCGCTCAGCTCTGTTAATTTCTAAGTTATCTGTTGTTTCATTTGTCCAAGGTAACGAAACAAGCCACTCAATGTAGTTACGTATAACTGAACTTTCAGCAGATGTTTGAGGAACTTTCTCATAACGGTCAAGTTCTTTTAAAGCAACGTTTTCAATTCGCTCAGGCATATTAGCTTCATCTATTTTTTCTTTTAACTCAGCCACTTCGCCAGTTTTTCCATCTTTTTCACCAAGCTCTTTTTGAATCGCTTTTAGTTGCTCCCTTAAATAATACTCACGCTGGGTTCGTTCCATTGAACGTTTAACGCGTTGACCAATCTTTTTCTCCATACTTAAAACTTCTTTTTCATTATTAATTAGTTGAATAATGAAATCGAGTCGTTCAGGTATATAGACTATTTCAAGCACTCGCTGTTTTTGTTGGATTTTTAATGAAAGATTGGAACTAATCATATCAGCAAGGCGACCAGGTTCATCAATATCTTTTACAGAATCAAATGTCTCCTGATTTAACTTCTTTGATATTTTAGTGAATTCATAAAAATCATTAATGAGCATTCTCATCATGGCTTGTTGCTCAAGGTTCTCACCTTGCTCATCGTCTAGTGATTCATACTCAACAATAAAAAAGTCATCTTCTTTATTGAAAGCTTGTACTTCTGCACGATGTAAGCCTTCAATTAAGATTCGCCTTGTTCCATTTGGTAGCTTAACCATTTGTTTGATTTCAGCAACAGTTCCAGTTTGGTAAAGGTCGTCTTTTGTTGGCTCATCTAAAGACGTTTCTTTTTGAGTTGCTAACAGTATATGATGGTCTTTCATCATAGCATCTTCTAAAGCTTTTATTGATTTTTCTCTTCCTACATCTAAATGCATAACCATTGATGGATAAACAACAACGCCACGCAATGGTAGGAGGGGGATATCTGTATGTTTATCTGTTCCCAATGATGAACACCTCCAAGATTTTCCGTACTTTAATCATATAGAATTCCAATCATGTTGTAAATTGTTCTTATGCTTTAAATAAACCACTCTTATTATGTACTAATTATTAGAAATAAATAAACTCGCCAAGCTGGCGAGTTTATTTAAGGCCTAACTGTTTGAGTTTTAAGCACTTTCTTTAGGCTCTTCATTCTGATCAATTACCGAACCATCCTTCATGACTAACTTTGGTTTACCGTTATCGAGTTTGACTGTATCTTTTGTAATAATACATTTCTCAATATCATCACGCGAAGGTAAGTCGAACATCACATCTAACATAATACCTTCAATAATGGATCTTAACCCACGCGCTCCTGTTTTTCGTTCAATGGCTTTATTTGAAATTTCACGTAAAGCTTCTTCTTCAAATTCAAGCTCTACATCGTCAATTTCAAATAACTTTTCGTATTGTTTAACTAGAGCGTTTTTAGGTTTAGTTAGGATTTCAACTAATGCATCTTCATCTAATTGTTCAAGGCTTCCGATTACTGGAAGACGGCCAATGAATTCTGGAATTAATCCATAGCGTAATAAGTCTTCAGGAAGAACCTTTGTTAATAAATCTTGTTCATTGACATTGGCGTTATTTGCTTCAGCACCAAATCCAATGACTTTATCACCGAGCCTACGTTTAACAATTTGATCGATGCCGTCGAATGCACCACCAACCACAAATAAGATATTAGTTGTATCGATTTGAATAAATTCTTGATGAGGATGCTTACGTCCGCCTTGAGGTGGTACGCTTGCTTGTGTACCTTCAAGAATTTTTAGTAAGGCTTGTTGTACACCTTCACCTGATACATCTCTTGTAATTGACGGGTTCTCGGATTTTCGAGCGACCTTATCAATTTCATCGATATAAATAATACCTTTTTCAGCTTTTTCTACATCATAGTCTGCTGCTTGAATTAGTTTTAGTAAGATGTTCTCAACATCTTCACCTACATAACCCGCTTCAGTTAATGACGTTGCATCTGCAATAGCGAAAGGTACATTAAGAATTCTTGCTAATGTTTGTGCAAGTAATGTTTTACCACTACCTGTTGGTCCAAGTAATAAGATATTACTTTTAGCCAATTCAACATCATCGTTTTTTACATTATTTGAATTAATACGTTTATAATGGTTATATACCGCAACTGACAAGGACTTCTTCGCTTTTTCTTGACCAATCACATAATCATCAAGGATTTCACAAATCTCCTTAGGTTTTGGTACATCTTTGAATTCTTCCGTATCTGTTGAACCTAATTCTTCTTCTACAATTTCAGTACAAAGGTCAATACATTCATCACATATATAAACGCCTGGTCCTGCGACTAACTTACGCACCTGATCTTGCGTCTTTCCACAAAAAGAGCACTTAAGTTGCCCTTTCTCTTCATTAAATTTAAACATTATTTCACCCCATAAAAATCAAAGTTTTATCTGTATGTTAACTAGATGTCATATTATTGTTTGTATAAATGAATTCCGTAATTCTCATTATGTACTTGAAAATTAAATTAGTCAAAAGAAAAACTTACAATCATCTTATGCTTTGTTTTTGAAAAGTTACACACCTTTTCCGAATATGTAGATGTTACTTATTGAAAAACAAGGCACGTTCAACACGCGCCTTGTTTTAATTATTATATAGTTTTGCTTTCTTCAACTAAGAAGTCAATTGCTTTTTTCATTTTAAGATCATCTTTAAGCATGTCAGTATTTCCGCCTAACATTTGCTTTAAGTTATCAACATCTGTGTTGTACATAGAGGCCATTTGTTCTAATTCTTTTTTAACGTCTTCTTCTGTTACCTCTAAGTTTTCAGCTTCTGAAATAGCTTCTAAAGTTAGATTAGTTTTAACACGTTTCTCAGCGTCATCTTTCATTTGTTCCTTAAGCGCATTTTCATCTTGGCCAGTGAACTGAGCGTACATGTCTAATGATAGACCTTGCATTTGTAGACGCTGCTCAAATTCCTGCATCATACGATCAAGTTCTGAGTCAACCATTGCTTGTGGAATGTTCATTTCTGAGTTGTCAGCTGCTTGATTAACTAGTGATTCACGTTTTTCAACGTCAGCATCATTTTTCTTCTCTTCTTCTAAACGTTCACGAGTTTTATTTCTTAACTCATCTAACGTTTCTACTTCTTCATCAACATCTTTTGCGAACTCATCGTCAAGTTCAGGTAATTCTTTTGTTTTAATGTCATGAATTTTAACTTTGAATGTAGCTTCTTTACCCGCTAACTCTTCTGCTTGATAATCTTCTGGGAATGTTACAACAACATCTAGTTCTTCTCCAGCTTCTTTACCAACTAGTTGCTCTTCGAATCCAGGAATGAACTGACCAGAGCCAATTTCTAATGAATGGTTTTCTGCTGCTCCACCTTCAAAAGCTTCGCCATCAACAAAACCTTCAAAGTCAATAACAGCTGTGTCACCTTCTTCGATTGTTCCTTCTTCTTTAACAACTAGCTCTGCTTGTTTTTCTTGAAGTGATTTTAATTCTTCTTCAACATCTTCATCTGTGACAGTTGTATCTTTTTCTTCAACTTCAAGACCTTTATATTCACCTAATGTAACTTCTGGCTTAACCGTTACTTCAGCAGTAAATACTAATGGTTTTCCTTTTTCAATTTGTTCAATATCAACATCAGGACGATCAACCGGAGTAATACCTGCTTCTTCAACTGCTTTCATATAAGCATCAGGTAAGACAATGTCAACCGCATCTTGATATAATGCTTCAACACCGAAACGTTTTTCGAAAATATTACGAGGTACTTTACCCTTACGGAATCCAGGTACCTGCACATCTTTAACTACTTTTTTAAAAGCTTGATCTAAGGCTTTATCAAATTCATCAGTGTCGACTTCAAACGTTAAGACACCTTCATTGCCTTCTTTCTTTTCCCATTTTGCTGACATAAAAACTTCCCTCCAAAAAACTATTTATTCCAATATTTTTTACATAGCGATCATTAAATCTCACTATTCATGCATAATGCAACCACTATATTATAACATAGAAATTTATCCGTTCAATAATCTAAACTAGAAAATGTCAATCCTCAATTTGAGAGAAATATAATTTTTCTAGTTGCTCAATCTCATCCATCCACTTCCTAGTATTTTCAGTTATGTATGTAGGGTGTTCGTCTTGATTTAAATTCAAATATTTCTCAGCTAATTTAGATACCGCTTCAGCGATTTCACTCGGTTCAGCATCAATAGGCGTTAATGGGTATAAAATATACAAAAATCGAAACAAAATCTGCTTTGTAAATTGGTATAGAGTAGGATCATCATGTTCAATTTCTTCTAATTCTATTAAACAAGTCTTTGCAAATTCTGTTTCTAGTACATCAGGTAATTCATAAGGCTTTATCCACTTAGACCGATCAAATTTAACAATTTCAATTTGATCTTCAATGCCTTCATCTATACACCATTGTAAGATACCAGTTTTAATAACTGGATTAAGCTGAGCGTCACTTAAATATGGTACTAATCGATCTAAATATGGTTCAATTGAATGTTTACGATGGTATGATAGCAAATTCCATTGTTCCTGGAAATTACCACCTTCGAGTGAATCCAAAAAATGTTCCATGTGTTCGGACGAATCTCGCTTAGGAGTTTGCTCTTGAAACTGTTTACTCATATCATACAATTGTTTAAATGGCTCTTCATATTCAACTGGGATGGATTCATGATTTTGAATTTCATCTAAGAGATCAACGAGTTCGGCATATTGACTATTTTGAAATAAGATCGTCAAATAAATATGTAAATACTTATAATAATTCTCATCATCTTCTCGCATCAGTTTCCGGCAGAGACCAATTGCTTGCTCATATTGACTGGTTTCAATTAAACAAATTACTTTTGCCGTTAAAATATCATTTGATGCTTCATCGAACGATTCTAATTGCTCAATATGTAATAAAGCTTCCTTATAATTCTTATGTTTCACTGCTTCAAACGTCTTTGCCTCTAACTCTTTTCTCCATCCCGGGAACATGACGACGTCTTGTTGTTCATAATCCATAATAAAACCATCCCGTCTTAAATAATTTCCCTGTTAACATAATCTACCCATAATCACCTCATTAAAAACATAATGTGTAACCTGTAATTAAAAATTACAGATACCTATTTATCTATATCATACATGATTACGGTTCTATTTAACACAAAAATAAGGCCAAACTCTTAAGTTAAATTGATAAACTAAGAGTTCCAGGCCTCTTTGTACAAATTGAATCAATTAAAAGTTTAGAAAGGATATTCACGATATTCTTTTTGAATCGAAACCCATTTTGTCATCGTAAATTCTTCAACAATCCACGGATTACCAAAACGACCTAACCCGCTTTCTTTAGCGCCACCAAATGGTACTGTTGGGTGATCATTAACGGTTTGATCATTTATATGGGTCATACCACTTTCCACTTGACGTGCTAATTCCTCACCTTCAGTTAAATCCTCAGTAAAGATAGCTGAGCTTAATCCGTAAGGTGTGTCGTTAGCCATTTCAATTGCCTTATCATCAGATTCGGCCTTTATAATGGTCGCAATAGGTGAGAATAATTCTGTTTGCGCAAGCTCACTACCATTATCAACGTCAATAAATACAGTCGGCGTAAGTAAATTTCCGTCCCTCGACCCTTCTAATGCCACCTTGGCCCCGGCATTTTTAGCATCTTCTATAATCTTCGAGGCTTTATCAGCTTGCTCTTCATTAATAAGTGGCCCCACAATCGTTTCTGGATTAGTCGGATCTCCGCATGGAATAGCCTTAACTCGTTCAACAAACTTTTTTACAAACTCATCATAATGATCGTGATGGACAATAAAACGGTTTATGGACATACAAATTTGTCCTTGGTGAATAAATTTACCAAATACCGCTGCATCTACTGCCTTATCAACATTGGCATCTTTTAAAACGATAAATGGATTATTTCCCCCAAGCTCTAATGCTACACGTTTGAGCATACCACCAGCTATTTTACCTATATGTTTACCAACAGGTGTCGACCCTGTGAAACTAATAAGCTGTGAATGAGGACTTTCTAACATAGCATCACCAATCTCATCAAGATCTGTTAATAGGCAATTAAACACACCTTTTGGTAACCCTGCATATTCGAACGCTTTTGCAATAATCGAACCTCCGGACATCGCTGTTTGCGCATCTGGTTTATGAACCACACTATTACCAAGAGCAATCGCAGGTGCGATCGTTCTCATTGATAAGTTCATCGGAAAATTAAATGGTGATATTGACGTAATCACACCAAGTGGTAATTTGTGAACACGGTTCACTCGGTTCTCTATACCCGCAGGTACTTCTTCTACTTTGTCTAATTCATCAGGCATGGTCAATGCTTCCTTAACCAACCCTATTGTTAAATCAACTTCCACATTCGCCTTTATGACACTCCCACCAGTTTCTCTAGTGATGATATCAATTATGTCATCACGATTCTGTTCATAAAATTCAATGACTTTATTTAATACTTGCTTTTTCTCTTCAGCAGATGTTTTAGCCCAACTCTTCTGTACCTCTTTTGCTTTTAAAAAAGTATCTTCTAACTGATTTAATGTCGCGAGCTTAATCGTTTGTAACTCTTCTCCGTTATACGGATTTTGATTATTAAACGTCCGGCTACTCTGCCCTTCAACCCACTCTCCATTAATAAAACTTTTATTTAAAGTTGTAAAATCCAACTACCACACCTCTTTCTTGTCATTTAGACAAAACTTATTCTTCCAACTTTTTGTCATCATTATTCAAACATAAAAAGTTGCACAAACTACAAAGAGGCTTTATAATTATAATTTTGAAAATGATTGTTTAACTAGAAAGGAGGAAAGCAGCTATGGGTCTTGTTGTAGTCGAAATCTGTGACGGAAATCTAATCGCTCAAGTTAACTTAGAGGAAATACTGGAGGAAGAATATCCAGAAGTGGCAGTGATAGAAAATAGCTGCCTTTCCTTCTGCGGACTTTGCGCTGTTAGACCTTACGCATTAGTCAACGGCAAAAGAATCTTTGGGAAAGACACTGAAGATGCCATAACTAAAATTAAAAAAGCCATTGAAGACGAATTAGCAGTCTTTTTCTAATAGTGAGCGGAGGGGCGACGAGTGAAATTAGGTACGATTCTTAAAAACAGTTTATTACTACCTAAGAAAGATGCTTTGTTTAAATTAAATCGCATGAACATGAGAGATACACTCGTGTTCATCAACCTATTATTTTTAATTTTATTCTTACCCGATGCAATAAGATTTGTTCAGAATGTTAAAGATACAAACGGTTCGATCCCAGATGTTGTGATTATTCAAGTGGTTTTCTTGTATCCAGCTTTAACGATCTTTTTAACCACATTAATTGTTACAGCTTTAGCTGGTATTTCTTATTTAATTAGAAATAGTTTAAATAGAAAACTAGCTTATCATCAATTATGGAAAATGACATCTTATGCTTTAACTTGGCCAATCATCATTTTCTTGTTCATTAAAATTTTTATGTTAAATTTGTTATTTATTTTAATATCCATTGTCATATTTCTTTATTTAATAACAAAAATGATTTTGATTTATCCTAAACGCCATAAGTAAAAGGCCTGACCAGTACGAAACTGATCAGGCCTTTTTAACGTCCCAGGAGAGATTCGAACTCCCGACCTACGGCTTAGGAGGCTGACATTATACTCTTCCAAAAAAGGATCCTACTACCATATCCTTCCTTTTAGTTGCTACTATCTCTCCAGTCTAAAGTAGTCAATAAATTATTCTCTGATAATTGAATAACTTTATTCTTTTTCAAAGTATCTTGAGTTTCTTTGTTATACATGTTTATTAGATCAATCGCTATAAACACTTGTTTAGACATTGAATTATAAAAATCAATGATTTGCTCTACTGCTTCTTTTTCAATGTTTTTAAACAAGAAAGAATCATGAATGATAAATGGTAGTCTAGTTAGTAATAATACAGCTAAATCAAATATCAATAAGTTTGAGTATGCTTTACCAGTACCAGTATTATTAGATATTTTGTATTCATATGATGTGTATGTTAAATCTAATTTAGGAGCACTTCTTTTATCCTCATGAACTAAATCATTTACCTCCTTAATCTTTGAATTAATTTCTTTCTCTATATCTTTTACTATCTTTTCTTTTATTTCATCAAGATCTTGTTCCTTAGCCTTTACATCTGACTTAATAACAGACAACCTTAAATAGTATTCATTTTCTAATTGTAAATTCTTTATTTCTGAGGTATGTTCAATTAACTTATCAATAAATACATTAAGCTCCTCATCAGGGTTTAATAATTGCTCTTGTCTGGAATTTAATTCGCTAATTTCTTTATCTAATACCTTAATCTTTCCATTCAATTCTTTCCTCGCTGTTTTTAGTTCATTACTTAGTATAGAGCTGATACCATTGTGAAAGGATTCTATATCAGTTAATTTTTCTATATTGACATTAGGGAAGAAATCTTTAAGGTTTTCAAACCCAGCATCAGCAGATTTCTTTATTTTTCTATTTGTCCTATTTAATCTAGACCTAAGATATTCTCGCTCCTCAAGCAACTTATTTTTTTCTTCCCTCACTTTAATTAACTCATCAGAGACTATTTCGCTAACATTTATAGAGGGACTGTAAGCCTTCTTACCAACCTTTTCAATCTCCTTAGTAAGTCTTTCAATTTCTTTTAAATTCTTTTCATATTTCTTTTTTGTGATCTTAGGAATAAATTTAAAATTACCTGCTTTATTCAATACTTTCTTTTTACTTTCTAATGTCTTTAATTCCTTATCTTCATTAGCAATCTCCTCATATTTGTAAAACAGCTTGATTAGGTTTGAAACTGTTTCACTAAACTTTTGATTCGGTACATTATGGAGAGGCTTTTTTACATCATGATTATTTTTGCCCCACACTCTTGAGAAAGTGCTAACAATAGATCTAAAAGTTAAATAATCTGATTCTAGCTTGTACAAACTCTTTAATTTTTTTGTAAAATCCCCAACCTTCATCTGATCTAATTGCTCATAATTGCTGTTACTTTCATATACTATATCTGGCTCCTCAGTGCCCCTAATAAAGTAGTATTCAACCCCATCAAATTCAAACTTGAATAAGAAATCATGATGACCTAATTTTTCTGCCATATCCTTGTTATGTGAAGTATATGTATTACCACCAAAAACAAAATCTACAATCATTAGTAAAGTTGATTTACCAATTGAGTTTGAACCTTTATTGTCACCTAGCACTACATTTAGACCTTTTTGAAATTCAATTGCTTCCTCTTGAAATATTTTACTCTTAATTTTTGTTAACATATGAAACTACTCCTTTATCAAAATCCACTTTGACAGCATCAAGCAGATATAATACATCAAGTGAATAAATAAATTCATCTATTTCTTCAAATTGATCTCTTGTGCTGTAATACAAATCCTTAATAGTTATTTCACCATCTACTAAATACTCTAGAAGAATTGTTATCTTTCCAATCACTGACTCACTAAACCTAGTTACTTTACTTGGTAATAGCATTAAAACACCTCACAATTCTGAATGAAAAAGGAAATTATTATTCCACACGCACCTAAAGAGCTATTGCCTGTTACTTTGGATAACCACTCAGTTAATTGAGTGTAAATTACTTCTTGCGAGGTTTCTGTTTTTGTTAATGTGCTATAAAAAAGACTTACTTGTAAAGCTATTCTATGGAATGATTGCGGATAATTGCTATCTAACTGGCGAAATTGCTCTTGAATATATAAGTAGTAATCTCTTATTTCATTCCTTATCCTTCTTTTTGTTATAGGAGTTAGAGATTTATCTGCTTTTTCATCTAACCTTAAAGCATTCATCTCCAATTGCTGAGAATATCCTTCACCAAAGCCCTCTACTAGCGTAGTAATTACTTCTTTAATTTCATTCTCAATATGGTGATCATGGTACTTTGTCCTTGTTTCATTCTTACTCAGAATATTTTTCTTAATGCTAAATAATTCTCTATATTCTTCTACTGTTCTAGGATTATCAAATTCTTTATGACAATCGCGACATAAAGCAATAATATTATTTAAATGATTTACATCCTCATGTAATTTTTTCTCACCCTTTAACAGTTTCTTTTCCTCTTCTGTAGGGTTAAGGGGATATATATGAGCACCTTCCCATCTCTTATATTTCCTACCTTTTTTTTCATAAATAAGAGGCTTAGCACAAATTGGACATAAACTGTCAACTTCAGAAAGTAAAATTGCATTCTCATGCTTGCCTAGGGGTTTTCTTTCAGCCATAAAACTCACACCACCTTTAATACAAAAGTACAACTTAGTACAATATTCGACAAAACCATAAAAAATCCTCTTTTTACCAAATAATTAAATAAAAAAGAAGCTAGAATTACTGCTCTAGCTCCGCTGATTGTCCTTTATAGTGTATTTGCATATCAATCTCTGCCTTGTGATTTCCAACCCTCTTATACTCAATCTTGTCTATTACAGATGACAACAATAGATTCATTTCTTTTGCTTCTAAGTTTAACTCACATTTTAAACAAGCTCTTAGCCTGATTAAGACAGCCTCTAGCTCTTTTACTATTTCACCATTATCCTACTATTCAATTTTTCTAACTGTACCTCAGTATGCTCTCTTTGAGCTTTTAACTGCTTTTTTTAATTCTGTGCATCTTCTTCAGTAAAAATTTCAGCGATATAATCTTGATGAACCTTTTTGATACTTGACTTGATACTCTTTAGATTGTTAGTTAATACATTTTTCTCATCTAGAGGATTACTCTTAATTTCCTTAAAAGTTTATTACTATCCTCTAGGTAAAGTAACACTATAAACCCTACAAAAAGCTAGTAGAAGAAAAATTCTCTCAAGTTATCAATAACTTCCTCAACATCTATATCCAAGTATTGAGTAGTAACTGCTAGGCTTGAATGCTCAAGAGCTTTTGATATTAAAGCAAGATTTACCCCCTTGCCCAACAAGCTATTTGCATAACCTCTTCTAAGAGCATGAGGGTTAATATTCTAGAGATTATAGCTCTTTGCATATTTGCTTAATTGTTTTGAAATTGCATTGTTAGTTGATTTTGTTTTTAATGATGTCCCTTTACAGCTAATAAATAAATTAGAAATCTTTTCACCATATTGAGATCTTAATGGAGGTACTAAAACTATGCAGGAATATTGTAGGGAAAAAAGATGCCACACAGAGTTATAATCTGCGTTAGCATCCTTTATCTGTGCAAAACCCTAGTTAAAAAGGTTTAGCACAGATAGTTTGTTAACGTCCCAGGAGAGATTCGAACTCCCGACCTACGGCTTAGGAGGCCGTTGCTCTATCCTGCTGAGCTACTGGGACAGACACTTATTTATTAAACCAATCATTAAGAGATTTTTCAAGCCCTTTTTTATCCAGCATACTTATCTAAAACACGGTCCACTGCGGAACCATACATCTCACCAAAAATATTTAAATGAACAAGCAAATAATATAATTGATATAACTCCTTAATATCATCATAGTAAGAGCTTAATGGATAAATTTCTTGATAGGCTTGATAAAACTTCTTTGAAAATCCACCAAATAGCTCTGTAAACGCTATATCAAAATGCCTGTCACCATATAAAAATGAAGGATCAATTAAATAAGGTTTACCATTAGATCCTGTTAACCAGTTCCCACCCCATAGATCACCATGTAAATAAGTGGGTTTAATTTCTTTTGGAATAAACTGATTTAAATCAGTAATAATTCTTTCTAACTTCTCTCTTCGCCTGCCAGTTAAGCTACCAAGATCAACCCCAATTTCAAGCTGAGTTTTTAACCGACATTCTTTATAATAGTCCACCCATTCATTATAGAGTGTGTTTGGTTGTTTAAGTGTACCTATATAAGTGTCATGATGAACACCATGCCTAGCTGCGTTAGTTTGATGCAATTTCGCCAAACCTTGACCCAATTCATATTCAGTGTTTGAATTTTTTTCACCTTCTACCCATTCCATAACTAAATAAGCTCTCCCTGGTTGATCTGAATGTGCGTAAACTTTAGGAACTTGAATAGTCTGGGTTGATCTAATTAATTCTAATCCTTCTTTTTCATAAGCAAAGAAATTTTCTGGTGCATTCGGGTGATGCTTGATGAAATAAGTTTGACGTGCTGTTCTTACAAAAAAGCTTTCATTGATTGAACCACCACTAACAGGTTGTTGACTCACGATATCACTTTTGTCTTGTGCATGATGTAATGCCATTTGAATAATGTCTCTCATTACAATTCACCCTATTTAACTAGATTATGGTTTATATTCTAACAAAAAGGGTATGTTGTTGGTAACAAAGTCGTAAGTAAAAGGGGTGGAATGGATGCATTTTTTAAATAATGACCAATTAATCAGTGCATATATCAAATCCATAAACCTTGAATTAGAACTAGATTTCATCGAACTATTAGAGCAAGAATTATATATGAGGAAAATTAACCCTGATACAGTCAGGCTTATGATTGGTTAAATATAGTACTGCTGACTCTCGCTTTTTATAGTGAGAGTTTTTTGTTTATGATCCTTTGCTCAATTTTACGAATGATTTTTTGTTAATTGATAAAGATATAATTAAGAATTAGACAAATAGTTTCGGAATATGGAGGGCTTACAAACATGCGAGATACTTTCTTTATCGTGCTCTTAGTCTTTGCGATCTTGAATTTAATTGCAACAGTCGTCACAAGTATGGTTATATCTTCAATCACACAGCAACCAAAACCTGAGCAATCAAAATAATTAGGAACATAAAAAAAGCTCAATCTCTTAATGGCTAAAGAGATTGAGCACATTTTTAAAATGGCGTCCCAGGCAGGATTCGAACCTGCGACCCACAGCTTAGAAGGCTGTTGCTCTATCCTGCTGAGCTACTGGGACTTATGTATTAAAACAAAAAATGGAGCGGGTGATGGGAATCGAACCCACGACATCAGCTTGGAAGGCTGAGGTTTTACCACTAAACTACACCCGCATAATATGTAGTAAATAATAATTATGTAACTGACGCATCTAATCTACTAACACTATGCCCCTGCATCTACCAGTTTATTCGAAGATGTTTTATGCTTCGGGGCAACTCGTAGCAAACTCATAGTAGTTTTGCTCGTCACTACACCCGCATAATATGTAGTAAATAATAATTATGTAACTGACGCATCTAATCTACTAACACTATGCCCCTGCATCTACCAGTTTATTCGAAGATGTTTTTATGCTTCGGGGCAACTCGTAGCAAACTCATAGTAGTTTTGCTCGTCACTACACCCGCATAATATGTAGTAAATAATAATTATGTAACTGACGCATTCAGTCTACTGATCACTATGTCCATTATTTAAATGTATCTTTATACATTTCTGTTGCGGACAAGAATTATTATATAAAAATTTCCTCGCACATGTCAACCTATATTAAGAATTAATTTAAGAAACTGGGTTATCTCCCCAGCTTCTAATTATAATAAATCTTTTATTTGTTTCAGCATTTGGTCTAAGGCATATTTTCGATGACTAATCTGATTCTTTACCTCAGGTCCTAGTTCAGCCATAGTATGATTATAACCATCTGGAATAAATATAGGATCATATCCAAAACCTTCTGTACCTTCTGGCGCTTCCGCGATCCTTCCTTCACAACGACCTTCAGATATAATCGTCTCTTCTCCAGGTCTCGAATAAGCGATGACAGATACAAAAGCAGCGTCACGATTGTTATTACCGTCTAAATTACTAAGTAATTTCATCATGTTATTGTCATCATTTTTATCTAAACCTGCATAACGTGCAGAGTAAACACCTGGCTCTCCATTTAAGGCTGTAACTGTTAAGCCAGAATCATCCGCCATAACCGGCACATCATAAGTTTTAGAATACGTATCAGCTTTTAGCCTAGCATTCTCTTCGAAGGTAGTTCCTGTTTCTTCAACATCCCCTACATTTTCAAATGCATCTATCAAACTCACCATCTGAATATCTAATGAATTAAACATTTCTTGAAATTCTTTTATTTTCCCTGGATTTGTTGTTGCCACATAAACCTGCTTCATAGCTTACTCTCCTTTACTTTCCTTCACCTATTCGTTCTGCAACATCACCAAGTGCATCCTTTTGTATGGAGAACAATTCATTAATTCCCTTTTGAGCTAATGAAATTAATTCGTTTAATTGGTTAGGAGAGAATGTAGCTTCTTCACCTGTTCCTTGTAGTTCAACAAATTCATTTTGATCAGTCATGACAACATTCATATCAACTGATGCTGTTGAGTCTTCTTCGTAACATAAATCAAGGATTGAACTTCCCTCTTCAGTAACACCAACTGAAGTTGCGGCTAAGAAATGTTTAATCGGCATTTTTGAAATCTTCTCTTCTTTTAATAGCTTGCCACATGCTAAAGCAACAGCTACAAACGCCCCCGTAATAGAGGCGGTTCTAGTTCCTCCATCTGCTTGGATAACATCACAATCTACCCAAATCGTACGTTCACCAATTAAATCAAGGTCAATGACCGCTCTTAAAGCTCTACCAATTAAACGTTGAATTTCCATAGTTCGGCCTGATACCTTGCCTTTTGAAGACTCTCGAATATTTCTTTGCTCAGTAGCTCGAGGTAACATCGCATATTCAGCAGTGATCCAGCCTTTACCTTGACCACGCATAAATGGCGGCACACGATCTTCAACACTTGCGTTACAAATGACTTTTGTTTCTCCTACCGTGATTAATACAGATCCTTCTGGATGTTTTGTAAAATTAGTAATCATGTTAACTTCTCTTAATTGTTCGGCAGTTCGGCCGTCAGTACGCATATAAATCCTCCTGAACTAACTAAATATAATTGCAAATTTATTTTATTCTAATTACCTGTTTCTAAACACCACGCACAGTATATCATAAAAAAACTTATACTTCATTGCCTTGAAGTATAAGTTATGGCTAGGATAAAGTAATTTGTTTTAAAGAAGCACTCTTTAACTGAAATATTTCCTCTTTTAGATGCTGAAATACATTTAAACTTCCTGTAGTAAGTATGACGGGTTCTTCCAGTTTACCTTCTAGTGAATTGTACATATTATAAAATGTTAATAACGTACTTACTTCAAAACCTGTCTCTACAGCTGATGAAAGAACTGTAATTTGTTCCCCTACTACTTCTTCAATTAACGGTTGAATAATCGGGTAGTGAGTGCAACCTAAAATAAGCGTATCAAGATTAGGGTGGTCTTTAATGAATTCTAGACTTTCCTTCACGATTTCTAAAGCTCCAGGCTCTGTAAATTGCCCACTTTCAATTAATGGGACAAACTTAGGGCATGCTACTCCAACTGTAGTCAATGAAGGTTTAATACTTTTTAAAGCCGTTTCATATGCTTTACTTTTAATCGTGTTCTCTGTTCCAATTATTCCAACATGATTCGTCTTCGTTGCCTTAATGGCTGCCCTAGCTCCTGGTTCAATTACTCCCACTACAGGAATCGGAAGCTGCTCTTTTAACTGATTAATCACTAAAGCTGTTGCGGTATTACATGCAATTACTAACATTTTAATATCAAATGTCATGAGGTGTGTTACCATTTCCCACGTATATTGAATCACTTCATGTTCTTGTTTCGGACCATAAGGACATCTTAATGTATCACCTAAATAGATAAATTTTTCTTTTGGCAGTTGCCTTTTCAACTCATGTAATACAGTTAATCCACCTACACCAGAGTCAATAACCCCTATTGGTTGTTCCAAGTTCATTCTCCTTTATCTAGATGTTTCGAATTCTCTTCATGGAGTTTCATTTCGTCAAATAACTTAGACATCAGTATGTGTAATGACTTAATTTCATCTTGAGAAAAAGATTGTAGAACCTCTTGTAAATATAGTTGCCTTTTTTCAACGACTTCATGAATGATTTCTTTACCTTTATCTAATAAATGTATTCTTACTACACGACGATCTCTAGGATCACGAACACGCTCAATTAGTCCGTTTTTCTCCATACGGTCAACTAAATCAGTAGTGGTACTAAAAGCTAAATACATCTTTTTAGACAATTCACCAATCGTCAAATCTCCCGAATCTTTTAACCACTGCAGCGCAACAAATTGAGGTGGTGTAATCGGGTAATGATCTAAAATTTCACGACCTCTTTGTTTAATGATATGCGATATGTAACGAATACTTTTTTCCAATTCAGTAATCGTTTTTGCATCGATCGTTGATTGCACAGGATTTCCTCCTCAAAAAAAGTCTATGTACATATTCTCACGTTTTTTGTAGAAAAATTCAAGTAAATCCTTGTTTTTGTCATCTTAATTTAAGATTTAACAATAACTGATGTATAAGTCTTGAAAGTAAAGGAACCGGCTAGTTTACAGCCGGTTCAAATTACAGCTGAATCTCGCCAAGTCGAATCAACTCGACAACAGCTTGAGAACGCCCCTTCACTTGTAATTTTTGAATGGTGTTTGAGATATGATTTCGCACAGTCTTTTCTGAAATAAACAATTGTTCAGCTATTTCCTTAGTTGTCTTATCCTGTACAAGCAATTCAAAAACTTCTCTTTCTCTTTTGGTCAGTATATTAGTAGGACGATATTTTTTGCTATCCAAACGGTAACCCCTCCTCTATCAAAGAGTGAGCTACTTGTTCCTTATGAGGAATTACTTAGTCATGATAGTTTATGTAAAAGACCTTAATTTGGTTCAAACATTTAACTACATATTTACAGATTCTCTTAATGTTGATAGTTGTGCCCTCTGGTGATCGTCAAATGGTACTGATCTTCCCGTTTTAGGATTAATTTGAACTACTGTTCCACGCCCCGTGAGACAAAGTTCACTTCTCTGATTAATCGCCATGTAATGTATATCAACCGAACTATTACCGACATTTGATGCTTTAACATAAATAGATAATTCATCACCAAAAAACACTTGCTTCATGTAATCACACTTTAAGTCACCAACTACTGGTACTTTATTTTGTTCTTCAGCTAGGTGTCCGAATAAGTTAAGGTGATTAAAATATTTTATTCTTGCTTCCTCAAAATAGATAAAAGGTGAGACATTATTCATATGGCCAAACATATCCGTTTCAGAAAAACGAATCTCAATTTTTGAAGAAAACTTAAAGTCTGCTCTCCATTGATTTAAATCTTCGATGTAACTAGGTAATCTCATAGCGTTGCCCTCCCAGAAAAATGAATACTCATTCATTTTTTATTTTAAATGAGGGGCTGACTTATTTCGTCAGCCCCTTTAAATGATTAGTCTTAAACTTGTTGATCACTACCGAAGAAGTTTCTGAATGAATTTACAGTAGCTTCACGGTTAAGTGCTGCGATTGATGTTGTAAGTGGAATACCTTTTGGACAAGCCTGTACACAGTTCTGTGAGTTACCACAGTTCTGAAGTCCACCGTCTCCTGTTACAGCATCCATACGTTCCGCTTTATGCATGGAACCGTTTGGAGTAGAGTTGTGTAAACGAACTTGTGATAAGGCAGCTGGACCAATAAAGTTAGATTTACTGTTAACATTAGGGCAAGCTTCTAAACATACACCACAAGTCATACATTTAGATAATTCATAAGCCCATTGACGCTTGGTTTCTGGCATTTTTTCACCAGGACCTAAGTCGTGCGTACCATCAATTGGAGTCCAAGCTTTCACTTTCTTAAGTGAATCAAACATGCGACTACGATCAACAGCTAGGTCACGAATGACTGGGAAAGTATCCATTGGTTTTAAGCGAATTGGTTGTTCAAGTTGGTCAACTAAAGCTGTACAAGACTGTCTAGGCTTTCCATTAATGTTCATGGAACAAGCACCACAAACCTCTTCTAGACAACCCATTTCCCAATGTACAGGTGTTGTTGGTTCTCCTTTAGCATTTACTGGATTTCGTCTAAGTTCCATTAATGCAGAGATCACGTTCATATTACGTCTATATGGTATTTCGAATTCTTCTTCGTAAGACTGTGAATCAGGGCTATCCTGACGTTGTATAATAAGTCTTACTGTTTTTGTTTCTTCCGCCATCAGTTTTACCCCCTTTTATTTTGATTTAGAATAGTCACGCTTACGAGGTTCGATTAGTGAAGTATCAACCTCTTCATAAGTAATATCTGGACCATTTTTCTCAGGGTTAAAGCTAGCTTTTGTTGTCTTTAACCACTCTTCATCATTACGTTCAGGGAACTCAGGCTTATAATGTGCCCCGCGACTTTCATTACGATTATAAGCACCGATTGTAACAACTCTTGCTAATTGAAGCATATCTTGAAGCTGACGAGTAAACATGACACTTTGGTTACTCCATCTAGATGTATCAGCAAGATTAATATCTTTCCAGCGTTCCATCAGCTCGACAATTTTCTCATCTGTCTTCTTGAGCTTTTCGTTTTCACGAACCACTGTTACGTTATCCGTCATCCATTCACCAAGTTCACGGTGTAACTGATATGGATTTTCACTACCTGAAGTCATGTTCATTAAACCTTCAAATTTCTCTTGTTCTTCTTTAAGCTTTTCATCAAATAATGAAGAAGTTTGATCATCAGCAAGTTCATCTAAACCATCAATGTACTTAACAGCGTTAGGTCCAGCAACCATACCACCATAAATACAAGATAGTAATGAGTTAGCACCTAAGCGGTTAGCACCGTGGATTGTATAATCAACTTCACCCGCTGCAAACACACCAGGAATGCTTGTCATTTGATCAAAATCAACCCATAAGCCACCCATTGAATAGTGTACAGCTGGGAAGATTTTCATTGGAACTTTACGTGGATCATCTCCAACGAATTTCTCGTATATTTCAATGATTCCACCTAACTTAACATCTAACTCTTTTGGATCTTTGTGAGACAAGTCTAGGTAAACCATGTTTTCCCCGTTAATACCTAGCTTCTGATTAACACAAACATCAAAAATTTCACGTGTTGCAATATCACGTGGTACTAAGTTTCCATAAGCAGGATACTTCTCTTCTAAGAAATACCAAGGCTTACCATCTTTGTATGTCCAGACACGACCACCTTCACCACGAGCCGATTCACTCATTAAGCGGAGTTTGTCATCACCTGGAATAGCTGTTGGGTGAATTTGAATAAACTCACCATTCGCATAAGCTGCACCTTGCTGATAAAGTCTAGAAGCTGCAGAACCTGTATTAATAACAGAGTTAGTAGATTTACCAAAGATAATTCCTGGACCGCCTGTTGCAACAATCACTGCGTCTGCTTTGAAAGCTCTCATTTCGTGAGAACTCAAGTCCTGCGCAATGATACCGCGCGAGCGCCCATCGTCATCTAAAATAGAAGAGATGAATTCCCATCCTTCATATTTTGTTACCAATCCGTTCGCTTCATGGCGACGCACTTGTTCATCTAAAGCATATAAAAGCTGTTGTCCTGTTGTTGCGCCCGCGAATGCAGTACGGTGATGCTGCGTCCCACCAAAACGACGGAAATCTAATAGTCCTTCTGGTGTACGGTTAAACATAACACCCATACGTTCTAACATATAAATAATTCCCGGAGCTGCGTCACACATAGCTTTAACTGGAGGTTGGTTCGCTAAGAAATCTCCCCCATATACCGTATCATCAAAGTGTTCCCAAGGTGAGTCACCTTCACCTTTCGTATTAACGGCACCGTTAATACCACCTTGTGCACAAACGGAGTGAGAACGCTTTACTGGAACAAGTGAAATTAAATCGACGTGTACACCAGCTTGAGCAACCTCTATTGTTGCCATTAAACCAGCTAAACCGCCGCCCACAATAACGACATTTTTGTTATTACTCATTATGTTGTTTCACTCCCTTATCAATCCAAATACAATTTTATTAACTATTAAGAACCTGAAACAAAAGCAATTAATGATGAGATTCCCATATAAGTGAAAATCGCAAATACACCAATGGTAATGTAAGTCATAATAACTTGTGATCTTGGAGTTACTGTTAATCCCCAAGTTACGAAGAATGACCATAATCCATTAGCAAAGTGGAATACAGTTGAAATAACACCAACAATGTAGAACCAGAACATAAATGGTTCAGATAGAATTGTTGACATTAAATCGAAGTTAATCTCAGTTCCATAAATCGCATTCGCTAAACGTGTTTCCCAAACGTGCCATACAACGAAAATTAGCGTAATGATACCTGTAATACGTTGTAATACAAACATCCAGTTACGGAAATATCCAAATTTAAACGAATTTGGAGAAGCCGTAAACGCGATATAAACCCCATAGATTGCGTGGAATAATAGAGGTAAATAAATTACAACGATCTCTAATAATAGACGCAATGGTAGGCTTTCCATGAAATGCGCAGCAGCGTTAAAAGCTTCTGGACCATATGTAGAAAAGTAGTTTACAACCAGGTGCTGCATTAAAAATAATCCAACAGGTATGACACCTAATAAAGAGTGTAGCCTGCGATAAAAGAACTCACGGTTTTCCGCCATGTGTTACCCCCCTCGTTTTGTGTAAAATAATCTTTCTTAAAGACATTCATAAAAAGTAAACATGACATGTTATATTGTACTTCTAACAAATTAAAGCGTCAAGAAATCCTTACCAACAAACTGGCGTTTTTCTACATATTTCTACATAACGTTATTCTTGTTCATCCCCATTGTTTTCATTCAAGAAATACGTTTGGATATTCTCAGCTATGTTAGCAGGTATTCCTAGCTTTGCCATCTCATCAGTCGTAGCATTTTTAATGTTGTCGATTGAACCAAAGTGTTGGACTAATAAGCGTTTTCTCTTTGGTCCAATACCTTCGATCTCATCCAAACTAGATTGAATCGCACTCTTTCCTCTAAGTTGTCTATGAAATGAAATCGCAAAACGGTGCACTTCATCTTGAATTCGTTGAACTAGGTAAAACGATTGATCATTTCTTTTTAGTGGAACAGGCTCAGGTGGATCTCCATATAGTAATTCACTTGTTTTGTGCTTGTCGTCCTTTGCCAAACCACAAATAGGGATATCTAACCCTAGTTCATTTTCTAATACATCTTGTGCAGCTGACATCTGACCTTTTGAACCGTCCACCATGATTAAGTCAGGGAGTGGCTGTTGCTCTTTTAATACCCGTTTGTACCGCCTTCTAACCACTTCTCTCATCGTTTCATAATCATCAGGGGATTCTACAGTTTTAATCTTATATTTTCGGTAATCATTTTTCTTTGGTTTACCATCTACAAAAGATACCATTGCCGATACTGGATGAGTACCCTGGATATTAGAATTATCAAACGCTTCAATTCTGTGAGGGGTTTCTATATTTAGGATTTCACCTAACTTTTCAACTGCTTTAATCGTGCGTTCTTCGTCTTGTTCAATCAGTGAGAACTTTTCATTCAATGAAATTTGGGCGTTTTCCATTGCTAATTCTACTAGGTCCTTTTTCTTGCCTCTTAGTGGTGTTTTAACTTTTACCCCAAGGACTTCAGATAACAATTCCTTGTCACTACCTACTGGTAAATAAACTTCTTTAGGTTTAATATGGTTTGAATGCTGGTAAAACCTTGCTATATAACTAATAAATGATTCTTGAGCATCATTATAAAACGGGAATAATGACACATCGCGTTCTATTAATTTACCTTGTCTAATAAAGAATACTTGTACACACATCCATCCTTTATCAAAAGCAAAACCAAATACATCTCGATCAGTTAAATCTTGAAGATCCATTTTCTGTTTCTCCATGACACTTTCAATATGTTCAATCATATCGCGATATTCTTTTGCCTTTTCAAAGTCTAGATTTTCTGCAAATTGATGCATTTTTTCTGTGATTTCATGTTTGATTTCTTTATGTCCACCGCTTAAAAACGATGTAATCTTTTGAACCAATTGTTCATTTGTTTCCTTACTCACAGGATATTCACAAGGCCCCAGGCATTGATTAATATGGTAATATAGGCAAACACGCTTTGGCATCACATTACATTTCCTTAATGGATATAACCGATCTAACAGTTTTTTAGTTTCTCTAGCTGAATAGACATTTGTATAAGGACCAAAATATTTACCATTATCTTTTTTAACTTTTCTAGTTACGATAAGCCTCGGGTGTTCCTCGTTGGTAATCTTTAGGAATGGATAGCTTTTATCATCTTTAAGCATGACATTATATTTAGGGTCATACTTCTTTATCAAATTCATCTCTAAGATAAGCGCTTCCATCTCTGAAGATGTAACGATATATTCAAAATCATAAATTTCATTAACTAAACGTTGGGTTTTAAGATCATTGGCACTCGTGAAGTAAGAACGAACACGATTCTTTAATAATTTTGACTTACCAACGTAAATCACTTCACCTTTTTTACTTTTCATTAAATAGCAACCGGGCTTATCTGGTAAAATTGCTAATTTATCTTTAATGTGATCAGCCATCAATTAACACCTCATATTATGTGAGATAGCTCTATTTTATCATGAGTTAGGTAAAGCATAAAAAGAAGAGCCAACATCAGTTAGCTCTTCTTAGTTATTATGCATGTTTTTGTACGAATTGTTGTAGAGCATCTTTTGGCTGGAAGCCCATTGTTTGGTCAACTTTTTCGCCATCTTTGAATAAGATTAAAGTTGGGATGCTCATCACACCGTATTTTTGTGCTGTTTCTTGGTTTTCGTCAACGTCTAGCTTGACGATTTGTACTTGGTCGCTCATTTCTGAATCTAATTCTTCTAAAACAGGAGCGATCATTTTACACGGGCCACACCATGCTGCCCAGAAATCTACTAATACTAGACCATCTGAAATTTTTTCACCAAAATCTTGGTCAGTTGCTTTTACAATTGCCATAGTTAAATCCTCCTCAATTTCAATTGTATCGTAAGTATATCACGCTAAATCTTATCTTTGCCAATACTTTGTTTCTCATTACAATATATTGTTACACAATTATCAAACGTGCATTTAATTAATAAAGAATTATGTTGGTGGAAGACTCTTCGCTTTCCACGGGCAACGCTTCAGCCTCCTCGTGAGCTTCGGCTCACTGCGGGGTCTTCAGCTGTTGCTTTTCCCGTAGGAGTCTACGAGCCTCCACCAACATTTAACAATCCATATAAAAATTAACCTAAGCTCAAATAAAGAGTTCTTTACCTAACCTAAGGTAAAGAACTCTGAAAAATATTACTTAACTTGTAGTGCTTTTAGTTCTTCAGTTAGTTTAGGTACAACATCAAATAGGTCACCAACAATACCGTAGTCAGCTACATTAAATATGTTAGCTTCTGGGTCTTTGTTAATAGCTACGATTACTTTTGAGTTAGACATACCTGCTAAGTGTTGGATGGCACCTGAAATACCACAAGCAATGTATAAGTCTGGTGTTACGACTTTACCAGTCTGACCGATTTGTAATGAATAATCACAATAACCGGCATCACAAGCACCTCTCGATGCACCCACAGCAGCACCTAATACATCGGCTAATTCATGTAAAGGCTCGAAACCTTCTTCACTTTTAACACCACGTCCACCAGCTACAATGATGTTAGCTTCTGATAGATCAACACCATCAGATGCTTTGCGAACAACATCTTTAATGATTGTTCTTAGATCTTTAATATCGACATCTAGTGAAGAAACTTCACCTGAACGGCTTCCATCAATCTCAAGCGGCGCAATATTGTTCGGACGAATCGTAACAAATGTTTTTCCATCTTTAATGGATTTTTTCTCAAATGCTTTACCCGAATAAATTGGACGTAAGAACTGATCTCCTTCGATTCCAGTAATATCAGAAATTAGTCCGTTGTCTAGTTTACTTGCAAGTCTTGGTGAAAGATCTTTACCTGCTGAAGTATGACCCATTACTAAACCGTCTGGATCTTCCTGTTCAATAACGGCCATAGCTGCTTGAGTATATGCATCAGAAGTATAGTTAGATAGACTATCATGTGATACTGTCACAGCACGATCCGCGCCGTATTGGATCATTTGGTTTGCTGCATCTTCTAAATTTTCGTTACCTAATACAACTGCTACAACTTCTGCACTCTCATCAATTTGACGCGCAGCAGCAACTGTTTCAAAAGAAACGTTACGTATTTCACCATCTTTTAATTCTGCAAATGCTAATAGTTTAGTCATAATTCATTCTCCTTTCTACACCTGTCAAATTAAAGTACCTTTGCTTCAGTTCTAAGTAGTGATACAAGTTCTTTAACTTGTTCATCTGTCTCGCCTTCTAACACCTTACCAGCTTCTTTTTCAGGTGGAAGGAAAACGTCAACTGTTTCTGTTTTCGCTTCAACATCATCTTCATCAAGATCTAAATCGTCAATTTCTAATTCTTCTAATGGTTTCTTCTTAGCTTTCATAATACCTGGTAACGAAGGATAACGTGGTTCATTTAAACCTTGCTGACAAGTTACAAGTAGAGGTAGCGAAGTTTCGACTTTCTCTTCGTCACCTTCAACATCACGAACGATATTAACTGTATCGCCATCAATATTAAGTTCAGTAATTGTAGTAACATAAGGCATATCTAAACGGTCTGCTAATCTAGGACCTACCTGACCACTAGCCTCATCAATTGCCACATTACCTGCTAAAATTAAGTCAACATCCTTGTCTTCGAAATAAGCTTCAAGGATACGGGCTGTAGTATACTGATCCCCTTCTTCAAGGTCATCTTCAGTATTAATTAGAACTGCCTTATCGGCTCCCATTGCTAATGCTGTACGCAGTTGTTTTTCTGATTCTTCATCACCAACTGTTACGACTGTTACTTCTCCACCATGTTCATCACGAACTTTAATAGCTTCTTCAATCGCATATTCATCATATGGGTTTATGATGAATTCAGCACCATCTTCTTCAATAACCCCTCCGCTAATTTGAATTTTCTCTTCTGTGTCAAACGTTTTCTTCATTAGTACATAAATGTTCATAGGATTACCTCCTTCAAGTCTATTGATCTTTAAAATTAGGTTTACGTTTTTCTATAAATGCTGCAATCCCCTCTTTTGCATCAGAATTGCCGAACACTTTACCAAATTCGACAGACTCCGCCTCAACACCTTCTTTAAATTGAGAAGTTTGTGCAAATGGTAATAATTTCATAACGGCGTTGATTGAAGGACCACTCTTACTAGCAAATTTATTTGCTAGTTTCATAGAAAATGAATCTAATTCATCTTCTTCTACTGCATGATTTGCTAATCCTAAACTAGCGGCCACTTCACCACTTATTGGCTCACCAGTTAAAACCATTTCATAAGCTTTTGGTATTCCAACATATCTTGGTAACCTTTGGGTACCCGCGAAACCTGGTATGATTCCTAAGTTCAATTCAGGTAGACCTAGTTTTGCTTGCTTTGTCACTACTCTTACGTGACATGCCATCGCTAATTCAAGGCCACCACCAAGAGCGGCTCCATGAATTGATGCGATTACTGGAACATGAAAATGTTCTATCCTACTAAAAAGATCTTGTCCCTTTTTCGCAAGTGCTGCGTAATCGCTTTCACCTTGAAGTGTTGTAAATTCTTTAATATCTGCACCTGCGGAGAAAAACTTACCTTCACCTTTTAGTACAACCGTTTTAATCGTTGAATCTTTCTCAACCTCATCTAAAACAGTTGATAGGTCTTGAAGGATGCCTGATGATAAGGCGTTTGCTGGAGGGCTTTCAATTGTAACGATTGCTACATGTCCTTCCTTGTTCCAAGTTAAATGCTCCATCAAGACAACTCCTTATGTTTGATGTATTTTAAGGCCATTTGCAATGATGAAATGAACCTCTTTAGCTTGTTCGACTAGATCATATCTTTGCTCTTTCATCACCCAGTTTGTTACCACTTCATCAAGTGTACCAAAAATAACTTGACGCACTAATTTGACATTTAAATGAGAATGAAATGATCCATCTTCCATTCCTTCCTTAAGAATTTGATCCATTACTCTTAAGTATCCTTTTAAAACGTCATTAATCTTCATGCGTAATTCTTTTTTGGATTGCCTTAGTTCTAGCTGAGTAACAATGGCAAGTGAGGGATCCTCAGATAGCTGACGAAAATGCATCTCTATGAGATTGTAAAGCTTTTCATCAGCTGAATGATGATCGACAATAACATCTTCAATTCGTGAAATAAACTGCCCCATTTTTTCTTGAAAAACAGAAACAAGTATATCCTCTTTATTTTTGAAGTATAAATAAATTGTGCCATCTGCGACGCCAGCTCGCTTAGCAATCTTAGAAACCTGTGATGCGTGGTAACCATTTTCAGCTATAACTTCTACGGCTGCATCAATAATTTTTTTATATTTTGGTTTATTGTTCTTCATAATAGTACTCCTTGAAACTGAATGAATGGTCATTCACTTATCATAATATAAGCAAATTGAATTGCTGTCAACTAAGATGTTGAATTTGCCTCTTCTGTTTTCATTTTTTCTTTCTCTTCATCCACTAATTTTCTTCTAAGAATTTTTCCTACAGCTGTTTTTGGTAATTCTGTTCTAAATTCATATAGCTTCGGAACTTTAAACGCTGCTAGGTTCTCACGACAATATTGATTTAATTCTTCTTCAGTTAGTTGTTCGCCATCTTTTAATACAATATACGCTTTAACCGTTTCACCGCGATAAGGATCAGGAATTCCTGCGACAACTGCTTCTGCAATCGACTCATGCTCATAGAGTACTTCTTCAACTTCTCGCGGGTATATATTAAACCCACCTGCGATAATCATATCCTTTTTACGGTCAACTACATAGAAATAACCATCTTCATCCATGTATCCCATATCACCAGTTAATAACCAGCCATCTTTTAATGTGTTAGCTGTGTCATCTGGTCGGTTCCAATAGCCTTTCATAACTTGAGGTCCTTTAACGGCAATTTCACCAACTTCACCTATAGGTAATTCTTCTAGAGTGTCGGATTTAAAGATTTTCGCATCTGTATCAGGCCAAGGGAGTCCGATTGTACCTGCTCTTCTGTTTTCATAAATTAAGTTAGAATGGGTTACAGGGGATGATTCAGTTAATCCATATCCTTCAACCAATTTACCTCCAGTTACCTTCTCAAAACGTTGCTGAACCTCTACAGGCAGTGGTGCAGAGCCACTTAAACAAGCTTCTATTGAAGACAAATCATAATTTTTTAATTTAGGATGATTTAATAGCCCAATATAAATTGTCGGTGCACCCGGGAATAATGATGGTTTTTGCTTCTCTATTAATTTTAACACTGTATCAACATCAAACTTAGGTACTAATACCATCTTCTGAGCCATCATCACTGACAAATTCATAACAGCTGTCATACCGTACACATGGAAAAACGGTAATATTCCCAAAACGACTTCATTAGCATATTCAGCTTTATACACCCAATGACGAGACATTTGTGTATTCGAAACTAAATTCAAGTGTGTTAGCATAACACCTTTTGGAAAACCAGTCGTTCCACCTGTGTATTGTAAGAGAGCAAGATCTTCTTGGGGGTCTACGTCATAGGCTGTATAATCCGTACTCGCTTCTTCTAACATCTTCGTCCATACATGTGTATCCCCTTTATGTTCTGGTTTTACAACGATGTTATATTCTCTTTTTTGAATGAAAGGATAAACTAAATTTTTGGGAAAAGGCAAGTAATCTTTGATACCGGTTACAATAATGTGTTCTAAATCTGTATCATCTTTTACATTATTCGCTCTAGGTAACAAAATATCTAAACAAACTAGGAATTTTGCACCAGAGTCTTTTAACTGGTATTCCAATTCACGTTCCGTGTATAACGGGTTGGTTTGAACCACAACTGCTCCACCTAACAGTGCACCATAGTACGATATAACGGATTGTGGTGTGTTCGGAAGCATGATCGCAACGCGGTCACCTTTTTCTAATCCAAGTCCTTGCAGATAACTTGCGAATTTCTTTGCAGAGTTAAAAACCTCTTCATAAGTTAACTCTTTCCCCATAAAATGAATAGCCACTTTATCCGGAAACTTCTCTGCAGCATCTTTTAAGAAATCCTGTAAAGGTCTTTTGTCATATTCAATAGACCTAGGAACCTCTTCAGGATAGTTCTTAAACCACGGTTTTGATAAATCTACCCCCACTATTAACAGCCTCCTTTAGTATATACTAATTAATATTATAAACAATAATTCGACAAAATTAAAATAATTATTCTAATTATCAGATAAAAAACAAATATAAAAAAGTAGTTCACGAGACCTATAAACCTTACTGTGCTTCGTGAACTACTTTAATATTAGCTATAAATTAAAAAGATGACCCCAACAATGATGAATACGATTGCAACAACCATTAACACCTTTGCCAATGTTTCCATAAAATATTTACCTCATTTCATACATATGCCATTCTCTAACTAATTAGACTATTTAAGTTCTAAAATTGTAACACCACTTCCACCTTCATTTGGATGGCCAAATCGTTTTCCTTTAACTGAACGGTGTTCATCTGCAAAATTTTGAACAGCCTTCATAAGAGCTCCGGTTCCTTTACCGTGTATAATAGAGACTTGATGATAATTAGCTAATAACGCTTCATCTAAATATTTCTCTAAACGTTGAAGTGCATCTTCATAGCGTTCCCCTCTTAAGTCTAATTCAGGCTTCACATGATAAGCACTACCTTTAACCGATGCAACTGGCTTTGTTTTTAAAGGATCTGGCCTTTTGATAAACTCAAGTTGTTTAGTAGGTACTTTCATTTTTAATATACCAAGTTGTACTTCATACTCATGATCATTTTTTTGTTCTACAATGTGGCCGTTTTGGTTAAATGAGAGAACATGAACTTCATCTCCTGGCTGAAACTGATGAATCGTTTTAGATTCCTTCCTAGGCTCATTTTCCTTGTCTTTAAATTGTTCTTTCTGATCTGATAATTTCTTTTTCGCATCAATAAAGTGATGCTCTTTCACTTGAGCTTGATCTTTCATTGACCGAATTTCTTCTAGTATGGCCTCCGCTTCATCCTCTGCTTTATCAACAATCGTGCGTGCTTTTTCTTTAGCCTTACTCATATGCTGTTCTTTATGTTTAATATATTGTTCGTACTCTCGTTTTAAACTATTGTGTAGTTCTTGTGCTTCAATTAAATATTGATTGGCTTCTTCAAATCGGCTTTCTGCCTGACGCCTTGATTGATCAAGCGAAGTAATCATATTTTCAACCGATCTTGAATCTTCATTAACCATTGATTTGGCCTTTTCGATAATACCTTCACTCAA
This sequence comes from Piscibacillus salipiscarius, assembly GCF_042685285.1. NCBI lineage: Bacteria > Bacillati > Bacillota > Bacilli > Caryophanales > Bacillaceae > Piscibacillus > Piscibacillus salipiscarius. Next base: position 8,864 of record NZ_JBHUMZ010000008.1, on the reverse strand, counting down.
TCCTAATCGCTTAGAAATATCAAACGCATTACTACGTCCTGGTACACCTAGTAATAGTCGGTATGTTGGTTTTAACGTCTGTACATCAAATTCAACCGAAGCATTAATCACATCTTCGCGATTATAACCATAAGCTTTGAGTTCTGGATAGTGTGTCGTCGCAATCACTCGTGCTTGTCGTTCAATCACATAATCCAAAATTGCCATCGCAAGTCCAGCACCTTCTTGAGGATCTGTACCTGCGCCTAACTCATCGAACAGCACTAACGAATTATGGTTAACATCTTCTAATATTTGAACAATGTTACTCATATGTGAAGAAAACGTACTTAAGCTTTGTTCAATTGATTGTTCATCACCAATATCCGCAAAGACATGATCAAATACAGCTAACTCACAACCATCCAAAGCAGGTATTTGTAAGCCAGATTGAGCCATTAACGTGCAAAGACCTACCAGCTTCAAAGTGACTGTTTTACCACCTGTGTTCGGTCCAGTAATAACAATTGCTGTGTAATCTTGTCCAATTTCAATATCATTACTAACGACCTCATCGTTTGAAATGAGAGGGTGCCTTGCTTGCTGCATTTTAATAAACCCGTTTTGGTTCATTTTCGGTTTAGCTGCTTTAAGCTGTCTTGATAATTTACCTTTTGCTACGATGTAATCAATTTTTTGAAGAAGGTCGACATTATGTCTTAATTCTTCTGAGTCAGCCTGAACGTAACTCGTCAGTTCTCGTAAAATTTTCTCAATCTCTTGCTCTTCAGCAAGTCTTGCTTCTTGTAATTTATTATTTAAGTCGACGACTGCTTGAGGTTCTATAAATAACGTTTGTCCTGACGCTGATTGATCATGAACAATACCCCCAAAAGATGACCGATATTCCTGTTTAACTGGTAACACATAACGGTCATTACGAATCGTTACAATGGAGTCTGATAACATATTACTTTTTGATTTAGTAAAAGAATCTAGTTGGTCACGTACACGACTTTCATAAGTTCGAATTTGATTTCGAATTGTTCTAAGCTTACTAGATGCCCCATCCATAATGTGACCATGATCATCAACGCAATTTTTAATTGAACGTTCTAGCTGATTTAACGTCACAAGCTCATCTATATAGCCTTTTATAATTGGTAGTGACTCTTCCTCTAAACTTTCGATAAAACTCTGTAACTGTTTGACGGCATATAACATATTAGCGACACTCATTAATTCATTAGCAGTTAAGGTCCCGCCAATTTCAGCTCGTTTAATCGCTGGTCTTATATCACTTATTCCGCCTAAGGGTACATGACCTTTTAAACGCAAAATCGTTACCGCTTCATCCGTTTCCTCTTGCCACTGAACAACTTCATCTAAATTAGTTGACGGGAATGTTTTTAAAGCGAGCTCTTTACCTAAGCTTGTAGCTGCATGTCCTTCTAGCCACTCTTTTATTTTCTTAAATTCTAATTGATTAAGGATTTTTTCATTCACTGTTAATCACCTTTTTTCTGCTTTAAAAAACCTAACAATTGATCTAAATTCCACGTATTAACGACAGAGTCTTTCATAATCATACCTTTGCGTGCAGCTTGTACTCCTATTTTCATATCATCTAACATTTTAAAATTATGAGCATCTGTATTAATGGCTATTTTAGCTCCTTGATCTTGCGCAACTTTTAACCAATCCCAAGATAAATCTAAACGATTTGGGTTCGCATTTAATTCAATAATGGTGTTCGTTTCGGCAGCACGTTTAATAAACTGTTCTAAGTTTACAGAATAACCATTTCTTTTTCCAATCAATCGACCTGTTGGATGAGCAATCATATCTACGTATGGGCAATCGATTGCTGCCATTAGACGCTCCATGATTTTCTCTTCAGACTGGTTAAAGCTTGAATGAATGGATGCGATCACAAAATCTAGTTGACTTAAGAAATCTTCACTAAAGTCTAATTCTCCATTTGGTAATATATCCATCTCAATTCCAGAGAGAATAGTTAAATCAGAATGGCTTTCATTCCACTCTTTAATTTTGGCCTGCTGCTCTAATATTCGTTTTTCGTTAAGACCATTAGCAACGCGTAAAAACTTAGAGTGATCCGTAATAACGATATACTCATAACCTCTTTCAATAGCTTTCTTTGCCATTTCATCGATAGATTGTGCACCATCACTCCAAGTAGTGTGCATATGGAGGTCACTACGAATATGTTGTAAATCAACCAATTCAGGTAGGGAATTAAGTTCACACTCTTCTCCAGTCTCCCGTACTTCTGGTGGAAGGTAAGGTAGATCTAGAAACTCGAAAAAATCTTTCTCAGTTAAAAATGTGTGAATTTTCCCCGATTCGGATTCTTCAATACCGTATTCACTTATTTTATAGCCCTTATCTTTAGCAATACGTCTCATTTCAACGTTATGATCTTTAGAGCCTGTAAAATGGTGTAAGGTTGTAATAAAGTGATCTGGCTCAATTAATCTAAAATCTACAGATAAGTTCCATTCTCCATCGACCAACACAGTCACTTTAGTCGTTCCTTTAGAAACAACTTCTATAACATTCGGTAATTGAACAAGTTGTTCTGCTACTTGTTCTGGTTGTTCAGTTGCAACAATAAAATCAAGATCCTTAACTGTTTCTTTTAACCTACGCAGTGAACCAGCAATGGAAAAATCTAATATATGGTTCATCTGTCTGAGCCTAGCTTCAATTTCCTCTTTAATTGGAATAACATAAGAGACCGGTAGTCGCTCTGGACGTAATTGAGCGTCGTCTAAAGCTTTTAGAATCTTCTCAACTGATTTTTTCCCAAATCCACTCATCGTCTCAACTTCACCGTTTTCACACGCTTTACGCAACGTCGCTTCGTCGATGACGCCAAGCTCTTGATACAATCTAGAAAGCTTTTTCCCGCCAAGACCCTGTATTTTTAAAAGAGGAATCAACCCTTTCGGAACCTCTTCAGTTAACTTACTTAATGTTTCTGTTTGACCATTGTTAATAAACTCTTCAATGATCGCTTTGGTTCCTTTACCAATTCCAGATAAAGCACCAAAATCATCAATTTCATTTAAGGAGCGGTCGTCCCTCTCCAACGCTTGAGCTGCTTTTCGGTAAGCTGATATTTTAAAGGCGTTCTCACCTTTTAGTTCTAAGTAAGTCGCAATTGTCTCTAAATGTTTAATTACCTGTTTTTTATCCATTTATAGTAACCACCTTTAATTTTAGCGATAACTACCTACGCTCATTTTATAGTCGAAACTAGTTCAAAACAAATCATACACAAAAGAAAGAGGTTGACTCACCATGATGAGTTAACCCCTCTTTGATCAGTTTACGGTTGTAAACCATTTATCTTTTAATTGTTCCGAAATAACCGGAGTTTGTTCGATCATAAATGTTGCAAGAGCAGAGTCGTTAACTAAATCTTGAACCATTCCTACAGGAACAAGTGATGCAAAGAATAAAATTACAAATAAAATGACATACATTTCTACAAAACCTAAAATCGCACCAAGTAAATTATTCACACTGTTTAAGATGGGGAGGTGAGCAACAAAATCTAGCAAATTGGCTATAATTTGCATAACAATTTTGACCACCATAAAAATAACGATAAACGCAACCGCGTTATAGAAAGCATATTCTAAATCTACTGAATTAAATACTTCTCCCCAGAAAGATTCTTCACTTAATTCAGGATATGGAATCCACAGCTCCAGGTGAGCACCTAAATCTCTAAAATACATTAATGCGATCACAAAAGCTACGATAAAACCAGTAATATGTAGTATTTGTAAAATGAATCCTCTTTTTAAGCCAATTAAAAAACCTAATATTAATAGTATTAAAAGTATTAAGCTAACCATTTTATCGTCTGTTTTTCTTCCTTTCTTTCTGTACTAGTGCGTTGTATTCTTCTTTTAATTTTAAATAATCACTCATGGTATTTAGAGCAGTTAGTACAGCTAATTGTGATGTATCTAAAGAAGGCTTCACATAACGTAGCTCTTCCATTTTCTGATCCACAAGGCTTGCGACCATTTTAATATGTTCAGTAGACTCTTCACCGACAACAGTAAATTTACGATTACTTATTTCGACTGTGATTCTATTTTTGCTTGACTCTGACATCACGAGTCCTCCTCAAATACATTTCTATTCCATATAGTAACACGTTTTAATAGAATTGGGAAAGTAGATTATAAGGATTCATAGATATTGGCACAATGATATAATAAGAATAGCACAAACAAAGGAGCAAAAATATGGGACAAACTGTTATTAAACTAAAACCAGAAGAAATGAAAAGATTAGTTAACCACTATTCACCTTACCGTGAATCTAATAAGCCACCTTATTCAGTGCTCAGCGCTACACTAAACGGTTGCAAAATTACAGCTTATGAATCCGGCAAAGTTATGTTCCAAGGTGCTGATCATCATAAGGAAGCGAGTAAATGGGGAACGAGTAGTAAAACTAACTCTAAATCAGCTAAAACACCGACAAAAAATGTTCCAGATTTTATAAATCGAGATCACATCGGATCTGATGAGGCGGGTACAGGTGATTATTTCGGACCCATCACAGTAGCGGCTGTATACGCAACTGAAAGGCAACAGGCTTTACTAAGAGAATTAGGTGTTAAAGACTCCAAAACCATGAAAGACCCAACCATAAAATCAATTGTTAAAGATATTTTAAAAACAGATATCGTTTATAGCTCACTCACGTTAAATAATGAAAAATATAATAAATTACAGCGCCGTGGGTGGTCTCAAGGACGAATGAAAGCTTGGATGCATCATCACGCAATAAAAAATGTATTAAATAAGTTAGACGGTTCCATTAATCCAAGCGGTATTCTAATAGACCAGTTCTGCAAGCCTGAAATTTTTCATAATCACGTTAAAGCAACAGGGGAAACGTCTCATACTGGATTAACCTTTATGACGAAAGCAGAGAGCTACTCAACGTCCGTTGCAGCTGCTTCTATGATTGCGAGATATCGATTTATTTATGAAATGAACCGGCTCTCAAAAGATGTTGGCTTTGAACTGCAAAAAGGAGCCTCAAAAGTCGTTGACCAGCAAATTAAAAGAATTATTGATATAAAAGGTCAAAATTACTTAAATCAAGTTGCGAAAGTACATTTTGCAAATACTCAAAAAGCTCAAGCAAAATAATATAAAAGAGAAACACCTATCAACTATTTTTCAAGTTTCTGATAAGTGTTTCTCTTATTTTATACATTAACCTCTTAGCACTGCATTGTATTCATTTTCTAAATGTTTAACAATCGCATGTCTTGCTTCCTCAATTTCTTCATCTTTAAGTGTACGGTCATCATTCTGGAAGAGTAAATTAAAGGCAATTGATTTCTTACCTTCTTCCATATGCTCACCTTGATAAACATCAAAGACACGTACCGACTCTAAATGAGGCTGACCTTGATCAAGAATCGCTTTTTCTAATTGTTTAGCTGGTAGTTCACGATCAACGACGAACGCTAAATCTTGAGCAATCGCCGGATACTTCGTAATCATACGATAAGATTCTTGACCAGTAACCGCGTTTAATACACGATCTAAATTTAAATCGAATACATAAGTTTCATCTAAATCATACTCTTTTTGTACTGAAGGATGGAGTTGGCCAACATAACCAATGACCTCTCCATTTAGTTTCATTAGTGCCGTACGACCTGGGTGCATACGCTCTAATTCAGCTTTTTCAAACACAACTTCGTCATCTAATAAATGGTTAAATAAACCTTCTAAGATGCCTTTGATCACAAAGAAATCAACTGGTTTCTTTTCACCTTGCCAAGGGTGGTTTTCCCATAGACCTGTCACAGCAGCTGCCACTCGTATGTTTTCGGAAGGTTGTTCACCCTTTTGTTCTTGTAAATAAATGGAGCCGACTTCATAAAGTGCGACATTATATTGGTTCCTTGCAACATTATGCTGAACACTTGATAATAGCTCAGGTAAGGCACTTAATCTTAGATGGCTGTGTAAATCTGTCATAGGCAGTGCTAAGCCGACTGGTTCATAACCTTGATTCTTAATTTCTGGGCTAACAAATTGATTAGACCATTCTTCTTTTGTAAGTGAATAAGTTAAAGATTCATTCAGACCTGCTTTTTGTAAATAATGGTTCACTTCTCTAAGCAGTTTCTGGCGTTTTGTTAGGCCACCTTGTTTCATCACCCCAACTGGTAATGTATATGGAATACGATCGTAACCATATAATCGTGCTATTTCTTCTACCATATCTTCTTTGATAGCAATATCCTGTCTGCGTGCTGGAGCTTTCACCGTGAATGTTTCGCCATCCACTTCAAAATCAAATCGTAATCGTTCTATAATATTTTTCATTTCATCAACTGTAATGTCCGTACCGATTTTTTGATTAATTTCTTTAGCATTAAACGTTACAGTCTCAGGTGTCCAATCAGTAGATCCTGCTTCAACTAGTTCACCGAGTACTTTCCCTCCAGCGACTTCAACTAATAGTTCAGCTGCTCTTGTCGCTGCTTCTTTAACACGAGTTATGTCAATTCCTTTTTCAAAGCGCGCACTTGCTTCGCTTCGTAGTCCATGATCTTTAGAACCTTGACGAACAACCCCTGGGTTAAAGTATGCTGCTTCAAGAAGAATCGTTGTAGTATTATTTTGAACTTCCGAATCTTCTCCGCCCATAACACCAGCAATTGCATGGGCTTCATGACCATTAGTAATGACAAGGTGGTTGGATGATAATGTACGTTCTTCTCCATCTAACGTCTTAATAGTCTCACCGTCTTGGGCCATTCGTGTGACAACCTTTTTAGAGCCAAATCGATCATAATCAAATGCGTGCAACGGCTGGCCATATTCCATTAAAACATAGTTCGTTACGTCTACTACATTATTAATTGGGCGGATACCTGCACTTATTAATCGATTTTGTAACCAAAGCGGTGATGTTTGTATGTTAAGGTCCCTAATAATCCATGCACCATAATACGGATTAGCCTTCTCATCTTGAATCTCAACTGAAACATACTCACTTGAAAGCTCCTGTTCCATGAGTACATCTGGTTCAGGCAGTTTTATCTCTTTTTCATAAATAGCTGCAACCTCATAAGCGACACCAATCATACTTAAGCAATCAGATCGATTTGCTGTCAGTTCAATCTCAATAATTTCATCATCAAGATTTAATAATGGGCACGCCCGCTCCCCAGCATTAACCTCTTCGTTAAAGACATAAATACTATTTTTAAATTCTTCTGGTACATTTTTTTCATCAAAGCCTAACTCTTGTAGAGAGCAAATCATACCTTCTGATGCTTCACCACGCAGTTTAGCTTTTTTAATTTTCATGCCACCCGGCAAGCGTGCTCCAGGCTTAGCAACAATAACATGCTGACCTTCTGACACATTCGGAGCTCCACATACGATTTGTGAAAGCTCACCTTCTCCAACATCCACCTGACACAGGTTTAATTTGTCTGCATTCGGATGCTGAACACATTCCTTAACATAACCTACGACGATTTTGTCATCATTTAAAATAGGTCCTCTAACCTCTTCTACCTCGAGCCCACTCTTTGTCATTGCCTCAGCTAAATCATGAGTATTAATTTCATCTAAATCAATGTATTGTTCTAACCATTTTCTTGATACTAACATCTCTTATTCACTCCTCCCTTATACCCCATGGAATTGCTTTAAGAATCGAACATCATTCGTGTAGAAATGACGAATGTCTTCAACACCATACTTCAACATGGCAATTCTCTCTGGACCCATTCCAAAAGCAAATCCTGAATATTTCTTTGAATCAAAGCCTGCCATTTCAAGTACATTTGGATGAACCATACCTGCTCCCAAAATTTCGATCCAGCCTGAACCTTTACATACAGAACAACCTTCGCCGTGACAAATTTTACAAGAAATGTCCATCTCAACAGACGGTTCTGTAAAGGGGAAAAAGCTCGGGCGCAGGCGAATGGCACGATCCTCGCCAAACATGTGTTTAGCAAACGTATTTAATGTACCTTTCAGATCACTCATCCGAATATTTTCATCAACGTATAACCCTTCAATTTGCGTGAACTGGTGTGAGTGCGTGGCATCATCTGTATCACGGCGATACACTTTACCAGGACAAATAATTTTTACTGGACCTTGGCCCTCATGCTTTCTAAGTGTACGCGCTTGAACTGGTGAAGTTTGAGTACGCATTAATAATTCTTCCGTAATAAAGAACGTATCTTGCATATCACGAGCAGGGTGGTTCTTAGGTAAATTTAGTGACTCAAAGTTATAGAAGTCCGTCTCGACTTCCGGACCTTCCGCAACCGCGTAACCCATACTTGTAAATAGATCTTCAATATTACGAATCACATTTCTTAATAAATGTGGTCCACCTGCTTGAACGGGACGACCAGGTAGCGTGACGTCAATTGATTCTTCTTTTAGTTGTTGTTCTAATGCAGCTTGTTCTAATTTAGTTTGTTTGCTCTCTAATGCTTCAGTTATTTCGTCTCGTACTTCATTAGCTAATTGCCCTATAACGGGACGTTCCTCTTTTGAAAGCTTCCCCATCCCTTTTAAAACTTCAGTTATTTGACCTTTTTTCCCTAAGAAATAAACTCTCACGTCTTGAAGCTTTTTTTCATCAGCAGCAGATTGGATTTGTTCCAACGCTTCATTTTTAATTTCTTTTAATCGTTCTTTCACCCTTGATCCTCCTCATATTTTTATTCCAAGTAAATATCCGCCCGTAGAACGGGCGGTTTTAGTTTCGCCCTATAAGGGCACATTACCAACATGCCCCTAAAGGGGCTTTTTTAATGACCGTCAACCGTTTAA